>NZ_BATA01000083.1 GCF_000474235.1 Halarchaeum acidiphilum MH1-52-1
CGCGACCGCCGCCGCCACCGCCATTGACACCCCCACCATCACCGCGAAACACTTGCAGCAGTGGTGTGTGGGGGACCATCGACACAGGGACCACGCGGCAGTCCGAAACGGCGGGTTCCGGAGGAGTCCATAGCACGCGGCGACGCCGTCGAGGCGCCCCCATCGCTCGGGACGGCACCTAGCAACGATCAACCCACGGGGGACCATCGCGGACGGTAGTTCACACCAGCCGTCCGAAACCGCGCCACTCGCGGCTCACGCCGCTCGCTTCTCCGAGATCCCTGCCGGAACCCCGTTACTCCCCAGCGGGTTCGTCCTCGGGCATCTCGGCATCCTGCACCCAGACGGTCTTGCGGTTCACGAACTCGTGGATGCCCATCTTCCCGAGTTCGCGCCCGTACCCGGAGTCGCCGATCCCGCCGAACGGCAGGCGCGGATCCGACTTCGTGAGTTCGTTCACGAACACCGCGCCGCTCTCGATCTCGCGGGCGAGACGCGTCCCGCGCTCGCGGTCCTCCGTCCAGACCGAACCACCGAGACCGAGATCGGTGTCGTTCGCGAGCGCGATCGCCTCGGTCTCGTCAGCGACCTCGAAGATCGGCGCGACGGGACCGAAGACCTCCTCCTCGGCGACCGCCGCGTCGCGCGGGACGTCCGTCAGCACCGTCGGCGGGTAGAAGAAGCCGTCGCGGTCGAGCGGCTCACCGCCGAGTTCGACCGTCGCGCCGGCCTCGACGCTCCGCTCGACCTGCTCGTGCAAGTCCTCCATGAGGTCCGCGCGGGCCTGCGGGCCGAGGTCGACGTCCTCGTGCGGGTCGCCGACGTCGAGCGCCTCCATCTCCGCGACGAACGCCTCGACGAACTCGTCGGAGACGTCCTCGTGGACGATGAAGCGCTTCGCGGCGATGCAGGACTGCCCGGAGTTGATGGTGCGGGCGCGCGCGCCGGTCGCGGCCGCGGCCGCGACGTCCGCGTCGTCGAGGACGACGAACGGGTCGCTCCCGCCGAGTTCGAGGACGGTCTTCTTCAGTTCGGCGCCCGCGGTCTCCGCGACCGCGCGTCCGGCGTACTCGCTCCCGGTGAGCGTCACGGCCTTGAGGCGGTCGTCCTCGACGATGCCGTCGACGGCGTCGGAGCCGACGAGCAGCGTCTGGAAGACCCCCTCGGGGTAGCCGGCTTCGCGGAAGACCTCCTCGATGGCCTCGGCGCAGCCGGGCACGTTCGAGGCGTGCTTCAGCAGGCCGACGTTCCCCGAGGTGAGGTGCGGTGCGGCGAAGCGGAACACCTGCCAGAACGGGAAGTTCCACGGCATCACGGCGAGGATCGGCCCGAGCGGCTCGTAGGCGACGAAGGAGTCCACGCCCGGCTCGGCGCCGACGCGCTCGTCCTGCAGGTGTTCGCCCGCGTGCTCGGCGTAGTAGTCGCACACCCACGCGCACTTCTGTACCTCCGAGCGCGCCGCGGCGAGCGGCTTGCCCATCTCCGCCGTCATCAGCTCCGCGTACTCCGCCTCGTTCTCCCGGAGGACGTCGGCCGCGCTCGCGAGCAGTTCCTCGCGCTCCGCGAGCGGCACGTCGCGCCACGACTCGAACGCTTCGTCGGCCGTCGCGAGCGCGGCCTCGACGGCCGCCTCGTCGTCCGCCTCGATCGGGTCGAGCGCCTCGCCCGTCGCCGGGTTCACGCGTTCCATGTGTGGGGACACGGCCGCCCGATAGTTGTAGCTACGGGTCGGGCGGGGGCGCGCCTCGACCGCACCCTAATCGAGTCGCACCACGCGCCGGAAGTGCCCCCACGGTCCGCGAACCGGTCGCGACCGCACCCTAGTCGAGTCGCACTTCGACGACGGACAGGTCGTCGCTCCCGGTCGCGTCCGCGAACGCCTCGTCGATGGCGTCCCATCCCTCCGGTCGGTAGTGCTCGACGCCGAAGCTCTCGCAGAACGCGCCGAACTCGGGGTTGTCGAGTTCGGTGCCGAAGTGTTCGCCGCGATCCGCCTCCTGCTTCTCGCTGATGAGTCCGTAGTCGTCGTCGACGAAGAGCACGACGGTGAACCCGCAGCCGAGGCGGTTCGCCGTCTCCAGTTCCGCGGCGTTCATCAGGAAGCCGCCGTCGCCCGTCACCGCGACCACGGACTCGTCCACGGCGAGGTCGGCGGCGAGCGCGCCCGGCACCGCGATCCCCATCGACGCGAGACCGTTCGAAATGATGCACGTGTTCGGCTCGTACGTCGGGTAGTTCTGCGCGATCGCCATCTTGTGATTGCCGACGTCGGAGACGAGCACGTCGTCGTCCGCGAGGGCGTCGCGGAGGGAGGGGAGGGCCGCGCGCACCGTCACGTCATCGTCGCCCGAACCGCGCTCGGAGACGTCGCTCGCGATGTCGTCGCGGAGGTCGGCGTACCACGCGTCGTCGTACGCCGCGTCGATGTCCGAGCAGGCGGACGTGAGCGCGCGCAGCGTCGCGCCCGGATCGGCGACGACCTCGATGTCGGGGTTATAGTGCTCGTACACCTCCGCGGGCTCCGAGTCGACGTGGACGATCGTCGTCTCCGCGCTCGGGTTCCACCCCGCGGGGTCGTGCTCCGCGATGTCGTACCCGACCGTGAGCACGAGGTCGGCGGACTCGATGGCCGCCGAGGCCTCCGCGTCGTCGCCCGAATCGAGCGTCATCAGCGAGTGGGGGTCCGCGTCGCTCACTGCGCCCTTCCCCATGTACGTCGAGACGACGGGGACGTCCGCTTCGGCGACGAAGCTCCGCAGTTCGCGCGCCGCGCGCGTCCGCACCGCGCCGTTGCCCGCGATGACGAGCGGGTGCTCCGCGCCGTCGAGGAGGTCGAGGACGCGCTCGACGGACTGGACGTCCGGGTCGGGCCGCCGGACGGATCCCGTCGAGAGGGGAGCAGCGTCCGTCTCCTCCGCGGCGACGTCCTCCGGCAGTTCGAGGTGCGTCGCGCCCGGCTTCTCGTGCTCGGCGAGCTTGAACGCCTTGCGCACCGACTCGTGGACGATTTCCGGATCCGAGATCCGGGTGTTCCACTTCGTGATCGGTTCGAACATCCCGACGATGTCGAGCGCTTGGTGGCTCTCCTTGTGGAGACGTTCGAGACCACCCTGCGCACTCAGCGCGACGACGGGCGCCTTATCGAGGTTCGCGTCCGCGACGCCCGTCATGAGGTTCGTCGCGCCCGGTCCGAGCGTCGAGAGACAGACGCCCGCCTCGCCCGTCAGGCGGCCGTGGACGTTCGCCATGAACGCCGCACCCTGCTCGTGGCGACACGGGACGAAGTCCACCGTCGAGTCCCGGAGCGCGAAGAGGAGGTCCTCCGTCTCCTCGCCCGGCAGCCCGAAGACGTGCTCGACCCCCTCGCGCTCCAGACACTCCACCAAGAGTTCTGCGGCCTGCATGTGTCGGTCTTCGGCCCCGGGATCCATAGTTCGCGGGGCCGGCGCACCGCCCGCTGGGACCGTTGATCGTGTACGATTACCAAACCGGCACGAACGTCGGGTTCCATGCGTTCGATATACGCCGTTCGCGTACGATCGTCCATGACGGAGCAGACGTTCGACGCCGACACCGCACCGGACGCCCAGTACCCCGACGCCGTCGAGGCCATCCGCACTCGGCGCTCCGGGCACAACTTCGATCCCGACGGCGACGTGGCAGAGGAGACGCTGCGCGAGATCGTCCGCGACGCGACGCTCGCGCCCTCCGCGTTCAACCTCCAGCCGTGGGAGTTCGTCGCCGTCCGCGACGAGGAGCGCCTCGACGACCTCGTCGACCTCGCGTACGGTCAGGAGCACCTCCGCGACGCCGGCACGGGCGTCGTCGTCGTCGGCCACACCGACGCCGAGCGCACCGCCGAGCGCGTCTACAACGAGTGGGCGGAGGCCGGCCGCATCAGCGAGGAGGACGCCGCCGACCGCATCGCGCAGGCCGAGGACGACGACGCCGATCGCGAGTTCGCCGTCCGAAACGCCAGCCTCGCCGCCGAGAACTTCCTCCTCTCCGCGCACGCCCGCGGGCTGAAGGCCACGCCGATGACCGGCTTCGACTTCGAGGGCGTCGACGAGTTCCTCGGACTCCCCGACGACCTGATCCCCGTCGTCCTCATCGCCCTCGGCGAGAGCGGCGGCGACGAACCCGAGCGCCTCCCGCGCCGCTCCGTCGACGACGTCCTCCACGTCGACGACTACTGACGGCCCGGAATCAGCGCAGAGCGTCGCGAGTCGGTCGTCCGCGTCCGCCGCGCGCGCACGGCCCGCGACTTCCCTGCGACCGCCACCGCCTCGTCGCGCTTTTGGTATTGGACGTGGAATCGACGAACCGCGCCGCTTCGGGGCGTAGTAGAGTGAGAAGAGCCGGAGGAGGGATTTGAACCCTCGACCTATTCCTTACGAAGGAATCGCTCTGCCAGCTGAGCTACTCCGGCGCACGTCGCCCGCGTCGGGCGCTCGTACTCACTCCTTCGTAGCCGCATCGAAGAAATAAGACTTGCGAATCGGCGGCGGGACGGTCCTCGATCTCACCGTCGGGTCAGTCCGACGTCGAGACAGACGTTGTACTCGTGGGGCGCGTACGAGCGGACGGTGTGGCGCGTCTCGACCGTCACGTCGTACGCGGGTTCGGCGGCGGCGCGGATCGCGGCCTCGCCGGGCGCGTACCGCTCCGACTCGTGCTGGATGTCGTAGTAGTGGAGCACGCACTCGTCGCCAGCGAGGCGGACCGCGGCGTCGAGGAACTCGTTCGCGGTGTGCGGGAGGTTCATCACGAGGCGCTCGGCCCACCCCTCGTAGTCCGCGGCGAGATCTCGGACTCCGTCACTTCGCTCCGCCCGTGACGTGCCCGAGACGAGGTTTCGCACGTCCCCGCAGTGGCGGTGATCCGATCCGTCACGTCGTTGCGCTCGGCGTTCTCCCGGAGGTAGTCGATGGCGGCCTCGTTGATGTCGGTCGCGACGACCTCCGCGCCGGCTTTCGCCATCGGGATCGCGTACGGGCCGACGCCCGCGAACATGTCGAAGGCGCGCTCGCCCGCCTCGACCTGTTGGACGACGCGGTGGCGCTCCGTGGCGAGGCGCGGCGAGAAGTAGACTTCGGCGATGTCGAGCGCGAACTCGCAGCCGTACTCGCGGTGAACGGTTTCGGTACTCTCCCCCACGAGCACGTCCCAGTCGCGAACACGGGTCTCGCCCTTCACCTTCGAGGCGCGGTTCACGACCGTCTCCGCGCGGACGTTCGACTCCACGATGGCGTCGGCGATCCGCGCGGCGCGCGCGCGGTCGTCCTCGTCGAGGATGACGACGTCGCCGAGGCGCCCGTACGACGGTTCGAAGCCCAGTATGTCCGCGGGCGTCGTCGGCGTCTCGCGCTCGGGGACGTCGCGCTCGACGATCTCGTACTCCTCCGGGACGGCGTCGGGATCGGTGACGGGGACGTAGAGTGCACCGTCCTCGACGACGATATCGAGGGACTCGGCGACGAGGTCGGCGTCGGCGAGGCGGCGGCGCGTCGCTTCGCCCTCCTCGGTCGGGACGCGGACGCAGGGCGCGTGCATACGCGAACTGGGTGACGAGCGGCCTTACCGCTGGCGTTCCGACGGGCCGCGAGTGCGCCGATCGGCGACGGCGGTCGGCCGCGCGCAGCGAAACCCGTATCCGCGCCGGTTCCCGACTCGACGTATGCTCACCTTCGCCGGTCTCGGTCTCTACGACGAGCGCTCCGTCACCGTCGCTGGCCGGGACGCCATCGCGGACGCGGACGACGGCGCGGTGTTCGCGGAGTTCTACACCAGCCACCTCGTCGGCGCGGACGTCGCCGATCTCGAAGCCTCTCACGGCGTCGAGATCGACGTGCGCGACCGCGCGGGCGTCGAGCAGGATCCCGAGCCGATCCTCGATGCCGCCGCGTCGGGCGACGCGGTCTTCCTCACCGCGGGCGATACGATGATCTCGACGACGCACGTCGACCTCCGACTGCGCGCGCACGAGCGCGGCATCGAGACGCGCGTGATCCACGCCCCGACGGCGGAGTCCGCGGCGTCGTCGCTCACCGGTCTCCAGAACTACCGCTTCGGGAAGGCGACGACGCTCCCCTTCGAGTGGGCGCACGGCGCGGACGTCGTTCCGGACTCCGCGATCGACACCATCGAGGACAACCGCGAGCGGGGCCTGCACACGCTCTGCTACCTCGACATCAAGGTCGGACGCGGTCCCGCGGGTCCCGATCCCGACTTCGAGGCGTACATGAGCGCCGACTACGCGGCGGGCCTGCTCGCGGAGGCGTGGGACCCGGACGCCCTCGGCGTCGTCGTCGCGCGCGCCGGCAGCCCCGACTCGCTCGTGCGCGCGGACCGACTCGGCGCGCTCGCGGACGGAGAGTTCGGCGACCCGCTCCACATGCTGATCGTTCCCGGCGACCTCCATCACGTCGAGGCGGACGCCCTCCGCGGGCTGGCCGACGCGCCCGCCGACCTCGTGGACGGGAACCGCGCCTGAGCGGGAGACGTCCGGAGCGTGGGCGTCCGCGCACGCGAGACTCCGTTCGGATCACAATCACAATAAGTTGATAACGGATCGCTCGAAACTGTCGCGCGATGCGGACGCTCCACGCCCTGCAACGTGAGATGCTCATACTGGTCGCCGACTTCGGCGAGCCGTGCGGGCAGGACATCAAACGGGAACTGGAGGCGTATCACGGCGACGAGCTCCGGAGCGAGCAGCTCTACCACCACCTCGACTCGCTCTGCGAGCGCGGACTCGTCGAGAAACGCCGCGCGGACGGCCGGACGAACGCCTACATCCTGACCGAGGATGGCCGCCGGTGGCTCGAAAAACAGCGACACTGGGTCGCCGAGCACGCGGGTCCGGCGCCGCTCGACGAAGGAAGCTAGTCGTCCATCACGTCGGTGTCCGGCGTGACGACCTCGATCTCGTGACCGTCCTGATCCTTCGTGAACGCGTAGTTCCAATCGCAGGACTCGGGATCGCGGTAGTCCTCGGCCTCGCGCTCCATCAGTTCCTCCCACGCGTCTCCGAGATCGCCCGCCCGGACCGCGAGGTGGCCCCAGCCGTCGGCGTTCTCGTAGGTGCGACCGTCGTAGTTGTAGGTGAGTTCGACGGTCATCGCGCGCTCGCTCGCCCCCGCGGGCTTCATGAAGTAGTTCGCGAACGTATCGGACTCCCAGCGGCCGTTCGGTTCGTACTCGAACTTCCGCGTCCAGTAGCCGAGCGCCTCGTCGGCGTCCTCGACGCGGATCATCGTGTGATCGAGGCTCCACTTCTGGCCGTGGTCGCGCTCGACGATCTCGACCTCGTGGCCGTCGGGATCCGTCACGAAGGCGTAGTCGCCCCCGCAGGACTCGGGATCGCGGTAGTCCTCGACGCCCGCGTCCATCAGCTCCTCGTAGGCCGCTGCGACGTCCTCGACGCGGACGGCGATGTGGCCCCACGCGTCGCCCATATCGTACTCGCTCGTGTCGTGATTGTACGTGAGTTCGATGACGGCGTCCTCCTCCCCTCGGTCCTCGGGACCGAGATAGACGTTCGTGAACGTCTCGGCCTCCCAGCGGCCGTACTCGACGTAGTCGAGGTGGGTCTGGTACCAGTCGAGTGAGGCCTCGAGGTCGCCGACGCGCATCATGACGTGATCGAGCACGTAGTCGCTCTCGCTCATATCCGGGTCGTGGACCGCGCGCGCGTTAAGCGTACCGGCGTCGGCTCAATTCGGCGCTTTCGGGCTGACGAAGACGAGCCGTCGCAGGGCGTCGCGGTAGCGGGCGAGCGCGACGCCCCAGAGGAGCACCGTGCCGATCGGGAGGACGAGGAGACGGGGATTGTGGTGGACGAGTCCGACGGCGTGCAGCAGCTCCGCGGCGCCGGCCATACCGAGCAGGCCCGCGGTGACGCGGCGGTCCTCGCGGCCGATCAGCCCGAGCGCGACGCTCGCGAGCGCGCACGCGTAGAGGAACGCCCCGGTCGGCCACGCCTGCTGCCAGTAGGTCGTCACGACCGCGTGATCGAGGTAGGTCGGGAGGAGCGTGAAGTGCCGGCCGAGGGGACCGAACAGCGTCCCGAGACCGTACGCGAAATAGGAGTCGTAGCCGACGGAGCCGCCGGGGTTCGTCCACCGAATGACCGTCCACGGGGGAAGCCCGACGAGGAGGAGCACGAGGAGGCGACGGACGACGCGGCGCCGGGGCATGGTGAAGCCCTCGCGCGGGCGCGCCGAGGGTCTTTCGGTCGGCAGGTCGCCCGCCGCTACCGCCGGACGATAAGGCGGAGGACGTCCTCGTCCTCGAGGACGTGGTCGCGTCCGACCTGCTGGTCGTCGTGTTTCGCCGACGGGCCGGTGACGCGCGCGAATCGGAAGCGCTCGTCCATGTCGCCGCCGAGCCGATCGAGGGCGTCGTCGACCGTCTCGCCGCGCCGGAGGATGAGCGGCTCCTCGTAGTCGACGCCGCGGCCCGGCTTGTCCATGTAGATTCGAATGAGTTCGAGGTCGTCCCAGAGTCGCTCCTTCAGCGCGTCGAGACCCTTCTCCTCGTACGCGCTGATGAAGACGGCGTCCTCGTCGGGGTCGATGTCGCGCTCGCGGAGGTCGGCCTTCACCGTGTCGACGTAGGAGGGTTCGATGAGGTCGGTCTTGTTGACGACGGCGAGCGAGGGGAGGTAGACGCGGTTGTCGAGGACGCCGTCGACGAGTTCGTCGACGTCCGGATCGCCGCGGATGGTGACGTCCGCGTTCACGTACCCCTGCTCGCGCAGAACCTGCCGGACGGTGTCGTGATCGAGTTCGAGGTCGCCGGAGGTGTTCACGTCGATGCCCCCCTTGATCTTCTTCGAGATGCGGACGTGGGGCGGCTCCGTGTCGAGGCGGATCTTGTTGTCGTAGAGCTCCTTGTAGAGCCGATCGTACTGATCGATCTCGAAGGCGGAGAGCATGAAGACGACGAGGTCCGTCGAGCGGATGACGGAGAGGACCTCGCGCCCGCCGCCGCGCCCGCCCGCCGCTCCCTCGATCAGCCCGGGGACGTCGAGGATCTGGATGTCCGCGCCGCGATACTTGAGCATTCCGGGGTTGACGTCGAGGGTGGTGAACTCGTAGGCGCCGACCTCGCTGTCGGCGTTCGTGAGGGCGTTCACGAGCGTGGACTTGCCGACGGAGGGGAAGCCGACGAGCGCGACGGTCGCGTCGCCCTGCTGTTTGACGGAGTAACCGCCACCGCCGCCGGAGCCGGCCTGCTGGGCTTCGAGCTTCTCCTTTTTCTCCGCGAGCTTCGCCTTCAGCCGGCCGATATGCGCTTCCGTGGACTTGTTGTACGGAGTGTTCGCGATCTCCTCTTCGAGTTCCTCGATCTCCGCCTCCAGTCCCATCGTCCGTGAGTGGGCCGTCTCGTCGGAAAGCACTTTCGTCCGGCCGTCGCGGTCGCGACGACCCGAACGCTCACGATCTTCGACACATTAATGTCAGTTCTCACGCGAGTACGGGGGTATGGGGGATCCGTCGACGTACCGCGATAGCACGCAGATCGTCCTCCGGGCGGACGCGCTCGCCGGGATCGACCCCCCGCTGGACGAGCAGTTCACCGTGACGCTGTTCGAGCGCGACGGCGTCATCAGGGTCATCGGAAGCCCGGTCGAGATCCGCGCGGCGGGCGACTACCTCGCCCGGCAGGGCGTCAGTCTCCCGTGAGGGCGCGATTCGGACCGACGTCCGTCGCGAGCTTTCGAACGGTTTAAATCCGCCGCGCGATTTCGTCCACCCATGGCTGATACCATCGAAGTGCTCGTCCCCGGCGGGCAGGCCAACCCCGGCCCGCCCCTCGGTCCGGAACTCGGTCCCACGCCCGTCGACGTGCAGGCGGTCGTCGAGGAGATCAACGACCAGACCGCGGCCTTCGACGGCACGGAGGTCCCCGTCACCGTCGAGTACGAGGAGGACGGATCCTTCTCCATCGACGTCGGTGTCCCGCCGACGGCGGAACTCATCAAGGACGAGGCCGGCTTCGAGACCGGCTCTGGTGAGCCCCAAGAGGACTTCGTCGCGGACCTCTCCATCGAGCAGCTGAAGTCCATCGCCGAGCAGAAGCAGTCCGACCTGCTCGCGTACGACGCGAAGAACGCCGCGAAGGAAGTCGCGGGCACCTGCGTCACCCTCGGCGTCACCATCGAGGGCGACGACGCGCGCAGCTTCAAGGCGAAGGTCGACGACGGCGAGTACGACGACGTTCTCGCGGAAGCGTAAGC
>NZ_BATA01000082.1 GCF_000474235.1 Halarchaeum acidiphilum MH1-52-1
AGTTTTCTCTGGAGACGCGAGAGAGTGGGGATCGTTCGTGGACCCCCACCGTACACGTCTTTGAAAAAGGTCGACGAATGCTGACGTCAGATGACGTTCGATTGCTCGTCCGGTGGTTCGGTTCCGAGATCTGTCGTCGCCTCTTGGCAGGCCTCGCAGAGCCGATACAGCCGGACTCGATCCCCGTCCGCCGGTTCGATATGTCCCTCGAGTTCGTCTTCGAGTTCGACCCGCTCGCTCTCCGATACGTCGAGTTCGAAGACGCTGTACTGTCGCCACGCCCCGTATCGTTCCAGCGTTCGATAGACGCGACGTCGGTTCGAGTCGTCGCTGACGTCGTACGTCACTGCGAGCCTCATCGCGACACCTCCAGCGCGTGGTAGTCGTCGAGCTCACCCGTGATCGCTTTCCGGAGGAGGATCACTTGCTGTCGGATCGCCTTTCGACGACTCACGCGGTACTCGAAGTGCGGGTGCGTCAACTCTTCGTCCATGTAGCCGTCGAACTTGTCCAAGTACGCTTGGAAGCCGTCGTCGGTAAGTCGGTTGTCGTTCCCGAACTGATCGTGCGTGATCGTCCCACGGTTGATCAGGCGCGTGACGAACGCGTCACAGAACAGCGGCCGGAACTCCTCCTGGAGGTCGAGCGCGAGCGACGGTCGTCCGTGCCGATCGGCGTGGAGCACGCCCAGGAAGGGGTCGAGGTTGTAGCAGCGCAGCGCGCTCAACACCTCGTTCTTCATCATCACGTAGGTCAGCGACAGCAGCGAGTTGATGTGGTCTTCGGGCGGTCGTTTGCTGCGCGTTTCGAACGTCCAGTCGTCGACGAGCGTCTCGTCGAGTCGGCCGAAGTAGCGTTCAGCGGCCTCGCCCTCGATTCCGCGGAGGTCGTCCTTGTTCGACGCGGTCGAAACGCGTTCGCCGAGGTCCTTGAGGACGGTCGTCCCTCGGACGCCCTTCCGCGAGAGGATCGTCCGCGCGTTCCTGACCTTCGCCGCGATCATCGCCTTCGCGATCGCCAGCTCGTCGCCGTCGTCGAGCGCGTACTGCGCGCGGCGGACTTCGGC
The DNA here is from genome assembly GCF_000474235.1 of Halarchaeum acidiphilum MH1-52-1. Lineage (GTDB taxonomy): Archaea > Halobacteriota > Halobacteria > Halobacteriales > Halobacteriaceae > Halarchaeum > Halarchaeum acidiphilum. Next base: position 1,067 of record NZ_BATA01000082.1, read on the forward strand.
GATCGTGTTGCGCTCCGGGACGAAGCTCCCCCGATACCGCCCGTTTTGCGTGAAGTAGTTGAGCACGATCCCGTGCTCGTTCGCCGTCGCGACGAACGGTGTCGAGAAGTTCACGCCACCGAAGACGTTGATCGTGTCGAGTTTCTCGACCGGGAACGACGCGAGTTCGCCGTCGTCGCCTTCCACGTCGTAAACGACGACCTGACCGCCGTCGATACGGACCTGCGAACCCTGCGTCGTGACGTAGACGACGGAGTCGTCGAACATCCCTTGGCTCTCTTTCACGCCAAATCACCCGGTGTCGTTCCCTCCCATCCGGTCCCTTCGGCATCGGACGGCGAGAGGAGTGCCGTCTCGCCGGGCATACAGTACGTCCTCGCTGAACACGCCTCGCATTTCGACTGGTTCTGCGTCAACGGCGGGATCGAATCGACCGTCATCGACTGAATGCGTCGCAGTATTTCCCGGACGGTCTCGCGGTGGTCCTGCGTGATCCGGATCGAGTGACGCGTGTCGGTCGAGTAGAGGTAGATATACCCCACGTTCACGGGTTCGTCGATCGCGTCTTCGAGCAGCATACAGTAGCCGGCGAGTTGGACTTCGTCGCTCGGATAGTACGACCCGCTCTCGGAACGCTTCCGTTCGACCGGGGTCGGTGTCCCGTCCTCGGTGTCGACGAGGTCGATCTTCCCGTGCATCCCGAGGTCATCAGAGCGGAAGTACCGCTCCGTCACCCAGCTCCCGCGATGGGATGCGTGTTCATGCTTCGAGCGGCCGTCGACGAGTTCGTAGGGTTCGCCGATCTCGTCGTAGTACCGCTGGTAGTAGTACCGTCGGGGACAGTAGACGAACTCGTTCAACGCGCTCACGTAGACGAGTTCGTCCTTAAAGCTCGAACCCGTCATCTCAGAGATCGATCCCCAAGCTCTCCAAGTCCACGGCGTTCTGCGACTCTTGGACCGCACAGTGGAGGTAGAGCGCGTCGACTCCGAGCGCAGCACACCATTGTTCGTCACCGACTGTGAGCGGGTAGAGGAAGAGGAACGTTCCGAGGTCGTACTGATTCTTGACCTGCCGTGGATGTTTCGCGACCGCGTAGCAGAGCACGTCGATGTCCTCACGCATCTCGTCGCGGAGGTGTTCGATCGACGTGATTCGATCCGCGCCGTCGGGGTCGACGTCGATACTAATCCCTCCGAGTTCGCGCGGCTTCCGTGTCTCGTCGTCAACGCCGTCGCCGGCGCGTAGCCAGCCGTAGATCTCGGAAATAGCCTCGAGACGGACGCTCCGTCCGTACCTGTCGTCGTTCGTTTCGATCGTCCCGTCGTACGTGCAGTAGCCCGTGACGTACGGCGCGAGGTGAGAGACGTCGCCGGCGTGCTCGTCCGGGACGACTTCGTCGAATCCGGGACGTGAGAAGAACTCGACGTCGCCATGTCGCAGGAGGTAGAACAGGTCGTACGTCTGTATCGGGTCGTCCGCGCCCGGTGTCCGATCGTAGACGAGCGCTTGGAGCGATCCACCGCGGTACCACTGTAGCGTCCGTTCGACGGCGCTATCGATGACGTCGGCGTGCGCTTCGACGTCCGACCGGGTGAGCGGTGGGTCGCCACCGCCGAAGTGCCGGAGGATGCGCTCCCATCCCTCCTCGCGGATCTCCTCGGCACGTTCCGAGTTGGCGTCGCGAGCACGACGTTCGATGTGATGGTGGGCTTCGGCCGCCGAGTATCGCCAGTCGAACGATTCGAACTCCCGGGGGTCGTGATAGGCGTCTTCGAGCATTTCGACGAGCTGTGTACGTGGGACACGCCCCTCGTGCTCGATCTCCGAAAGCGACGCGGCGACGGTCGATGGGACGTAACAGCGGGCGGGTTGTGGCTCGGATTCCGTTCGGAGGCGGCCGAGACGCTGAACGAAACTCGCCCGATCGGGAGCCGAGAACACGAGGCGGTCGACCGAGAAGTCGATCCCGACTTCGACGGCGGAGTTGCTCACGAGAACGTCGAAGCCGTCGAGTTTCTCCTCGAGGTCGCCACGGTGAAACCCATCGATGCGAACGACGGTCCGGTCGTCGAGTGCGTTCGAGAGGCGGGTGTACACCTCGTCCACCTCGTGAATCCCGTCGAGGATGAAGACGGTTCGTCCGGGCTGCCGGGCGAACGCTTCGGTGTCGTCCCAGTCCTCACCGAGCAGTTCACTCGCGGTGTCGAACGTCGACGCCGAACGGACGTCGAGGTCGACGGGTGGCATGACTGCACCCCACCCGTTCGTCGGTGTCTCGTCGAAGGGGCGCTCTTCGGTCGTCTCCCACTCCGTCGTCACGCGGTGATACGGCGCGCTCATCGCCTCCTCGAAGCGGTGTTCGAGACGGGTGGTTGGCGTCGCGCTGAGGAGGACGATCTTCGAGAGCGCACACTGGAACTCGGGGAGGTCGTACATCTCGTCGAGCGAGAACAGGAGCGTGTTCTGCTCTTTCCTGCCGGCACGGTGGAACTCGTCGACGACGACTGACTCGAACTCGTTGAGTTGTCTGACCCGGGATCCGGAGTCGCCGGTGCGCCCGTAGATGTGCCGCCGCATCATCACGAGGATGTCCGGGTTCGTCAACACGAGTACCGGGTCTTCGCGCTGATACACGTACGTCCGGAGGAGAGCGCGGAGCCGCTCGCCGTTCGTCTTCGCGTCCGGATACTCGGCCGCGTACCGCGTCCGGAGCGTGTCGGCCGTGATCGGGAGCACCGCGACGTCAGACCCCCGCTCGGGGAAGCTCTCGTCGAGTTCGTCCGTGAGTTGATCGTACTGGTCGTGGATGAGCGCGTTCGTCGGGTAGACCGCGAGCGCGTGCTCGCCACGTTCGATGACGGGCGCGAGCCACGACATCGTCTTCCCGCCGCCGGTCGGGCTGTCGTTCACCGCGAGGAACTCGTCCGAACTCCGGAATAGCTCTCGGAGGTCCTGCTGGTGGGCGTACGGTTCGAATTCGGGATCTTCGATCGGGTACTCGGGATCGTCGTGCCGTCGTAGTTCGACGCCCGTGAGGGGGAGTGTTGTCCTCATCGTTTGGTCTCGAGGAAGGTCGCGTCGGCGGGGAGCCGAACGACGTCGTCGTCGTCCGGATCCGACGCTTCGAGTTCGACGTACGCGCCCTCGTAGGCTGCCTGCATCACGAGCGGCGTCGGTCGCATCCGTTTCGTCACGAGATTTCCCACCGGAGTGAGGGCCGTGTCGTACGCGCCGATCGGGTGGCCGAGGTCGAACTCACCGTCGCCTTGCGAGACACCGAGTGGCTCGGTCTCGACACGGGCTTTCCCGCGTTTCTTCCCGAGACGGATGTAGCCGGGGACGCGCGACTCGAGTTCACTCGCGCTGAGGCCACGTCCGAGCAGGTAGCACGTGAGTTCGTTCCCGTGACCGAGCACGCGGCGACGACCATACGTCGGGAGGTTCTGCTTCGCGTCCGGGTCTTCCTGCGCCGAGTAGTTGATCGTCGCGTAGTCGTCGGTGCTCGTGTTGTACGTCGACGTGATCCGATTAGCGAGCCCCGCCCCGGGTGAGTCCGACGGTGTCGCCGGCGTCACGTACAACTCCTCGGCGATCGCGTCGGTGTCGTCGAGATACGTCGGCTCGAACGAGCGGTCGACGTACCGGCCGGACGCGAATCCGAGCGCGTAGTAGAGCGCCGTGTTCAGGAAGTACGGCTCCGTGTCCGCGAGACGACCGACCTCGCGACTCGCGAACCATATCTCCCCCTGCGTCCGGAGCGTCACTTCGAGTGCTGCCGTCATGCCCTCAGGCGGTCTGTTCGAGGAACGCGCGCGAGGCGTCCAGTTGCGTTTCGAGGACGTCGGCGAGCGAGTCGCCCGTCGCGGCTTCGAGCAGGTCGTCGACGGTGTCGTCCGGGATGCATTCGAGGTCGAGCCCGCCGCGCTCGGCGTCGACTCGGTCGTCGAAAGCGGACTGGAGGAGTTCGCCGACGAGCTGTGGGTCGTGCGCCGCCGCCGTGATGACGTCCTGAATCGAGCCGGCGGTCGTCTCGTCGCTGTCGCGGAGGCGGGTGACGACGTCCCGAGTCAATCCGAGGTTCGCCGGCCCTTCTTCGCTCCCGGTGTAGACGCCGAGGATATGGTTCTTGACGCGGCCGAGACGTGACGTCGCGGCACCGTAGCGCTTGTTCTTCGCCGTGATCCCTAAGACGAACGCGAGTTCCTCGGGCGTCGCATCACGGAGCGTGATGACCGACGGGAACAGCGTCCCGGGCTCGAAGAAATCCGGTTCGCGGATCGTCGCTTCGGCAGTCTTGGCGTAGTCGTCGCCGGGCGCGTTCTGGAACTTCTCGTCGATCGTCGCGGTCGCGTCCCGAAGCGTGTACGCGGTGTCGTACATCACACGGGACGTGATCGAGAGCTGCTGGTCGGCGTCGTCGCTCGCGGCGCTCCCGTAGAGGATGCACTCGACGCAGTCCTGACACATGCCGTTGACCTGCATCGTACACTCCGTCCCGAGGAGGTCGCGCTGCAGGGACTTCCCGAAGCGCCGGTCGCTCCCCGTCTGCTTGCGCATGAACATCAGGCCCGGCGAGTACGTCTCGCGGTCGTCACCAGACCCGACCGCGACGTTCGCGAGGTCGGCACTCTGCCCGTCGGTCGTGAAGACCGCGTGGCTCTCCAGTTCGCGCAGGACGAGGACGTTCGTGAAGTTGTTCTCCGGGGCGATCGTCATCTCGTCTCGGGAAACGGTGCCACGCTCCAGTTCGGGGTAGGTGTCGTAGTCGAACATCGTCAGTTGGTCTCCGTCGTGTCGTCAGTCGTCTCGCGCTGCAGCCGGATCGTCGCCGCGTAGAAGCCGTCCGCGAGGTTGTTCGCTCGCCGCTTCAACAGCGACGGCTTCCCCTCACAGCGGTCGGCGAGGAGTCGCTGCGCGAACGCGTCCGCGTACCGCTCGATACGCTCGTTCAGTTGGTCGCCGCTCCGGCTCTTCTCGGCGGGGACCGGCCACACCTGTTCGCTTCGTTGATGGAGTTTTTCGAGTCGGCCGGCGACGAGAAGTGCCGCCTCGTCGGCGCTCAGCCGAAACTCGTTCGAGTCCTTCACCGCTTTCACGGATTCGCGGAACACCCGTTCGATGGCGTACGGCTTGTCGTTCCCGTACGTGGGCCGTATCGCATCGTAGGCGAGTTCCGCGAGTTCGCTCACGTCGTCCTTTGTCGTGTTCGTCATTCGTGGATCACTGTCGTCGTATCCGCGTCGTTCGTCGGGTTTCCGTACCGGTCGAGGTAGTCCGCTTCCTCGAGCAGGTACCGTGCGGCCCCACCGTCATCGGAATCCTGCACCGCCCGTTTCAACAGGTACGACCCGGGGAGCGGCTTGTTCCGGACGATTCGGAGGTACTTCGCAAACCGAGCGTCGTCGCGGGCGAGCTCGTAGCCGAGTTCGATCAGCGCCGCGGCGGCACCGAGCCGGTTCCGGAGCTTCGAGAGCGGGATCTCTCGGCCGTAGAACCCGTTCACGGTCGTGAACCCGGCGTCGAGCGTCACCATCTCGGAGAAATCGCGTCCCCGGACCTCCGGAATCGGGGACTGTGAGACGTACGCTCGCAGCCCCATCGTCGACGCGACCGCGAGACCGACGAAGACGCCGAAGAACTGGAACTCAGTCTCGTTGTCCTGTGGCTTGTAGAACGAGAGCGTCTGCGTCCCGAACCCGGCGTCGGGATCGAAGCCGTTCTGGAGCTGCTCGATCATCGAGCGTCCACCCACGTCTTCGGCTCGCGTCGCCTCGCGGAGGACCGTCGATATCGACTCGGAGATCGGCGTCTCGTCCGCTCGGTCACGATCTTCGGTAGTCGTGACGTCGAACATCGCGGAGGCGAGACGACCGACCCGGGTCATCGCCTCCCCCGTGAACCGCGCGAAAATCTCGTCGGCGTAGAGATCCCACATCGTCGGCGTGTAGAAGTAGTCCGGCACGAGATGGACGAAGAGGCGACCGGCGTCGCGTCGACTCGACCCGGTCTCGCGGAGGGAGAACTCGATCTGACACGGCGTACAGACGAGGAGTTTCTCGGGCTGGCCGGCGTCGGCGGGGATCCGATTCGAGTACCCCGCTTGGAGCGTCGTGAGCGACTTCGGCGCCTTCATGTCGCCCTTCCGGGTGCTCGTCGTCCCGCGGTTGCAGAACGTACACGTCTTTCCCCGCCGAGTCGCGTGGTGCGCCTCGAACGGGTCGGAGAGTTCGTCCATCTCCGCTGTCGGCGGAGACGCCTGCCCGCCGACGCGGAGGACGTCACCGATGTACGCCCGGAGTTCGGTCTCGAACTGGCCCGCGTGTGCACCCATGACGATGTCGTCCCACCCCTCGTCGAGCGCGTCGAGGTTCGTGATGAGGAGTTTCGCGACTTCGCCCGGAACGTCCTGCCAGTGGTCGCGACGCGCTCGGTCCGCGATGTGCTGACCGACCGCGTACGCGTAGTCCCACTTCCCGCCGGCCGTGAGATCGACGGCCTCGTCGTCGCGGATCTCCCGGAGGCCGTCGAGGACGCCCTCGTCGACGTCGAAGAGCCGACACGTGACGGTGAGGGCGTCCTCGTCCGTCAGGCCGGCATCGACGAGCGGATCGACGAACGCGCGTTTGAACGTGTACACCAGCCGCGCGTATCCCGGGGCGACTCGCGTCGTCGCGTCGATGTCGATCGGGAGGCGCTCGTTCAGCGTCTCCATCGTCTCCGCCATGCTGTCGGTCGGATCCGAGTCGGGGTCGGCGTCCTGTTTCGCCTTCACCGCGACCGCGTAGAGGAGGTTCCGTGCGCCCGCGTAGAAGAAGTCCTGATCGTTGATCGTGTAGAACCCATGCGACTGCGTCGAGAGGTTGTCCGCGAGCGCGTCGTGGTCGTCGTACGCGGGGTGCGAATCCCCGATGTCGGACTGGAGGCGGTCGTAGACGTCACCGATCAGCTCGTCGTCGACTGTCATCTCGGCGTCCTCATCAGTCAGGTAGACGCAGCCGTCCTGGTAGATGAGGAACCGCTCGTACCCGAAGCGTTCTTCGAGAACGTGACTGACCGCACCGTTGAGGAGGTTGGTGAACACGCCCTTCACGTCGTCGAGCGTGTGGTGCCGGAGTTCGAGGTCGGTTCCGGGGTACGCGACCTCCAAGCCAGTCTGGTTCCGCTCGACCGTCGCCGCTTCAGGCGTCTCGCAGGACGCGAACGCGTCGGCGAGACGGACGTAGGGACGGAGCCGATCGTACGTCCGGGTGGAGTGCTCCGGGTTCGAGTTCCACGTGTTCGCGTGGTCGACCGCGCACGCGTGGAAGGTCTCGATCCGAAGGTCGGGTGCGAACGAATCGACACCGAGCGCGTCGACGAGGTCAGCCACCTCGTCCGCCTCGATGTCGTACTCCTCGTCCATCTCCTGCTCGCCGCGGAGCTTGTGGAGATCGTGAACGGCGAACAGCGCGACGACCTTCCGAAGCTCGTCGTCGCTCAACTCGTGGGCGTCGAACGACGGCGCGATCTCGTTCAGCCACACGATGGCGAACACGCCGTTCCGGACGTGGTTGAGCATCGACTGGTCGGTCAAGCCGTATTCGACGCTCTTCGCCGTCTCGAAGGACCACCCGACGTCGAGGAGGTGGGGGTCGACGTCGGCGAGGTACTCCGCGAGGACGGGGTGAAGGTCCCGATCACCCCAGATAGATGTGCTATCGGACACCGGTGTTCCTCCTGTATGACCTTGACTGGTCCCCGGCTCGAGCGAACACGCTCCCGTAGGGAATATCGTATCTTTCGGCCGTTGATCGACCAGCCAGTCGAAATCGTCGGTCTACTGGATATCGATACGACTGGGTTCCCCTTCCAACGCGGAAATCCACGCTCAAACGTTCCACGAGTCCGGTGTCGTCTGATGCCCTTAGCTTGGTCCTAGCTATCATGCTGCTCGGCTTGGAGAACACACCGGAGGCACTAAAGTCTAGGGTGGCGCTTGTATGGGTAGCGCTATGAAGAACTTTTGAGTACCTCGGGGAACGTACTTCTCGGCGCGACCCGCAAAGAAATCCGAACGGAATTGAAACCTTGTATGGGTCGCGCACGTACCCGATCATTCTTTCATCTCCACCGAAATCGTCCCACACCCGCGGGAGACGAATCCGCCGACGCCTGCGTACTCGCCGAAGAGTGCGAGCGCCGTGACCGCGGTCCGGATGGCCTCGCTCGCGCCCTTGAATTTGTACGTACAGTCGGCGGTGAAGCCCTGTCTGAGGATGGGACCGCCGTCTTCGCCGCGGTTGACGAGGACGCTATGCGTCTCGTAGCTGCGCGCGGCGGGTTTCTCGATGAGGTTCGTCTCGAAGTCCTCGCGGGTCATCGCGAGGTCGAGTTCGTCTGCCCGCTCGTCCGGGATCGTCGACGACCATTTTCGCAAGAGCGAGCGGAAGACGCTCCCGCGGTGGGGGAACATCGTGGTGATCTCCCCACTCTCCTTGACGCACGTCGGCGTCTCGAAGCGGACCTCGATCTCGAAGGTGTCGTGGGTCCGGTCGACGATAGTCGAGGCTTCGGTGAGGAGGTCCTCGTGGGTCGCGTTCGTGCTCGCGAAGTCGCGCACGCGGAAGTCACCATCTGCGAGTTCGAGCGTGTCGCCGCCGAAGACGAACGCGTCGGCGAGCGCTTGGAAGACCTCTTGGTCGCGCGGGTCGGCGACGCCCAGTTTGAGGTCGTACGTCTCGTCGCGGAGCACGCGTTTGTGGTGGTCGCGGTGGCTCCCGTCGAACGTCCCGAGGAGGCCGCTGTTCGTCAGACTCCCGATCGGGGAGTCATGGACGCGCGTGCTGACGTCCCCGTCGACGTCGTCGAGCGCCGAGAGGACCGCGCCGTAGATCTGGTAGCCGTTCGCGGTCGGCACCGGGAACGACTCCTCCGGCTCAAGCGTTAAGTCGACCCGACGCATGACACCTCACAACGGTAGGCGGTCGTGTGTCGATTCACGATCACATCTGGATCGGTAACCCTCTTGAATCTTTTCGTGATTCCGAAAACGTATTCATGTATTCGGGATCGTAACCGGACTATTACGCGATCACGAAGCCAAACCGTTTAGTCGAACTCGACTGCAATCGGACGTATGCGCACGTACGTCTCCACGATCGGGCACTATAGCCCTCGGGTGATGCGCCCGATACTCGATAACGGCCTCGACGCCGACGACGTCGTCGTTCTCCTCCGACCGCGCGGCGACACGAGCGATAGGGCGAAGAGCGCGATCCAGGACGTCGAGCAGACCGTCAACGAACTCGGTCCCGGATCGGACATCGTCGTCGAGGAGGTCAGCTACGAGGCGTTCGAAGCCGCTGTCCTAGAATGCGTCGACGTCTTGGAAGCCGCCGAGGGGACCGTGGTACTCAACTTTGATGGGGGTCCGCGGGAGATCTTCCTCCCGCTGACCGTCGCCGCGATCGCCCGGCCGGACGTCGTCGACCTCGCGCTCCAGTTCAGAGACGTCGACGAGGAGATCGAAGAGATCGACCTCCCGAACCTGATGAGTCGTCCGTCCGACGCGACCCTCGACACGCTCCGGTATCTCGTCTCCATCGACGAGAGTACGACACTTCCTCGAATCTCCGATGAGACGGGGAAATCGAGGAGTACTGCCGGCCGACACCTCGACGCGCTCGAATCTGATGGCGCCGTCGAGACGTGGATGGAGGGCAAAACCCGCCACGTCGCACCGACACTCGCCGGCCGACTCCGCGCGTGAGAGCCAAGCTTCGTCGACCCTTTTCAAAGCCGTGTACGGCGGGGGTCCACGAACGAACCCCCCAGTATCGCGTCTCCAGAGAAAACT
>NZ_BATA01000081.1 GCF_000474235.1 Halarchaeum acidiphilum MH1-52-1
CTGCAGGAAGCGTGCGTCGTCGTGAGTGAGTCCGCGTCGCTCCAATTCCGCATCGGGGACAGTCACTCCGCCGGCATCGATCGGTGACGGCTCAGTCTCGACCTGTGATGTCGTTGATTCCGCATCGGAGTCCACAGCCCCCGGGTCAGCAGACGAGGATTCTCCGAAGAAGGGACTTGCTTCATCGTCCTCGGCGTCGCCATCAGTCTCGGTTGACGTCCCACCAATCATCATCGACGTGGACTGCTCGCCGTCTGACGTTCGCGATACGGATGGGTCGTCGCCAGAACTCCCCCAATTATCGTCCACGGCCGCATCTGCCTGTTCGGCGCTGAGGCCGTACTGGCGTTGCGTCCGTTCAACGATTTGGGGGAGCGTCACCGACTCGAACTGTGAGGCTTCCATCTCGGTGAGTGGGTTATCGCTCTCGGGATGGCCGGCCGAGATCGGGAGCGGCTTCATCGAGAACGGCGACGGCCCAGTCTCCCCGAAAGCCGGACTCGGGAGTTGCGCAATCCACTCCCCACTCGGAAGTGTATTCACGCGATTTCGGAGGTCGGTTGGGCTCAAGTCCTCATGAGCGAGTGATTCGGCGAGGTCGTGCTCCATCGAGATATTCCCGATGAGCTTCGTCTTGATATTGTTCAGCACCTCGTCGTAGGCACGCTCACTCCGGTTGCGGACCTGGCCGGGGAACTGCATCACGAGACCCATACTGAGACCGAACGAGCGGCCCTGTGGGAGGAGTTGCTCGGAGACGAGACGCGTGGACGCCACCGGCGCGGCTTCCTCGATAATGAGGTTCGTAAGCTTCTCATAGTCGGTCTGGCCGTCGCGCCGCCGGACCTGCACGGCGTCCCAGAGATTGCTCAGCAAGAGGAGTGTGACCGCCTGCTGTGCCTCTGGTCGGAGGTCACCAAGGTCAAGGAGAATCGTGACGTCCTCGTCGAGGAACTTCCGGAAGTCGAAGTGGTTCTCGACATACTCCCCACTCTCGTTCTGTGCGGGCGTGTGATTGAAGACACGACGGAGGTGTGGGCTCTCCCGAAGCTGCTCGAGACGATTTCCAGCAGCGTCCATCGACGTCTGGAACTGCGACTCCTCCTTCGAGAGGTGCCGCGTCAGCGATTCCTCGACCGGCTGGTTCGCCATCGAGACGGACGGAATCGTCTGCTCGTCCTGCATCCGGCGAACCGCCGTGAAGAGATCATTGAGTCCGAAGACATCGCTGCCGTACTCGGCGTCGAAGAGCGCCTTGATGAGTTGGCTGAGGATCTCGTTCGCGACAAACGCCCGCTCGTGTTTCTCCCGCCCGAGAATCATCCGCAGGATATCGTGGAAATGATCAACCTTGTCTTGGACGGCGTCCTCGCGGCTCCGACCGGCGTCGAGTGCCGGCCGGATGTCGAAGAAGGAGAACGCGGGCATCGTCTCGGGCACTCGGAAGTGGTAGACGTCCTCGCAGTCGTCGAATCGGGCGTGGTGGCTGCGGAGGTAGTTCTGGCACATCCCGTCACCCTTCCGGTCGACGATGACGACGGGACCACCGGTTGTCTCTCGGAGGGAGAGCGCGTCGTTAATGATGGCTTTCGACTTCCCAGCACCGGTTGACGCGAAGCGCCCGTAGTGGGTGGTGAGCAGGTCGGGTGGGATGCGGACTGGCTCCTCTTCGGGAGTACCGGTCTCATCGAGTGCGTAGCCGACAGCCATTCCGTCACGGAACTGCTCACGGAGATCCGGATTTGGGCGTGGCAGCGGATTCCGACTCTGCTGCTCGGCACGCGTCCCACGCGACCCCTCGATGGAGAGTTGCTCTGAGGAGGGGACGAGGAGAAAGTGTGCGAGTTCGCGCCCACTCAGCACGAAGTCCGGACGTGTCTTCCCGCGCCCAGTCACCAACTCCCCATCAAGGAGGCGCTGGAGTGCTGTTCGTGCATTCTGCTCTTTTTTCGCCTGGCGGAAGCCACTCTCGCGGACCCGTTCGGTTTCGACGTCGTAGAAGGGGCCATCAAGCGGGTCGAAAACAGGAGCGAGCGACGCGAGTCGGTCGTCGAGAGACTCCTGTCCAGTCTCACTGGTGGGAACGCCGATTGCGCGGATGTTGGCGGTGAACGAGCGCTGTGGATTCGTCGCCCGAATTGCGTCGAGCCGCCGGACGACACGATCACTCAGTTCGCTCCTGTCCGGTCGCTCGTCCTCGTACTCCCGATCGTACGCAAGTAGGTCACCAACCAGCCGCTGAGCGAGTGTGTCGCGGCCGTCGATCAGGTCTTCTTTCCGAACGTCGGCATCGGACTGCCAGCCCGCACGCCGCTCGAACACGACTTGGAAGGCAAGTGGCTCTGTGGCGTCATTCACGTGATCGATGAGGGACGCGAGCGCCGCGCCTGGCTGGTCGACCGCCGACAGAGATTCCTCGCCCTCGCCGTCCGTGAATGGCGCGAGGGACGTCATCCAGTCCTCTTTCCGGCTCGCAGCCCCCTGCCAGCGGACACCATATGGAGAGACTGTCTCAGTTGCTGGGCGCGCGAGAATCGAACCCTCCTTGGTTAGCGTCGGCTTCTTGATTGGCGTCTCGTCTCCAGTCGCGAGGTCAAGCGCGATATCGTCAACCGACACCACGCTGTCCGCAGTCACATCGACGTCCCGAGCGTCTACCGTACCGTCATCGGTGAGTGTGTATTGCTCGTCCTCGGGGAACTCGTACCGGAGGGCGCCCTGCTGGTAGGCGTCGACGAACTCCGCACGGGAGTATTCGACTGGTTGGATAAGCCGCGATTCGACGTCGAGGGCGACGCGTTCGATGTCGAACGTCTCCGGGTAGACGGACTGCAGACGTTCCTCGAGGGTGTCGAGGTAGTCATCGGCGCCGTAGTAGAACTCGACTGGTGTGTCATCGCCCTCGCTGAGCGCGAGGAACTCGAAACGCGGCGGCGTTGACGACGAGAGTGGGTTCAGTTTCGCCCCGAGTCCTGGGTCCTCATTCGTGAGTTTGTGGAGACTCTCAAGGAGTCGTGGAACCCCCGCTGGGGCGACTGCCTCCGTGGTCGGCGTGACGCGGAGGTACTCACTCATCGCGACCACCGTCCGTCTCCACGACTTGTTCTGCGTCGTCGCTCGATTCGCCGGCTTGCTCGGCGAGTCGCTGCTGGACTGACTCCAGCTCTGAATTAGCTTCGTCGCTAGTCGCGCCGGGGAGTTCGTCGCGAGTTTGGGTGGTGGGGTCGAAGTCGATGACCTGCTTCTCTTTGGGCATCGCCTCGACCTGGATACCGCGCCACTCGCCGTCGACGCCGACGAGTGCTTCGGAGAACCCAGCATCTTCGTTGCCGGGAACGGCGTCCTGGACGTAGCGCATCTGCGCATAGTTCAGGCCGAACTCGTCGGCCCACTCCTCGTCCATTCCGTCAAGGCGGTGGAACTGCTTGACCGCACACTGATCAAGAATCGCCTCGGCTTCGGTGTGCTCGAAGAACTCGTCAACCGTCTGCGTCACGAGGCGAATCGAGAGATCGTGGTGGCGGTGATGGCGGAACACCGTCTCAAGGAACGCCAGACTCGCGGCATCCTGCATGATATATCTGGCCTCGTCGATGACGAACACGACCTCCTTCTCGGTCTCCTTTGCGCGCTCGTAGACGAGTGAGATGAGGAGTTGCATCGTGAGCGCCGTACTGGAGTCCACACTGCCCTCCTGTTGAGCGAGGTCGAGATAGATCGTCTTCTCGTCCCGAATGTCGAACGCGGACTCCTTCCCAAGATTCGCGTGCCGGCCTTCCGCCTCGAAGGGCCGGAGCTGGTCAAGGAGCCACGTCGCGTCGGCCTGCAGTTTCTCGGCCTCAGACTCAGAGCGGACAACAAACTCCGCGGGGTCCTCGACCATCTCCTCGAAGACGTCGAGCATATCTCGAATCGTCGGACTCGGATTATCGTGCGTCGTGATGTCGTCGGTGATGCCCTGTCGGGCGTACGCAGTCCGTAGTCCGAGTTCGAGCGTCGTCCGCCGGTCACCAAGCGAAATCCCCCGTAGGGCGAAGAAGTTGGTGAGAAAGCTCATCGCGTCGTCGAGTTTCTCGTTGAATGGACTCGCGTCCTCACCCATCGCCCGCTGCGCGTGCTCAGGCGTCTGGCGAATCTCCAAGGGATTCAGGCCGAGTGTTCCACCCACAGTGATTCGCTGGGCGTCGAGCGCTTCGGAGACGCCAGCCCAGTTGTTGAGCGGCTCGAGGACAATGCCGATGCGGTCGCGGTCCTGCTCGATCGAGCGGATGAAGTTCTGCTTCGAGCCAAACGACTTCCCCGAACCCGGATCACCGACGGTGAACATGGCGTAGCCGTTGTCGCGGTCGAAGGGGTCGATGACGACGGGGCTCTGGTTGTCCTTGTGGATGCCGAACTCGACGCCACCCTCCTCGAGGATCGTCGCGTTATGCGGGGATGCGAGGAGGGCGCCGACGGCGCCACCGAGGGCGATGGATTCGCGGCCGAACTCGTTGTCGCCGATCGGTGCGGCGGACTGGAGGGCAACATCTTGCCGACAGATCGCGGTTTTCGGTGTGAGGTTTGCGGGGTCGTCGCGAAGGGTGCTCTTGACGGTGCGGACGGCGTCTTGCAGGTCGTCCTTCTCGTCGGCGCGCACGGTGATGAACAGCCCGTGGTCGAAGACGTTCGCACCACTCTCAACGGCCTTGTAGGTCGCTGCGGCCTCGTCAGCGCGCTCTTGGAGGTAGGAGCTCCGAACGCTCTGCTCGAGGTCCGCGTCCACCTGGAGGTCGTCAGCGATCTCTTCAAGTTCGGTGCGGGCGCGCTCCTGGTTCTTCGGCGTGATGTGCGCGGTGAGGTCGAACTCGACGTCAGTCAACTCGAAGAGGTCGCTGAGGTAGCCATCAGTCGGATAGTCGGGGTACTCCGCGATGTAGAGCGTCGACGTCCACTGGTCGCCGACGTGTGCCGCGCGTGTCTCCCACTCGATGGCGGCTGGCGCAATCGCTGTCTTGTGTGACTCGGCGATTTCGTCGAGCAGCCGTCCTTCGGCCTGCCCCTCTTCGAGCGTCCCCTCGTCAAGAACGTCCGCGAACTCGACAGTCGGCTCGTCGCTACGTGCCTGCGAGCGCGTCCACGCGACAACCCCGCTAGCGACGATGACGACCGCGACGAGCAGGTAGAGGAGGACACCGCCGGGCGTCGTTGGGTTGAGTGCCCACTGTGAGAGCTGCTCGCCGAACCCGACTGCCGCCGGAAGGACGACGTTATGCATCGGCATCCTCCCGTGCCTGCTGATCCATCGCTGGCTGTTGGCGGATGACCGATTCGGGGTCGTCGACGTCGTGTTCGTGGCCGTTCCAGAAATCCATCGCGAGCGTGAAGAGTTCGACCGTGCTGAGCCGGCGTGCCGACCACCCGCTCGCCTGCTGGATGAACTCGCTCCGGACGGCAGCGACGCGGTCGTCGAGCGTCTCGAACATCCGCGCCCGCTGCTCTACCGCCTGTAAGTTCTCGCGGCGTGTGACGAACGGGTTGAACAGGAAGCCGACCACGGGAATCTCGGTAAGTTTCTCGGCGGGCGTCGATTCGTCGCGATAGCGGTCGTAGATGTCCATCGGGGAGACTTCGACGCCGATGTAGTAGCGGATCTGCTGGATGCCACGCTCGCGCATCTCGCGTGGGCGTGTCTCGAGGTATTCTTCAAGGAGTTCGTGGAACACCGGGTTCGCTTGGACGTCCTCGTCGTCGAGGCGGTCCTGAATGTTCTTGACAACCTGCTCGACAGGGAATGCACGCGTGGTGGCGTGGAGTTTGAGCTTCGAGTCGAGTTCTTTGTTCGCGAACTCCGCGCCCGCCTCCTGCAGTTGCGCCCAGTCCTCGGACATCGCGAAATCCATGTTGTCCGGGTCAACCTCAACGAAGGCTTCCATCGTCCCGTCCGAGCGCTGGATCGCGCCGGCGCCGGGCCACGCCCGCTCGATATTGGTGAGGTCCTGCGTCCGCTCGTCCGGCGTGAAGGGCGTGTAATTCGCGAATCCGCCTTCGTTCCGAACCGTCTCGTTCGTCCTCGATTCTGGTTCGGCTGGTGCGCTGAAGGTGATTCGGGGGCGTTTGAGGTACTGGTAGACGTCGGTTGCCCACGTCCACGCGGTGAGGTGGCGTGGGGAGACGTAGATGATGGCGACACCAAGCCCGAACCCACCTGCGACGAACGGAAGGGCGAGTGAGTCGATACCGGTGAGGGCGGCGAGGAAGAGGCCGATGATGGGGAAGGCAATGAGGACGCCAACATCTCCCTCCTCGATGTTGAGGTAGGGAATGCGGCTCTCCTCGCCGAACTGATTCATGATGCGTCGGGCGGCAGCGTCTGGATCTGTGGACATACTGGGTTAGCGTGTCTGTGGGTCGTTCTCTGTGCGGCGATACGACGGCGCAGACTCCTCACTCTCCTCTGAAGCGCGACGGCTGGCGTGCTCAGCAACAGCTTGTCCAGCAGCGGCTTTCGGGCCCCAGCGGGCAGCGGTCGTCGCGACGCTCGCCCCACCGACGTAGGCGCCTGCTGCAACACCACCGACGAGTGCAGCACCGCGCGTCGCGGTGCCGATGGCTTTCGCGGTCAGCGGCGTCGCGTACTGGAACGTCTTCCACGTCACCACCAAGGCGACGAGTGGGAGGGAGACGGCGACGAGATACTTGAGGAACGGACTCCCCGGCGAGAGCGCGTGCTGTGAGTAGAGTAAGTCGTAGCCTTTGAACACGACAGCGGCGGGGAGCGGGAGGATTGCGAGCGGGACGAAGCGCTTCGCAAAGCCCATCGCGACGTCCGAGAGCACCGGGACATTCCCGTAGGCGAGCGCAAATGCGATCGGCATCCCGTAAATATAGACGTAGAGCAAGACCTCCCGGATGTAGTAGAGTGCCTCCAGCGCCCACATCGAGAGCCCACCAAGAAGCGCGAAAACCAGTGAGAGACCAGGGTTAGTTATCGTGTTCTGGAGGTATCCAAGCATAGCGGTGCTGAGTGAGCTGAAGCTCGGAAGAAGAGCGATCGTGAATCCGTTGATCAAGTAGAGTGTGAGTACGGCAATCCAGTACCAGGTGATGATCAGGAAGGCACCGACCCACGCGGTCTTACGCGTTCGTCGTGACTCGTAGGCACTTCCGATGTTGAATATCCGGATGAGATGACGACCCTGTACGCAGATTACGAGTAGAAGCAGCGAGACGACCATGATCTCGCCACCAATCAGGGCGTGATGGATGGACTCCCACGGAGCGTTCGTCGGTTGCCCAAAGACGAAGGCGCCATCCGTATTCGGGGTCGGGGTACCGAACGTCGCTACGGAGATTTTGTGGTATCCACTCCGGAGTCCCTGCATGAACAGGCTGATGAACCAATTGACTGCGTCCTTGAACCCTTGGAGGACGACCCCGATCAGATCAACCATCAGCCGTCCTCCTTAATCGTGATTGAGCAGTTGTTGAACTCCTCCGATGCAGAATACTGGACATCGTACGTCTTCGAGAGGGAAGGGCCGGTGGTCGATGTCTCAAGAGAGAGCTTGAACGTCCCAGACTGTTGATAGTCCGTACACACGACGTTGCCACCACGAATGAACGCGAACGGCATCCGAGAGCTGTAAATCGTCTTTGACCCCCCAGGGGGAACGACAACTCGCTCAATTTCGGAGTTAGATTCCGGGTCGTAGATACCGCTCACATCAGTCCCGGCGTACTGAGTCCCGTTCTCACCACTCGAATAGGGGACCTTCCCGAAGAAGAGGAATTGGGTGACTGCGGTCGGTCCACTCCCTTGGTTCTCAATCGTGACGAACGCCTGCGAGTGCGGGCTACCGTCAGTTCCATTCCACATCTTCTCGGGCTGATTGCGTCCGATCCCCATCTCGATGATTTGGAGGTCGGAGCGGAGCGTCCGTGTGGTCGTGCCGACAGTCTGATCGCCGTTGACAGCGACGAGCTCGTATTCGCCGGGAGTGTAGGTGGTGCCGACGTCGAAGGAGACGCGGCTTGCACCCTGTGCGACGTCGCGTGTCCCGAAGAGCGAGCCGTTCGGCTTCACGAGGTTTACGTGCTCAGCGTCGGTATCGCTCGCGAGGTCGACGACGAGCGTTGTTCCCTGGACGCTGATGTTCGCGAACGGCCCAGCAGTGGTAGTCGTCGGGGAACTCGATGGCCCCGGACTCTGGTTGCTGGTACAGCCGGCAATGCCGGCGAGGGTGAGACTGCCGAGTGCTTGGAGGGCAGTACGACGGTCGATGGGTGGTGAGCTGTCAGTCATGGGTTCTGGAAGCGGTGGAGGTCGAAGAGGCGGAGGAGGTGCGTACCGGCGTAGAACATCACGACGAACGGGAGGAGCTTCCACCCAGTCGTGAACGCGAGGTCGAACCACCCCTGTATCGTGCCGAGCGGGTGCCAGCGGACGCTCGCCCGGTCACGTACGTAGGCGGGATTCGCGCCGAGCCACGATTCGGGATGGTACTGCGCCGTGTAGATGCCGGGCTGCGTGAACGTGACGACGGCGACTCCAGAGGCGTTCGTCTGGACGTGTTGGCCAGCAATCGCGATGTAGCCGTCATCCGATTGGGCGAGCGCACGGCCACGCTGGCTCTTCGAGAGATCAATTGGCGCACCCGTCTGGTTGTCCCGGAGTTCGAGACGGACGACTGCGGCCGAATCGTTCTGCGAGAGAACACTCACTGTGAGATTACTTTCTCGGAGGTGTCGCGTCGATCCCTCCTGTGGCTGGATGATGGTCGCGTTCACGCCGCGGACGATTCCCCCGACGTGGAGTGCTTGCCGGTCGACATCGTCGGTGCGAACGGCGACCCCATAGGACGTCTTGTAGGACTGGTTCACGACGTCGATGTGGACATTCTCGCCGAGTGTCGACGCAGGCGACGATCGATTAATCCCCCACTCTTGACGACCGATGGGCCGGTTCGAACGGGCTCAGCGACTGGCCCGATCCGCGACGGATACGCGTGAACTGAGACGGGAATAGCGTCCGGTTGAGTGCGCGTCTCGCCGTCACGTGTCGAGGAGACGAGCGTGTCCCAGTTCGTGTGGCGGGCAGTGTAGGACCGCCAGACGCCGCGCACACGCTCACTCCCATTACTGGTGAGCGTGTAGCCCTGCCACGGCCGCGACTGGAAGATTGCGACGCCCGCATCGCCGTTCGGATACGTCGCGTAGTAGGGGTACGCGGCAAGATCGTAGACTGATCCGTCGAGTGAGTCACTGACCGTAATCGAGTCAGTCCGCGTCGTCGCGTTAATGACGTTGCCGTTCAGCTCTACGGTCTGCTGGACGCGAACCTCGATCTGTGCGTGGAGTGTCAGCGTCGTACTCCGGTCGTTCTGCAGGTGGTAGTCGAGCGTCGGCGTGTGTGTGCCAGAACTGGAGGCGAGCGTCTCACCGTCCTGTGTAAGCCAGACGCGCGAAATCTGGTGGCTCGCGAGTGACAGTCCGTGCTCGTGTTTCCGAGCGTCGCGTTCGCTGTCGTCGTGTTCGGGTAGCGAACCCGGTAGTCCACGAGGCCACGAAATGTGCCGTCTGGTGCGAGATACGTGCGCGTCTCGCCGGACGCGAGATGTGCTCGTGTCGACGGTTGCGCGGCGAAAATCGTTGCGTGAGCGTCTGCGATGAGTACGCTATCCTCGAGATTCGCGTTCTCGGGATAGTTCGACGTGTGTAGGCCGCCGGCGTGGAGGTCGTCGAAATCGTGCCGTGTCCACGTCGCGGCGGTCTTGGGTGGTCTGGTGAACGTGATGTCCGTGCCGTTCGCTACCTGCTGGATCGCTGTGCGGTGCTCGCCGTACCGCTGGGAATAGACAGATTCGCTCGTGTAGTTGTCCGTGTCGTGCGACCAGAGGGTCGCAGACTCGTTCTCCGTAAGCCCGTTCCCCTCCGTCCCTGGTTGGGGTGGGCTTGCAGAGGCAAGTCCCGCAGCTGTGGCGAGCAGGAGAACGCTGGCAACCGCTATTGGAACCGCATACGAGTGGGACATCGTCGAGTGGAGGGCGAGTGTGGGTTACCAGGGGACGAGATTCACACACTGGGCGAGCGGGAGGCCCATCATCGACCCGGCGACCGTGTAAAGTGGGCCGAGAACGACGAGCACGACGGCGGATTTGAGCGCCGAGCGTTTGTGCCGCTTCAACCCCTTCTTCTGGTCGGGGCTCAGCGTGAACATATCGATAAGGAAGTTCGCCTGCCAGACGACGGCGAGCCCAATAATGCCCAGCGCCGTCGTGAGCTGGAAGAACCCCTCAATCATGCTCGGGAGTTTGTCCGCGTTACAGACTGCCGACTGCTGAGCGGCCGCAGGCTCAACAGCGAGAAGGCAGAGGAGAACCAAGCCAATCGCAGTGCGGCGTGGGAGGAGCTTCGACAGTAATGCGTGATTCGTCGTGGACTGGTCGTCAGCGGGGGAGCCTGCGTCAAACACGGATTGGTGGAGTAGGGGCTGATAGTGACGGACCACTGGTGACTGCCGGGTGGACGCAACGGATGGGCGGTTCTGGGGAACGGCCACGTCGCCAAGTCCTGTCTGACTGGGGGAGAAGCGCACGACAGCGGGCCCGTGGACAGTGCATCCGCGCCATCATAGCCGAAGCGAAAATAAATATCTTCTGTTAATTCTCTAGTAGATAAATAAACATTCAGTCGAAAGGTACGTGACACAATTGCCACAGTATGCTCCGTATATCAAGTAAGATACTACCGACTACACAGGCTCTCTACTGATGAAGAGGAGCTCGTCAAATCGGTCGACGGTTCACTCGACATCGCGTCAGCATACTGGTCGATCTGCTGGTAGCGAGAGTTTGCTGCACGCTCATTGACATCCTCCTCCGCCTTCAGGCGGAGGAATCCCGAGCGTTGGGATATTCAGTACCTCACAAAGCC
>NZ_BATA01000080.1 GCF_000474235.1 Halarchaeum acidiphilum MH1-52-1
CGTCGGCGTTCGCGATTCCCTCGCCGACGTGCTCCTCGTTGTCGTACATCTGTGCGGTATCGACGTGGCGATACCCTGTTTCGAGCGCCGTCTCGACGGCGCGCCGGCAGTCGGCCGCGTCCGTGTTCCGATACGTCCCGAGACCGAGGCGGTGGAAGTCGCTCACGCCACCGTCTACGTCCGTTCGTCCGAAAACGCTGCGGGCAGCGGCGGCTCTCGCGTCCGCGTTTCGCACCCCGTTCTCGACCCCGTTTCTCTCCTTCCCGCCGTCATCCCTATATCCGATCCGGTCGTTTTTGCGCGTGTATGCCACGACGGAATCCCTTCGACGACATCGACCGGCTGTTCGATCGCCTCAATCGCCAGTTCGAGGACGCGGCTGAGATGCTCGAAGAGGGACAGGGCGACGCGTTCGGCTCTGGATTCGCCGTCGACGTCGAGGACGCGGACGACGAGTTCGTCGTCACCGTCGACCTCCCCGGCTTCGAGAAGGAGGACGTGGACGTCCGCGTGCAGGATCGATCGCTCTCCATCTCCGCCGAGCGGACGGCCGAGAGCGAGGCGACGGACGAGGAGGAGTCGTCGTACATCCGTCGCGAGCGCCACAGCGAATCCTTCTCTCGACGGCTCACGCTCCCGGAGCCAGTCGACACGGACGACGTCTCCGCGACGATGCGGAACGGCGTCCTCACGGTCACGCTCGGGAAGGAGGACGAGTCCGGCGGCCACCGCATCGACGTCGAGTGACGTAACGCCGCCCCCCCTTCTCGTTCCTCCGCCGCTACGCGTCGAGGACGCGCGTGATCCGCGCGTCGGGATCGGGGTGCTCGACCTCGACCCCGTCGAGTCCGGCGACGGCGTCGAGGAACGCGACGCGGTAGCTCGCCGGCCCTGCGTAGTCGCCGAAGTCGCCCTTCGCGGCGGCCTCGCCCGCGACGCCGAACGCGAGCGTGCCGGCGAGCGCGGCCGTCTCCGCGTCGTCGAGCGCCGCGGCGAACACGGCGAGCGTCACGCCGAGCATACAGCCCGTCCCGACGACCGTTCCGAGCATCGCGTCGCCGTTCTCGACCTCGTAGGCCGCATCGGCGCTCGCGACGACGTCCGTCTCACCCGACGCGACGACGACGGCGCCGGTGTCGCGGGCGAGCGCGACGGCCGTCTCCGCGACGTCCGCGTAGTCGCCGACGGACTCGACGCCGCGAACCTCTGCATCCGCGCCCGCGAGCGCCGTTATCTCGCCGTAGTTCCCCTTCACGATCGTCGGATCGAGGTCGGTGACGAGGGCTTCGGCGACGCGATCGCGGGTCGGCGTCGCGCCGACGCCGACGGGATCGACGACGAGCGGGACGCCGTGGTCGTTCGCGGCGTTGCCGGCCGTCAGCATCGCTTCCTCGCCGGCCTCGCTCACGGTGCCCATGTTGAGGAGACAGCCCTGCGCGCCCGCGACCATGTCGCCGACTTCGCGGGCGTCGTCGGACATCACGGGGAGACCGCCCCAGTGGAGGGTGACGTTCGCGACGTCGTTGACGGTGACGGCGTTCGTCACGCAGTTGATGAGCGGCTGTTCGGCGGCGATGCGTTCGAGGCTCTCGGCGACGGTGAAGTCGGTGGTCATCGCGCCCCCCCGACGGCGGCGGCGAGTTCGCGCGTCGCGTCCGCCGGGTCGTCGGCGGCGGTGATCGCGGAGACGACGGCGACGCCGTCCGCGCCAGCCCGGATCACGTCGGGGGCGTTCGCGGCGGTGATACCGCCGATGCCGACGATCGGGACGTCGACGGCGTCCGCGATGGTCGCGACGGCTTCGGTTCCGATCTCCGCGTGCTCCTCGCGGACGTCCTTCGAGTCCGTCGCGTAGACGGCACCGATCCCGAGGTAATCGGCCCCGGCCTGCACGGCGTGTCGCGCGGATTCGACGGACGAGACCGAGCGCCCGACGATCGCGTCGGCACCCAGTATCTCGCGCGCCGCGCTCACGGGCAGGTCCTCGTCGCCGAGGTGGACGCCGTCCGCGTCGACGGCCGCGGCGAGGTCCACGCGGTCGTTGACGAGGTACGTCACGTCGGCGTCGCGCGTCCGCTCGCGCAGCGCGCGCCCGAGATGGTACCGTTCGCGCGCCGTCGTCCCCTTCTCGCGGAGCTGCACGACGTCGACCCCGCCGGCGATAGCGGCCGCGACGACGTCCTCGGTGGCGCGTCCGCGCGATCGGCTCCCCTGCGTGACGAGGTACGTTCCGAACTCGGTATTCACTGGTTGTACCTTATAGTGGTTCGAGAAAAGCGTTCGGGTTCTCGGGCGGCCGCCCCGCGATTCGTTCGAGACGGCAGTTCCGTTCCGAGTCGCCGGCCGCGCGTCGAAACCGCCTTGGTCTCGAACCCGCTAGGTGGTGCGTGCACGATCTGGACGAGACGGATCGCGAGATCCTGCGGCTCCTGCTCGCGGACGCCCGGCGGCCGTACAGCGAGATCGCGGACGCCGTCGGTCTCTCCGGGCCCGCGGTCTCCGAGCGCGTCTCGCGCCTCCGGGAGGCCGGCGTCATCACGCGTTCACGGTGAACGTGGATCGCTCGACGTTCACCGATCGCGTGCCGCTGCTCGTCGACGTCTCGGTCGAACCCGGTCACGCGGTCGACGTCTACGCGGCCCTCCGGGACGCCGACGGCATCCAGCACGTCTACCGGAGCGCGGACGCCCGCGTCGTCGCGCACGTCAGCCTCCCAGACGCGAACGTGGAGTCGTGGCTCGCCGACGCGCTCGACACGTCCGTCGTCGACGGCTACGACGTCAACATCCTCGCGGAGAGCGAGTGGACGAACGATCTCCCGGAGACCGATCTCGCGGTCGCCTGCGCGGAGTGCGGCAACACGGTCACGAACGAGGGCACGACCGCGGTCCTCGGCGGCGAGCGCTATCGCTTCTGCTGTCCGACCTGCGAGGCGCGCTTCACCGAGCGATACGAGCAATTCGCGGGCGACGCGAACGCGGACGTCGACGCCTGAGTGGCCCGCTCCGAGATGTGGGACCGTGACGCGGGACCGCGATAGAGGTCCGCAACGGAGACGCGTCACCGCCTCGAAGCGAGTTCCGTCGCGAAGGTGAGTGGAAACGCGTCCCGGCGCGGCGCGTCAGTCGCCCGTCGATCCACCGTGGCCGCCGTGTTCCTGCGATCCGTGGCTGTCGTGGCCGTGCTCACTGTGATCGTGGCTGTCGTGGCCGTGTCCGCCGTGTCCGCCGTGGCCCATGTCGCCGCCGTCGTCGGTCGCGTGCAGCCAGTAGAGGACGGCGAAGACGATCACCGCGAGCGCGTTCAGAACGGCCTTGTAGTTGAGTTCGACGTGGAGTTCGGTCACGGTCGTCGTCGCGGGGGCGGGGACGAAGGTGATCCCCGTGAGACCGTGCAGGCCGACGAAGACGGCGTGAACGAGGACGCCGGTGACGACCGCGGCGACGAAGATGATCGCGGAGAGGACGGCCGCGAACGTCCCGCCGTAGTACTCCCGATACGCCTCCATGATCGGCGGGATGATGAGGTCCGCGTAGATGTAGGAGAGGACGCCGCCGAAGGGGAGACCCTCCGTGTAGAGTAGCGCGCCGAAGGGGACGTTCCCGACGGAGCAGACGAAGGTGACGACGCCGACGACCGCGCCGAGGACCGCCATCGCGACGACGGTGAGCGCGGGCGAATCCAGCACGCTGGCGCCGAAGAGCGCGGTCCAGACGGACTGGGGGACGAATCCGGCGAGGATGCCAGCGAAGACGAAGCCGAGCGCGATTTCGTCGTAGAGCATCCCCCACTCCTTGTACTGCTTGTCCGCGAGGTCGCGCCACCCCGCGAGCGACGTCGCCTTCTCTCGGATCGTCGTGTTCGCCTCGTCCGGATCCCACGACTCCATGCACGAACGCGAGCAGAAGTAGTAGGTCGTGCCCGCTACGTCGCGGGTGAACGCCGTCTCGTCGGGATCGACGTCCATCCCGCAGTTCGGACAGCTGACGGTGTCGTCGTCCGTCGCGTGCTCGCGGGCGCGTTCGAGGACGTCGTCGGGGACGAGGTAGCGAAAGGCGAGGGCGAGGAGGACGATGAGGACCACTCCGCCGAGGAAGTCCGCGACGACGAACTGCCACCCCAACAGCAGCCAGATGACGAACCCGATCTCGATGACGAGGTTCGTGGAGGCGAACATGAACGCGCCGAGGCTCGCGCCGGCGCTCGCGCCCTTCTTGTAGAGGTTCTTCGCGGTGGCGATCGCGGAGTAGCTACACGAGGAGGAGACGAAGCCGAAGAACGCGCCGAGCGCGAGTTCGCGCGGGCCGTTTCCCGCGAGGTGGTGGGCGATGTCGTCCGAGTCCACCCACGCCTCGACGCCGCCCGCGATGGCGAATCCGAACACGAGCGCCCACCACGTGATCCACGCCATCGCGACGGTCGTCCGGACGGCCTCGATCACCCCGTCGACGAGGAACGCGTCGAGCGGTTTCGTCGTCGTCACCGCGCCGACGACGACGACCAATGCGGCCATTCCGGCGAGTATCAGGTAGTCGCGCGTGTCCATGGCGGTTGTCCGTGTACGGAATCGGTGTGCGTTTCGACCGTCGGCGCGCGAGGTACGCGACGGCGAACGATACCGGAGGCGTTCAGCGAGTACGGGGCGTTACGCCGAGGCCTCGTAGCCCGCTTCGTCGACGGCCGCGACGACGTCCGCGTCGTCCGGTTCGCCCTCGACGACGACGGTGTCGGCCTCGTTGTCCGCGTCAGCGGACTCGACGCCCTCGACGTCGTTGAGCGCCTCCTCGACGGTCTGTTCGCAGTGGCCACACGACATTCCGGTGACGGTGTACGTCTTGCTCATGCCGTGTGAACGGAGGGACCCCTCACTTACGCCGTTTGCGCTTAGCGAAGCGAAGCGGATCGGGTCGCGAACGCCGGACTCCGAAGCGCGCCGGCGGACCGCAGCGGCGGACCCGTCGCCACCGACGCGGACACTACATCGAGCGACACGGGCGCATGGCCCACTCCGCACGCCCGTCTCCGCTCTACACGCTCGTCTCCGACGACACCCCGACACCTAACTCCCGCGACGCCCTTCCTCCACCATGGGCTTTCACACGTTCGACGCCGCGAAGGCCGCGTCCCTCGAAGACGCGGCCGCGCGCTACCGCTACTGCTCGCGCGAGGAACTCCTCGGGGCGCTCGCCCCCGACCCGGACGCGGTCGTCGCCGACCTCGGGAGCGGCACGGGCTTCTACGCCGACGACGTCGCCCCGCACGTCGGGACCCTCCACGCCGTCGACGTCCAACCCGCGATGCACGACTACTACCGCGAGAAACGCGAATCGGGCGTCCCCGCCGACGTCTCGCTCGTCACCGCGGACGTCGCCGACCTCCCGTTCGACGACGACGCCCTCGACGGAGCCTACGGCACCATGACGTTCCACGAGTTCGCGAGCGAGGAGAGCCTCGCCGAACTCGCGCGCGTTCTCGCGGACGGCGCCCGCCTCGCCGTCGTCGACTGGAGCGCCGCGGGCGCGGGCGAGACCGGCCCGCCGCTCTCCGAGCGGTACGACGCCGAGACGGCCGCCGCGATGGTCGCCGACGCCGGATTCGACGTCACTCGCGCCGAGGAGCGCGTCGAGACGTTCGCCGTCACCGCGACCCGCTAACTCACTCGACGTCGACGACTTCGACGTCGAACGTCAGCGTCTCACCCGCCAGCTCCGGGTTGAAGTCGACGCGAACCGTCTCCTCGTCGACGTGCACGACTTCGCCCTGCTGGCCGTTCTGCGCCTGCAGGTACGCGCCCTCCTCGGGCGTCTGGCCGCCCAGCATCTCCCGTAGCTCGTCCGCGTCGAACTCCTGAACCGCCTCCTCGCTCCACTCGCCGTACGCCTCCTCCGGCGGGATTTCGAGCGTGTCCGACTCGTCCGCTTCGAGACCGCGCAGACCGTCCTCCATTCCGTCGATGACCTTGCCCGCGCCGACTTCGACCGTCAGCGGGTCGTAGTCGCGCTCCGGCTGGGCCTCCGCGAGCCCCGCCTCGGCCGCGACGTCCTCGCGCGAGGTGTCGAAGACCGTTCCGTCGTCCAGTCGTCCCGTGTACTCGAACGTGACCGTGTCGCCGTCAGTGATGCTCACACGGGGAAGAGACCCGCCACCCGGATAAGCGATGGTATCGAGACTCGTCGTGCGCAACCTTCGCCGCGATGTAAGTCGTTATGCCGCCGGCCGCCCCGGCCGAGAACGTGACCGACGACGCCGTCGCCGCCATCGAGCGGCTCAAGCACGAGTACTGTTACGCTATCGACGACGGCCGTTACGGCGACTGGGCCGACTGCTTCGCCCCGGACGGCACGTTCGTCATGGACGACGGCACGACCTTCGAGGGCCGCGACGAACTCGAAGCGTTCGGCCGCGACGTCTTCGACGACGCGTACGTCGAGAGCGCACACACCGTCACGAACGCCGTCGTGGACGTGGACGGCGACACCGCCACCGGCCGCTGGTATCTCGCGCTCTACCACGAGACCGCCGACGGCGACAGCGCCGTCCAGCAGGCCAGCTACGCGGACGAATTCCGTCGCGTCGACGGCGAGTGGCGCATCGCGGAGGCGAACGTCACGTACGGCGTTCGCCTGCCGCGCTGAGGCCCCCCTCCCCGATTCGGTGCCGTCCACGTTCCCGATGCCCGTCCGACCCTCTCAGGGGCTGGCCGGATCCAGCGATCGTGGGTCGCCCCGCCCGTCAGGTCCCGCCGAGGACCGGGGCGATCAGCGGCCGAGACCGAAGCGGGTGCGGAGGCGCGTCGAGACGGATTCGACGGCGACGACGAGCGCGAGGATGACGAGTATCGCGGCCATGACGCGGCTGTAGTCGCGAGCTCGGAACCCCATGATGAGCGGATAGC
The DNA here is from genome assembly GCF_000474235.1 of Halarchaeum acidiphilum MH1-52-1. Taxonomy (GTDB): domain Archaea; phylum Halobacteriota; class Halobacteria; order Halobacteriales; family Halobacteriaceae; genus Halarchaeum; species Halarchaeum acidiphilum. The sequence continues at coordinate 6,896 of NZ_BATA01000080.1, forward strand.
CGATCCCGCCGGCACCGACGATCCCGAGGACGGTGCTCTTGCGGACGTTGAGTTCGAGGTAGAAGAGCGTCCACGCGATGTAGGCGGTCGTCACCTGCGGTAGACGGGCCGCGCTCGTCACCGCGACCGCGGGCGCGCCCGTGGACCGCACCGCCTCGACCGGTTCGGGGTCGATCTCCTCGATCTCGTCGGCGAAGAGTCGGCCGAGGTCGCCGACGGTGCCGACGGCGATGGCGAGCAGGCCCGCGACGGGGCCGAGGCCGGCGAGCACGACGAAGAGGAGCGCGTACACCATGCTCGGGACGGCGCGCACGCCACCGAGGACGAGACGCGTCGGCCCGTGGACCCACCGTGGCGCGACGTTCTCCGCGGCGAGCACGCCCAGACAGAGGGCGAACGGCACGCCGATCGCGGTGCCGACTCCCGCGATAGCGAGCGTCTCCGCGGCCGCGGTCGCGAGCGACGTCCCGTCGGCGCGGAACTGCGCCACCAGTCGGCCGGGCGCGAGCAGTTCGTCGAAGAGCACGCGCGCGAGGTTCCCGCGGTGGGCGTAGAGGTACGCGGGGTCGAGGCCGAGCCAGTGGGCCGTCAGGACGACCGCGGCGAACGCGAGCGCCGCCGCACCGAGTCGGCAGAGGACGCGGCGACGCCACGCCCGCTGGTGTCGCTCGAACTCCTCGGCGACCGTCGGGTCGTCACGCACGGTCGGCTCCCACCCGGTCGTCGCCCCCCGGCGTCTGCTCGTAGACGGCCGTGACGTCCGCGGGATCGACGGCGTCGGCCGCCTCGTCGAGCACGAGTCGCCCGGCGGCCAGCCCGAGATAGCGGTCGGCGACCGCGCTCGCCAAGCCGGGCTGGTGGAGGCTGAGCAGGCCGACGAGGCCGGCGTCGTGGACGACGTCCGCGAGGAGCGAGAGGACGTCGCGCGCGGTCGCCGGGTCGAGGGCGGCGACGGGTTCGTCGGCGAGCACCACTCGCGGCTCCTGATGGAGGGCGCGCGCGATGCCGACCCGCTGGCGCTCCCCGCCCGAGAGCCGATCGACGCGTCGATCGGCCATCCCCGCCAGTCCGACGTCGTGGAGGCGCGCGATCGCCTCCCGCTTCTCCGCGGGCGTTCGCCACCCGAGGACGCCGCGCCACGCCGGTTCGCGCCCGAGCGCGCCGTCGAGGACGTTCGCGAGCGCGCTCTTCCGATCCACGAGTGCGCTCGACTGGAAGACGAGCGCGACGTCGTCGGTTTCGAGCGGCGCGCCGCCGTGACGGATGGCTCCCCCGTCCGGCGTTTCGAGGCCGTTCATGCAGCGGAGGAGCGTCGTCTTCCCCGCGCCGGACCGACCGACGAGCACCGTCAGCTCGCCCGGGCGGAGCGTCACGTCGACGCCGTCGAGCGCGCGCACCCCGTCGTAGCGTTTTTCGAGGCCGTCGACCGCGAGGGCGGGGCCGGCCGCGTCGTCGGTGTCGGCGGCCATCTCGGTCAGCCGTCGTCGAGGTCGCCGAGTTCGACGCCGAGTTCCGTGACGACGTCGCGGACCGGATCGTATCGATCGTCCTCGACGGGACCGAACTTGTCGATCCGGCTGTCTTCGAGACGCGCCTCCGGGGTGTCGAGCAGGCGCGCCTTGATCGCGTCGCGGACCTCGGCCGGCGTGTCGGGCTTCGCGACGATCGGGTCGAACGGGATCGGTTGGCTCTCGGCGACCTTCCGGATGGACGGATCGTCGTCGGGGTGTTGGAAGTCGCCGTACGCGGCGACGTCGACGTGGCCCTCTTGGAGGGCGCGGAGCGAGTCGTCGTGCCCGAACGCCCACTGGATGGTGAAGTCGCCCGGTTCGGTGTCCATCCCGCCGGCGTCGAGACCCGCCTGCGAGAGCATGTATCGGGGGTACATCCCGCCGCTGGTGCTGAGCGGGTCGACCATCGCGATCGTCTTTCCCTCGACGTCCGCCAGCGATTCGATCCCCGTCCCGTCGCGGGTCGCCACGTACGAGCGGTAGAACTCGCGGCCGTGCGACCAGTTGAGGACGAGCGGGTGAATCCCCTCGGACGCCGAGAGGACGTAGGTGACCGGGGAGAGGTTGGCGAGTTCCGTGTGCCCGTTCGTGACGCTCTCGACGACGGCGCTGTAGCTCGTCGTCGGCACGCCTTCGACCGCCGTGACGCCGTCGAGGCCGCTTTCGAGCCACCGGAACGTCGGCCGGTAGTTGGCGAGGAGGTCGTCGGCGTTCTCGAACGGCGGGAGACCGAACTCGATCGACCCGTCGGCCCACGCGCCGACCCCCGTCGCCTCACCGTCGCTCGCGTCGTCGTCGGTGCTCGCCCCGTCGCCACTCGTCCCCCCGAGACAGCCCGCCGCGCCGACGAGGGCAGCGCCCCCGACCGCCCGTACGTACGTTCGTCGCCTCATAATCTTCCGGTTGTACCACCAGCATATAACAATCACGTTACGCCGTCGTCCGGGATCTGTCGTCGAGGACGGTACCAGCACCCACAACACGGTCCGCGTGAGCGGTAGCGAACGCGAGGCCAGACGGACGAGACGTCCCGTGAGGGCGATGAAACCGCCGTGCTCCGTGGAGGAAGCGATTTGGGAACCGCGAGGAACGACGGGTATCCCCCGACATCGCCGACGCGCCCGACGAGCGCGGGCCCCGCCCGAGTTCCGCCGTGGATGTGGACGGCGACGGACCGGTAGACCTCACGCTCCACTACGGGGGACGCCGCTCGCCTTTCCGTCGATCCGAGTGGAGCGAGGACCGACGCTGCTCGCGTGTCGTTCGCTCTCTCTCACTCCCGCTCGCCATTCGGCGGACCCTCACGGTGTTCGGTTCCGCCCTGCTCGCGTGTCGTTCGCTCACGGCTCCGCCGTTCGCCGTCGCCCTATTCGTGCCCGAACACCCGCACCGGCTCGTACGGCTCCTCCAGATACTCGATGTCGGAATCGGAGAGGTCGATCTCGGTCGCCTCGACGGCGTCCTCCAAGTGCTCGACGCTCGTCGTCCCGACGATCGGCGCGGTCACGACCTCCTTGTGGAGGAGCCACGCGAGCGCGATCTGCGCCATCTTCACGTCCTTCTCCGCGGCCAGCTCCTCGACGCGCTCGTTGATCTCGATGCCGCCGCCCTCGAAGTACGGCGTGTCGAAGGTGTCGGCCTCCTCTTCGCCGCGCGTCGTCGCCCGCGACTCCTCGTGCGGGCGCGTCAACTGCCCGCCCGCCATCGGACTCCACGGGATGACGCCGATCCCCTCCGTCTCGCAGAGCGGCAGCATCTCGCGCTCCTCCTCCCGATACGCGAGATTGTAGAGGTTCTGCATCGTCGCGAACGACTCGAGACCCTCGCGTTCGCTGACCCGCAGGGCCTCCGCGAACTGGTGCGCCCACATCGAGGACGCGCCGACGTGTCGCACCTGCCCGCGCCGCACCGCGTCGTCGAGCGCGCGCAGCGTCGTCTCGATCGGCGTTCCGGGGTCCCAGCGGTGGATCTGGTAGAGATCGAGGGTGTCCATTCCCAGCCGATCGAGGGAGTTCGCCAGCTCCTGCTCGATCGTCTTCCGCGAGAGCCCGCCCGCGTTCGGATGCGGGTCCTCCTCCGCGGGGAAGAAGACCTTCGACGCCACCACCTGCTCGTCGCGCTCGTAGTCGTCGAGCACGTCGCCGAGGATCTCCTCGCTTTCGCCGTTCGAGTACGTGTTCGCCGTGTCGAAGAAGTTGATCCCGAGGTCGATCGCGCGCTCGATGACCTCGCGGGACTCGTCCTCGCCGAGCATCCACTCGCTCCCGCTCCCGAAGCTCATGCAGCCCAGACACAGCTCGCTGACCTCGATCCCCGTCCTCCCGAGTGTCGTGTACTCCATGCGTGCCACTGCTCACGGCACCCGGAAGTAGGTTCAGGTCGCGGCACGGCGCGCAGGGACACACCCGACACCGAGTGAAATAGCGACGTCGACTACCGCGATCGGGCGTCCAGCCGTGATTCCGAAGTCACTCGGTGTGAGGAGTGTCGCCGCTCGCGACCTCCCCCCGTCTCACCGATCCGAGACACACCGCGCACCGAGTGAAATAGCGACGTCGATCACTACGATCGGACCTCCGGCTATGATCCCGAAGTCACTCGGT
>NZ_BATA01000079.1 GCF_000474235.1 Halarchaeum acidiphilum MH1-52-1
CGCGCTCGCGCGCGCCCGCCGTGACCTCGAATCCGACGAGGTCGCGGAGATCGACCGCGTACACCGTCCCCTCGCGTTCGAGGCACAGGACGCGTCCCTTCGCGCCGACGATGGGACCGGCGGCGAGCACCTCCGGGACAGGTCGGCTGTCGAGCGCGAGCCCGTAGTCGAAGGCGTAGGTGTCGATCGGATCGAACCCGTCGAGGGCGTCGCGCCACGCCGCCTCGTCCACGTTCTCGGCGAGACCCGCGATCTTCGCGGGGACGCGGACGCGATCCGGGAAGCGCGCCGCGAGATCGGCCTCGCGCTCGCGGGCGATCCGACCGTTCTCGAACGTATCGACGTGGGCGGCCGCGTCCGCGCCCTGCTCGCGCAGGCGGGTCTCCAGTCGCCACTCGCGTGTGACACCCACCTTCACCGTGTCCGGCGCGAACGCCGCGAGGTAGAGCGCGTGGGCCTCGTGGCAGTCCATCTCGTCCTTGAGACACTCGCCGCGACACTTCGCGCACACCCACGTCGAGGTGTGCTGGGGGCAGTAGGGCGCGTCGGCGTTCGCGCACGCGACGTGGCCGTCCTCGGTGATCGTGCCCGCGCAGCGTCGCTCGCCGAGCGCGTACGCGAGCGTCGCCCCGGCGTCGAGCGTGACGCGCGTCACGTCGCCGTCCTCGGCGAGGAGGAGGGCGGCCGGGCCGTTCTGGTCGCGCGGGCGATAGCCGACGAACTGCACGAGCGCGGGTACGCGACCCCGCCGTATAGCCGTCCCGTCTCGTCGCGCGCGGAACGATGCCGCGGTCGGGACCCGCCCGCGGACGCCACGAGCACGCCGACGGACACGGCACCCACAGCCGTCCGCTCCGCTGATTCCCTATCCCGGCATGGGGTTTATCGATCGAGGTGTTTTGGTGGCGGCGCCCGCGCGTTCCGGTGTGCACGCACTCGCCGACGAGCGCGTCGCGTTCCCCGGTCGGTTCCAGCCGCTCCACCGCGGGCACTACCGCGTCGTCCGCGCCTACCGCGAGCTCGCGGGGTCGTTCGTCCTCGCGCTCGGGAGTCCCGAGGAGGCTCGGACGGCCGAGAACCCGCTGAGCGCGGCGGAGCGCGAGCGGATCGTGCGCGGGTGCTTCCCCGACCTCGAAATCGTCCGCGTCCCGGACGTCGGCCGCGGTGAGGCGGGCTATCCGCTCTGGGGGCGACGGCTCGTCGCGCGCACGGACGCCGACGTCGTCCTCACCGGGAATCCGCGCGTCCAGCGAATCGTCCGCGAGTACACCGACGCCCGCGTCCGCGAGCAGGAGATGCACTATCCGGATCGGTTCTCCGGGACGGAACTCAGGGAGCGAATCCGCGCCGACGAGTCGTGGCGGCCGCTCGTCCCCGCGTGCGCACGGGAGCGCGTCGCGGACTACGCCGGCGTCATCGCGCGGACCGGCGACGCCGGCGAGTGAGACGTGCCTCGGGGTTGGGGCGTCATCGTACACCGGATGCGGCGATACGAATGACGTCGCGGCGGCGTACGCGAGCCGTGACCTTCACGTCCCCCATCCCCGAAGGGCGGGCATGCTCGACACCCGCCGTCGCGCGGCCGTCGTCGGATTCCTCGCCGCGGCGCTCGTCCTCGCCGGTCTCTTCTGGTCCGTCGGCGCCGGCGCGGTGGCCGCGGAGCTCGCGGACGCCGACCTCGGGCTGATCGCGCTCGTCGGCGCGACGGCGCTCGCGTGGCTCGGCGCGTGGGCGCTCGTCCTCCGGCTCGTCCTCGGCGCCATCGGCCCGACGCTCCCCTACCACGAGTCCGCCCTCGTCTACGCGGCCGCGTCGTTCGCGAACAACGTCACGCCGTTCGGGCAGGCGGGCGGCGAGCCGATCACGGCGCTCGTCATCTCCTCGGTCGCGGACGTCGAGTACGAGCGCGGACTGGCCGCCATCGCGAGCACGGACGCGCTCAACTTCGTTCCCTCCGTCCTGTTCGCGCTCTTCGGCGTCGCCTACTACGCGACCAACGCCGGCCTGCGCGGGCGACTCACCGCCATCGCGACGGCCGTGCTCGCGCTCGCCGTGCTCGCGCCCGTCGCGTTCGCGCTCGGATGGCGCTATCGCTACCGACTCGAAGCCGCTCTCGTCGCCGGACTCGGGCCGGTACTCGCGCGGCTACACGGGGCGCTCCCGTGGCTCCCGCTCCCGACGCCGGACGGGATCGAACGCCGCGTCGAGGGGTTCGTCGGCGCCGTCGAGCGGGTCGCGACCAGTCCGCGACGGCTCGCGCTCGCGCTCTGCTGTTCGGCGGCCGGCTGGCTCTCGCAGTCGCTCGGGCTGTGGATCGCCTTCCGCGCGTTCGGCGTCTCGATTCCGTTCTACGTCGCGCTCTTCGTCGTCCCGCTCGGTACCATCGCGAGCGCGATGCCGACGCCCGGCGGGCTGGGCGCCATCGAGACCGTCCACGTCCTGTTGCTCTCCGTCGCGACGTCGCTGCCCGCCTCGACCATCGCCGCGGTCGTCACCGTCCACCGCGTCGGCGGCTTCCTCCTCATGACGTCGATCGGCGGCGGGTCGATGTCCTATCTCTGGGCGACCGGGCGGCGCGCGCTCGCCGACTGAGCTAGCGATACCCGAGCGCCTCGAGGCGTGCGGCCACGGCCTCATCCGTAGCTTCCCCCGCGCCGCCGTCGGTCGCGTGATGCGTCGTCGGTCGGTGATCACCGGTGTCGGACGCCGACGTCACGCACCACGGGACCTCGCGGAGTTCGGGCGTCGAGACGCCGCCGACGTGCCCGTAGAGGTGCCGCTCGCCGAGCGCGTTCCCGTGGTCGGCGGTGACGGCGACCCGTTCGGCGTCGATGTTCTCGGTGAGCAGGCGGACCTCGTCGAGGACGTACTCGAGGTTCTCGATGTACGCCGCCCAGACGTCGGCGCGGTCGCGCCACCCGTACCGCAGTTCCTCCCAGACGGAGAGCGACTCCCGGCCGAAGCGCTCCAGCGGGATGCCGTCGCCCTCGCCGCGCGGGACCGACGGGAAGTGCGGTTGCATGTAGTGGACGACGAGGCGCTCGGCGTCGCGCTCGCGGCCGGCGGCGACGGCGCGATCGGTGATGGGACGTGCGGGCACGGTGCCGAGGTCGTCGTCCCAGCCGTACTCCCAGACCTCGTCGACGAACGCGAACGCGTCGTGATCGACGTGCTCCGCGGAGTAGGGGTTCCCGGTGACGTATCCGATCTCGTCGAGCGCGCCCGTGGGGACCGATCCGAACGTCTCCGTGAGCCACTCGCTCGACGTCGCACCGACGGATTGGATAGGTCCCTCGGTTCGCAGCCACGCGTGGTCGTCCGCGACGGCGGCCATCAGGTCCGCTCGGCAGGCGTCGAGGACGACGAGGACGTCCCAGTCGCGTTCGAGGACGACGTCGCCGTCCGTGCGGCGACCGTAGGTGTAGTAGGCCCGCGAGAGGAGTTCCATCGCGACGCCCGGTCCCCCGTGCCGGAGCGCGCGAACGCCCTCTCGGATGGCGCTCTCGCTCATATATCCGTACTCCCGCGAGATCCGTGAAAAAGACGCCGAACTCCGTCGCGTGGAAGGTCGCTCCGATGGCCACCGCGCGGTGGCCCCGGCGCGACTCAGAGGCACAACCGGTGGAAGCCACCGGCACGTACGACGTGGGTCGGCCGGGTGTTTAACTCACCCATCGAAACGTCGTCCGTTCCTCGCTCCTCCTATAACTGAGTTTCTGCTATTTATATCGTACTGTTATTATCTTGATATCAACGTGCTTATACGCCGCGAACGCGCCAACGAACCGTATGGCCAGCGATCCCGAGCGGCTCGCACACCTCCTCGTCGAGCGCGCGTCGTTCCTCCGCACGCTGGCCGACGGTGCGGTCCCGAAACGCTCGCTCGCCGACGCGAACGACGTCTCTCGGTCGACGGTCAACCGGGTGGTCCGCGATCTCGAGGGCGTCGGCGCGGTCGAACGTCGCGGCGGGGCAGTCGCGCTCACGCTCATCGGTCGCCTCGCGCTCTCCGCGTACGACTCGTTCCGCGCGGACATCGACGCCCTCGCGGACGCCCCGTCGCTCACCTCGCTCCCGGCGAACGCCTCCGTCACGCTCGACGCGCTCCGCGGCGCCGCCGTCGTCAGCGCGAACCCGGAGGCGCCCCACCGGCCCGTCTCCGTGCTCACCGCGCTCATCGAGGAGGCGATCCACGTCGAGCTGTACGCCACGCGCGTGCTTCCGGAGGTGATGGACACGCTCGGTCGCCGCGTCGCCGACGGACTCCGACTCGACGCCTACGTGGCACCGGACGTCCTCGACGTCCTCTTCACGGACTTCCGCGGGACCGTCGAGCGCGCCCTCGACACGGGGAACGTCGCCCTCTACGAGGCCGTGTCGAGCTACCCCTTCGGTCTCGTCCTCCTCGATCTCGCCGACGGCCGGCGGGTCCTCTCGCTCTCCTGCGGCGAGCGCGGCGTCACGGTCCTCCTCGTCAACGACACGGACGAGGCGCTCGCGTGGGCGCACGCCCGACTCGACCGTATCGCCGACTCCGCCAACCGACTCGCCTGACGCGCGGGTGCGAGTCGGACGTCGATGTCGCCGTAACGCCCTTGTCGATGCCGGCCGCGCGGGCGAACGTGCTCTCCGTGTCCGGTCTCACGAAAACCTACGGCGACGTCGAGGCCGTCCGCGGCGTCGATTTCGACGTCGCCGACGGCGAGGTGTTCGGTCTCGTCGGCCCGAACGGCGCGGGCAAGACCTCGACGCTCAAGACCCTCGCCGGCCTGCTCGAACCCACGTCGGGCGACGTCGTCGTGAACGGCTACGACGTCAGCGACCCTGAGATGCGCCGTACCCTCGGTTTCCTCCCCGAGGAGTCCCCGCTCTACGAGGACATGACGCCGCGCTCGTACCTCCGCTTCTTCGCGGACCTCTACGACGTGGATCGGGAGACGGCGGACGAGCGCATCGCGTCCGCGCTCGATCGCCTCGACCTCGACGTCCGCGATCGGCCCGTCGGCGACTTCTCGAAGGGGATGAAGCGGAAGGTCGCGATCGCGCGCTCGCTCGTCAACGATCCCGAGGTGTTGATCTACGACGAACCCGCCTCGGGGCTGGATCCGACGACGACGAACGTCGTCATCGAGTTCACGCGCGATCTCGCCGCGCAGGGCAAGACGATCGTCTTCAGCGCCCACGACCTCCACCACGTCGAGTCCGTTTGCGATCGCGTCGCCATCGTCGCCGACGGCCGAATCGCAGCGAAGGGAACGCTCGCGGAGATCCGCGCCGACCACGGCCGCGTCGAGTACCGGGTGTTCACGGACGTCGCGGTCCCCGACGCGACCGAAGTCGAGGACGGTCGCTATCGGACGACGGTGGAGTCGATGGCCGGCGTGGACGACGTCCGCGAGCGCGCTCGCGCGGCCGGCGGCGACGTCGTGGACATTCGAACGCGCGAGTCCACGCTCGAGGACGTCTTCCTCGCCGTCACCGGGGGGCGCGAGTGAGCCCGCGACGCACGCTCCGGATCGCGCGCTGGGAGGCCGCGCGCAACGCCGGGACGATCGATCGCCGGACCGCGATCCTCCTCGCTTGCACTCTCGTCGTCCTCGCCGTCGTCGCGCCCCTGCTCGCCCTCACCGCGCCGACGCCCGGACAGGGCGTCTATCGCGTCGCGGTCGCCGACTCGAACCCCTACCACGCGCCCGTCGCGGCGAACGGCAAGCTCCGCGCGGTGCCGGCGGGCGCGAACGCCGTCGATCGTGGGCGCGCGGACGTCGCCGTCGTCGACGGCGGGTTCGTCGTCGCCGACAGTGAGAAGGGCCGCGCCGCGCTCGCCACCCTGCGGAGCGCGACCGAGGCGTACAACGACCGTCTCATGTCGCTCGAAAGCGATGTCGCCGCCGCGTTCCCCGTGACCGTCGACGTCGAGTACGTCGAGCGCGGCGCGCGCGTCGGCGGCGGAACGAGCGAGGGCGAGCGCGCGGCCGGGACGACGAGAACGAGTGGGACGGGCGGTGACGGTGCGTCGAGCACTGCGCCCCGCGGCGCGACGAGCGCGGAGAGTGGCGGAACGCCCACCGGCGGCGCCGAGCGCGCGACCGGGACGACGGGAACGGCCGGTTCCGGTGCCCGGAGCGCCCCGTCGAACACGCCGGGGAGCCTCGCGCCGCCGTTCCCCCTCCAGTCGCTCCTGCTCGCGTTCGCCTTCCTCCTCCCCCTGAACGTCGTCATCCAGTCCTACGGCTCCAGCGTGCTCGACGAGCGCATCGACCGCCGGGGCGAACCGCTGCTCGTCTCGCCGGCCTCGCGCGCCGACATCGTCGTCGGGAAGGCCCTCCCGTACCTCGCGGGCGCCGTCCTCGTCACCGTTCCCATCGCGTACGCGGTCGGCGCGGGCGTCGTGTCCATCCTCGCCGTCCTGCCGCTCGCCGCGCTCTTCCTCGGCGTGACCTTCCTCGGCGCGCTGTTCGCGCGCTCCTACAAGGAGTTGACCTTCGTCACCGTCACCGTGACCGTCGTCCTGATGGCGTACGCCTTCGTCCCCGCCGTCTTCACGGAAGTGCATCCGATCTCGGCGATCAGTCCGCTCTCCGTCGTCGTCCGCGACATCCGCGGCGACCCCTTCCGGTTCGGGAGCTTTCTCCTCTCCACCGTCCCGGTCGGCACCGCCGCGCTCGTCTGCTACGGTCTCGGTCTCGGCGTCTACCGCGAGGAGGACCTCTTCACGCAGAAACGCCTGCCGGCGAAGGCCCTCGACGCGCTCGCGGCGCCGCTGTCGTCCGTCCGCCGCGTCGCGCTCGTGACCGTGGCGTTCGTCCCGTTCGTCCTCATCGCCGAACTGTTCGCCGTCGCGGCGCTCTTCGTCGCCCCGCCGTCGCTCGGCGTCCCGCTCGTCCTCGCGCTCGTCGCCACCATCGAGGAGCTCGCGAAGAGCCTCCACGTCCGCGCCGGGTTCGCGAACGCCCGCTTCCCGCGGACCGACCGGACCGCGCTCGCCGTCGGCGTCGCCTCCGGTATCGGCTTCTTCCTCGGCGAGAAGCTCCTCCTCCTCACGCGCCTCGTCGGTCTCCCGGATCTCACCGTCGGCGGCGCGGCGTTCGGAAACGCGGAGCTTGGCGCGGGATCGCTCGCCCTCCTCGTCGCGCCCCTCCTCTTGCACGTCGTCACCGCGTCCGCCTCGGCGCTCGGCGCGCGCCGCTCGAAACGGGGGTACGCGCTCGCGCTGACGGGCGCGATCCTGCTCCACCTCGGCTACAACTATACGGTGGTGACGACCCTTGGATAGCCGCCTCGTCCTCGCGCGCCGCGAGCTGGCCTCGCTCCGCCGCGAGAAGACGATCGTCCTCGCGCTCGCCATCCAGCTCTTCGTCGCGGCGTTCTCGTCCGTGCTCGTCGTCGGCCTCGTCAGCCTCTACGCGCCCGGATCGGCGGGCGGCGCGCTCGCCGTCACCGTCGGCGTGACGGGCGACGCCGGCGGCGACCTCGCGCCCGTCGTCGACGAGGGCGACGCGCTCCACGCGATCCGATACGATTCGGCGGCGGCCGCGCGCTCGGGGTTCCGGCACGGCGAGGTCGACGCGTCCTCGTCGCCGACCGCCTGTCGAACGGCCGGACGCACGTCGACGCGACCGTCCCCGACGGGTCCTTCGCGACGACGGTGGTCGTCAGCCGATTGAAGACGGCGCTCGCGCGCTACGAGCGCCAGCGCCGGACCGAACTCACGACGCGCCTCGATCGCCGACCGCTCGACCTCCCGCCGAAACGCGGCGGCAACACCTACTACGGGTTCACGTACACCGTACTCGTGCCCGCGCTCGCCTTCCTCCCGGCGTTCATCAGCGGCTCCATCGCCGCCGACAGCGTCGCCGAGGAGCGCGAGCGCGACACCTTCGAGCTGTTGCGCAGCGCCCCGCTCTCGATCCCGCAGATCGTGGACGGGAAGGCGCTCGCGTTCGTCGCCATCGCGCCCGTGCAGGTCGCGTGTTGGTTCGCGTTCCTCGCGCTCAACGGCACGCCGATCCACCACCCCCTCGCGACGCTCGGCTTCGTCACGGCGCTCACGGGTCTCCTCGTCGTCGGCGGGATCGCGGCGGCGCTCGCCGTCCCGAAACACCGCGAGGCCCAGCTCGTCTACTCGTTCGGCGCGCTCGGGGCGTTCGGTGCCGTGAGCCTCCTCCCGGAGAGCCGCAGAACGTCGTCGCGAAGCTCGCGATCGGATCGCCGACGCTCGCGACGTGGCTCACGGTCGCGGGCGCGCTCGTCCTCGGCGCCGTCGGCTACGCCGCGATCCGCCTCGCGGCAGGCAGGGTGGGGGGCACGTAGCCTTTTGGGGGCGCCCGCCGTGGCTCCGGTATGGAGTACACGACACTGGGTGACACGGGCGTCGAGGTCAGCGAACTCTGCCTCGGCTGCATGAGCTTCGGGACGAGCGAGTGGCGCGACTGGGTGCTCGACGAGGAGGAGTCCCGCGAGATCATCGAGCGCGCGATCGATCTGGGGATCAACTTCTTCGACACGGCGAACATGTACTCGCAGGGCGAGTCCGAGCGCGTGCTCGGGACCGTCCTCGACGACTACGAGCGCGACGAGCAGGTCGTCGCGACGAAGGTGTTCAATCCGATGGGCGACGATCCGAACGCGCAGGGGCTCTCGCGCAAGGCGATCGAGCAGGAGCTGGCGAACTCCCTCGATCGGCTCGGGATGGAGACGATCGATCTCTATCAGATCCATCGCTGGGATTACGACACACCGATCGAGACGACGCTGCGCGCGCTCGACGACGCGGTGCGGCGCGGACGGGTCCGCTATCTCGGCGCGTCATCGATGTGGACCCACCAGTTCGCGGACGCGCTCGCGACGAGCGAGCGTCTCGGTCTCGACCGCTTCGTCACGATGCAGGACCACTACAACCTCGTCTACCGCGAGGAGGAGCGCGAGATGCTCCCGTTCTGCGAGAATGAGGGGATCGGCGTGATGCCGTGGTCGCCGCTCGCGCGCGGCTACCTCACGCGTCCCCACGAGGACATCGCCGCGACGACGCGCGGGGAGAGCGAGGAGTACATGTACGAACACCCGTATCGGGAGGGCGGCGGTCCCGCGGTCAACGAGCGCGTGCAAGAGCTCGCGGCCGATCGCGGCGTGAAGATGGCGCAGATCGCGCTCGCGTGGCTCCTCCACAAGGAATGGGTCTCCACGCCGATCGTCGGGACGACGAGCGTCGAGCACTTGGAGGACGCCGTCGAGGCGACCGAACTCGACCTCTCGAAGTCCGAGATCGAGTATCTGGAGGAGCCGTACGAGCCGGTGCGGGTGTCCGGGCACGAATAGGGCGGCGGCTTCGCCGTCGCCGAATAGCGAGCGGGGAGGAACGACCCGTGAGCAGGGCGGAACCGAACACCGTGAGGGTCCGCCGAATGGCGAGCGGCGCGGCCGCGAGCAGGGCGACGGCTTCGCCGTTCGGGGCGAGTCGGCGCCTGATCGGGAGGCGCGTCGACCGCGATCGAGTGACCGAAAAACTGATCGGGAGGCGCGTCCGCTACGGGCCGCTGAACGTGGCGGCGATGGCGGCGCTCGTGTTCCCCGCGCTCGCGAGCAGCAGGGTGAGCGTGAGCAGGCGCCGGCGATTCGAGAGCGGGTCAGGAGCGTCGTCTCGGATTCGGACTCCGTCATACGTGTCGAAGCTGAGGCCGCATCGAGATATCTCTGATGGCCGTCTTCCGGTCGCGCGGGTGAGGTCGACGCCGAACCGTTCTTCGGGGCGGGGCGCCTACTCGGCGTATGGCAGAACGCGTCACCAGCGAGGGCGTCCGCACGGTCGACACCGTCCTCGAACGATACGGATCGACGAATCGCCCGCAGTTGCGCGTCACCGACCCGGACGCGGTCCCGACGGGCGAGGTCGTGCGGCTCGTCGTCGACGAGACGGAGTACCGGGCGCGGGTCGAGGAGGACGCCTCGGGGCACGCGGTGATCCGGGGGGCGTTCGAGTCGCCGCGACTGGCCCGCGCGCCCGGCGAGGGCGAGAACCACCTGCGGGCGTGGCTGAGCGAGCGCGACCTCGACTACGGGCGGACGATCCACCTCGACGTCGTGACGCCGGAGTACAAGTACGGGGTCCGGGCGCCGGGTGAGCGCGCGACGTACGCGGCGACGGAGGCGCCGGACGGGGGCCTCGCGAGTATCGCACGGGATCTCGACGCTAGACGCCGGATCGCTCGTCAGAAGTCGGGGATGTCGCGGAAGGCGGCTCGATAGTCGTCGGGTGTGAACTCGGCGGCGGCGGCGTCGACGGCGCGGCGGCGTTCGCCGATCTCCGCGACGAGATCGTTGTACGCCTCGACGTCGGTCTCGCCGCGATCGGTGTGCGACGCGCGCTTCGCGCAGAGGTCGTAGAGGGCAGTGAGTTCGTCGTCGTAGCGGGTGCGCCGGAGGAGGCGCTCGACGGTGTCCCGGAGTCGGTCGCGGGAGACGGGCTTGACGAGGGAGGCGTCGAAGCCCATGTCCACGACGTCGCGGTCGGGTTCGACGGCGGTGACTAGCGCGACCCGGCAGTCGTGGCCGGCGTCGCGGATGCGTTCGAGCACCTCGTCGCCGGACATGTCGGGCATGTTCCGGTCGAGGAGGACGACGTCGATCGTCTCGTCGATCAAATCGAGTGCGTCGGCGGCCTTCGAGACGGTGCGGACACGGTACTCGTCGCCGAGTTGCGCCTCGTAGAGCTGGAGGTACTCGTCGAGGTCGTCGACCGCGAGGACTGTTGGGTTCGCGGGGCGATACGATGACCCGGCAGTCATCGTCGGCCTCCCCCGGCGTTCCGGTCCTCGAATCGACGCCGCACGCCCGTTGTCGGTCCCGCGCCACTCATCTGTGATGCCTTGGATTTCCGGTTTCATCGACCTAAACGTTCCCCTGACCGTCAACCGACTGCCATCTGTGGCGTCACAGATAGCAGATAAGTGTACCGGCTTCTCGACTTCGAGTTAGGGGGACCGAAAGTAGGCGAATATCCCGTTATTGCTGTCTGAAACGCCTCTCTGACAACAGTTACCAATGTTCTATACAGCGAAAACTTTAAGTAGTTTACTACCTTATCTGTGGTTAGGAAGGCCCGGTCGGGGGAACTTATACGTTCTTCCTTCGCCCGGTCACGGAGTATCCCATCATGAGCGACACCACAATCCGCACGTACACCAGCGACCGCCAGCGTACCGAGCACACGACCGAGCGCACGACCGAGGAGGAGACGGACGAGCGGACCGACGTCAGCGTCTGTCCGGAGTGTGGCGGCACGCTCCGCACCGACGAGGCGCACGGCGAGACCGTCTGCGCCGACTGTGGTCTCGTCGTCGACGAGGACGGCATCGACCGCGGGCCGGAGTGGC
>NZ_BATA01000078.1 GCF_000474235.1 Halarchaeum acidiphilum MH1-52-1
CGCTCACTCCCGCTCGCCGTTCTACGGGCCCTCGCTATCGCTCGGCCCCGAAACGCTCACGGGTCGCTTTCGCTCCCCGCTCGCTCGTCCCGTGGCGGCTCGCTATCGCTCGCCGCCACGTGCGCCTCCGCGTCCGCCTCCCGCACCCGCGCGCCCTTCTCGGCGAGGTGGCGCGTCCGGTTCCGCGCGAAGTCCTCCTCCTCCGTGCCGCGCGTCGCGAGCACGTAGACGAGCGCGCGCCCCGCGGGCCGCATCGTCCGCCCCGCGCGCTGGGCGCCCTGCCGGCGCGATCCGCCGAGACCGGACGCGACGATCGCCAACTCGGCGTCCGGGAGGTCGATGCCCTCGTCGGCGACGCGCGAGACGAGGAGGACGTCGCGCTCGCCCGCGCGGAACTCGTGGAAGACGCGCTCGCGCCGCGAGTGGGGCGTGTCGCCGCTGACGAACGGAATCGAGAGCGCGTCGGCGAGGCGTTCGCCCTGATCGAGGTAGTCGACGAAGAGCAGCGTCTTCGCGTCCGGGTGCGCCTCGAGGATCGCGCGCACCTCGTCGACCTTCGCGGGGTTCGACGCGGCGAGCATCCGGCGCTCGTGGCCGTCCGCGCTCGCGTACTCGTAGCGGTGCGCGTCGTCGACCCACGGGACGAAGCGGATCTCGACCTCCGGCTCCTGCACGAAGCCCGCCTCGAAGAGCGCCTCCCAGTCCGTGCCGATCGGCGGCCCGATGAGCGTGTAGATGTCCGCCTCGCGGTCGTCGCCCCGTATGGGAGTGGCAGACATCCCCAAGCGCGATGAGGCCTGCAAGTCCGCCGTCCGGCGGAAGACGTCGCCCGGGATGTGGTGGGCTTCGTCGTAGACGACGAGGCCCCAGCGCTTCTCGTCGAAGAGTCGGCGGTGGCGCTCCATCCCCGCCGAGGAGTACGTCGCGATCGTCACCGGGCCGATCTCCTTCACGCCGCCGTGGTACTCCGCGACGTCTCCCCGCCCGAGCGTCGTGTATTCGAGGATGCTGTCGCGCCACTGGCCGACGAGTTCGCGCCCCGGCACGAGGATCAGCGTCTCGCGGCCGATTTCGTCCATGACGCCGAGCGCGGCGACGGTCTTGCCGCTCCCCGGCGGGCCGACGAGCACGCCCGATCCCGACTCGACGAAGCGCGTGACCCAGCCGCGCTGGTAGTCGCGCAGCGACAGTTCGAGGTCGAGGTCGATCTCGCTCCCCTCGTCGAGCGTCCGGTCGTCCTGCACGGGGTAGCCGGCCTCGTAGAGGTCGCGTTTGACGGTCGCCACGGCCTCCGCGGCCACCCACGCCTCCGTGTCGGTGATCGGCGCGCGAATCGTCCCCTCGGAGAGGTGTTGTTCCGCGACGTTCCCCATCATCTCGGGCGAGGAGGCCTCGAGGACGACGTATCCCTCTTCGTGCGTGTAGAGGCGGAACTGGCGCGCGCGGCGCCACTGGTCCGTGACGAACTCCTCGACGATGGGGTAGCGATCGCCGAGCGCCTGCCGGAGCGTGCGCTGGAGGGACTCGACGTCGTCGTGGGGCGCGCCCCAGACGTCCTCCTCGCGCACCCGGTAGCGGTAGGCGTTCTCGCCGGTCGTGTCGGTGAGCGTCGCGAACTGCGCGAGTTGCGCGCGCGTGAACTGCGTGGGCTGATCGACGACGACCTCGCGGTGCTCGGGGAAGACGACGACGCGCTCGCGCTCCGTCGTGCGCGCCCAGTCGGTCGGGAACCACACCACGGGATCGTTCGAGACGTCGACGCGCTGGAGGGCCGCGCCGTCGTCGGCGAGCGCGTCGAGGGCGTCGCTCGCGTCGGCCTGCGTCCACCCGAGGACGCTCGCGAGGCGGCCCGCGGTCACGACGGGTCGCCCGACGTCCTCGAGGGCGTCGTAGAAGGCGTCGAGGGAGAGATCGCGGGAGTCGGTTTCGTCGTCTGTCACTACCCGCGATACGCGACTCGCGTTGAAACGGCTTGCGTCGTCGGCGCGCTGCTCTCCGACGTCGGGGCGTCAGCCTCGGCGGCGCGTCCGGACGTACCAGAGCGTCGCGACGACGAGGAGGACGCAGATGCCGCCGAGGAAGAAGGCGACGCCGGGTTCGGCGAGGAGCGCGAGCGGGCCGTGACCGCCGCCGGACGCGCTCGTGGTGGTCGCCGTCGTCGTCGTCGTTCGCCGGACGTCCATCGTGCTGAAGCCGCCGCTGCCGCCCGACGCCGTGGGTGTGCCCGACGCGCCGGACCCGCTCGATCCGCCGGACGTCCCCATCGCGGGGAGGAGCGACTCCGGGGCGAGGAGGGCCTGCACGACGAGCGCGCCGAGAGCGACGCCGACGACGCCGCCCAAGAACCGCTTGAGGACGTCGAACGCGCCGGTCTTCGTTCCGTCGTCGCCGGCGAAGACGACGACGGCGTCGTTCGCGGGCGCGTACACCTTCATCTCGGTGCCGCGCTCGGAGTACCACGTGTCGGCGACGGTCACGAGGCCGGCGTCGCTGAGGTTGTCGAGGTGATACCGCGCGTTCTGGAGGGAGGTGTCGACTGCGTCCGCGAGGGCGGATGCAGGGCGGGGGTCGTCGTAGATCGCGGTGAGGATGCGCCGCGCGGTACGCGAGCCGAGGGCGTCGAACACCTCGTCCGCGGCGTCCTCGTCGATCCCGACGAGTCGAGGACTCCCCGCGTCCGCGTCGACGTCGGAGCGGAACGGGAACAGGCTACCCATCGTGAGTGAGAGTGTCGGACCGTGGGGGACAAATAGCTTCGCGTCGGCTCGCGTCGGCTCGCGTCGGCGCACACCGGGCGCGCATCCGCGCGCTCACGGGCACGCGAAGGGTCGTCGGTCGAGTCCGCGCCTCAGAGACCGCCGGATCCGGACGCGGCCTCGGGGAGGTCGGCGCGTTCGACGGGGAGGTCGAGTTCTTCGAGGGCGTGGACCATGTGCTCCTCGTGGGCGTACTCGGCGCCCGCCGCGACGCGCTTTTGGTGGGTGAGCGCGAGCACCTCGCCGCGGCGGTCGTCGGGGATCGCGAACTTGTCCGCGGCGAGTTCGATGGTGAGACCGTTGTGATCGCGGGTGTAGAGCGAGTGGAAGACGCCGCGATCGAAGACGCTGTACCGGTGGCCCGCCTCCTCCAGCGCCTCGCGCACCTCCTCGAAGTCGTCGGGATCGAAGCTGAACGCGAGGTGGTGGACGCCGCCGACGCCGACGCGCTGGGGCTGGGGGTTCGACTCGCGGTCGTCCTCGACGAAGAACGTGAGGATGCGGCCGTCGCCCGTGTCGAAGAACAGGTGCGTGACGTCGGGCGCGTCGAGGTTCGGCTGCCGGAGGACGAGCGGCATCCCGAGGAGGTCGCGGTAGAACGCGACGGTGTCCGCCTCGTTACTCCCGATGAGCGTGATGTGATCGACGCCGGTCATGTGCGCTGCGCTATCGGGGATCTCGGCCGCCACGGGGATGTCGGGTTCGTCGCTCATGCGATTGTCTCGTGTTACCTGATTCGACTCCGAACCAGATAAAGCCTCGCGGACGACCGCGTCACCCGGTGACGTCGACGTCAGCGGGCGGCGCGCGCCGAGCGCGTGTCGGGCGAGATGGGAACGGGACGGAACGCTCAAGGGCCGCCTCCGTGAGAGAGGGAGTATGGACCGGGTAGCCGTCATCGGCGCGTCGATGACCGAGTTCGGACAGCGCGACGCGTGGGTCCGCGAATTGCTCGCGGAGGCGGGCGCGGCCTGCCTCGACGAGGCCGGCGTCGACGCGAGCGAGCTTGAACACCTCTACGTCTCGAACATGGCCAGCGGGGAGTTCGAGGGCCAGACCGGGGTTCCGAACGCTCTCGCACACGACCTCGGCGCGCTCGGCGCCTACACCCAGCGCGTCGATCAGACGAGCGCGTCCGGCGGCGCGGGCGTCTACGCCGCGTGGCAGTCCGTCGCCTCCGGCGCCAGCGACCTCACGATGCTCGTCGGCGGCGAGAAGATGACCCATCGCACGACCGCCGAAGCGACGGACGTCATCGCCTCGCTCACCCACCCCGTCGAGTACAAGCACGGCGTCACCCTCCCGAGTTTCGCCGGCATGACCGCACGGCGTTATTTAGAGAAGTACGACGCGCCCCGCGAGTCCCTCGCGTCGGTCGCCGTGAAGAACCACGCGAACGGCGTGGACAACCCGCACGCGCAGTTCCGCAAGGAGGTCGACGAGGAGACCGTCCTCGGCTCGCCGATCGTCGCCGACCCGCTGCGCCTCTACGACTTCTGCCCGATCACCGACGGCAGCGCGGCGCTCCTCTTCTGCCCGGAGAGCGTCGCCGCCGAGTACACCGACGACTACACCGTCATCGCGGGCATCGGCGGCGCGACCGACACCCACGTCGTCCACGAGCGCGACGACCCCACCGTGATGGGCGGCGTCGTCGACGCCGCCGAGATCGCCTACGAGATGAGCGGGCTGACCGCCGCGGACGTCGACGTCGCGGAACTCCACGACATGTTCACGATCCTCGAAGTCCTCCAACTGGAGGACCTCGGCTTCTTCGAGAAGGGCGAGGGCTGGAAGGCCGCCGACGAGGGCATCACCGCCAGAGACGGCGACCTTCCCGTCAACACCTCCGGCGGTCTCAAGTCGAAGGGCCACCCCCTCGGCGCGAGCGGCGTCGCGCAGGTGTACGAGATCCACCGCCAACTCACCGACAACGCGGGGGAGCGACAGGTCTCGGCGGACGTCGGTCTCGCCTGCAACGTCGGCGGGTTCGACAACTGCGTCACGACGACGATTCTGGAGGCCGCGGAATGAGCTTCGACGCCTACCGCTGTCCCGAGGGCCACGTCACGTACCCCGAACACGCCGTCTGCCCGGAGTGCGGCGCCGAGCAGACCGAGACCGTCGACCTCACGGACGCGGTCGGCACCGTCGTCACGTGGACGACGAGCACCGCGACGCCGCCGGGCGTCCGCGAACCCAACCACCTCGGCATCGTCGAGTTCGAACTCGACGACGGCGAGACGGTGCGCGCGCTCGGCCAGTTCACCACCGACGGGATCGAGAGCGGCGATCGCGTGACGCCCGTCTACTGCGCGGAGCTGCGCGACCCCGACGCCGGCATCCGCGAGCCGGAGAGCCAAGACTGGGACGGATACAGATTCGAGCCGACGGGGTAGCCGGCTCGAAGCGGAGAGCGGAGACGGCGGACCGGCCGAGTCGACACCGTTCTCGGTTCTCCGGCTACGCCCCGCGATCGTCGTCCGCGTCGCGTCCGCCGCCGTCCGCGTCGCTCACGTCATCGCCCGCGTCGTACTCGTCGCGGAGCTGGTCGAGTTCGTCCTCGACGCGCTCGGCACGGTGCTCGCGCTCATCGCGTCCGGCATCCTCGCCAGTCACGGCGTCGGCATCCTCGTCCGCGCGCTCGCCCGACTCGCGGTCCGCGCGCACCGCCGCGACCTCGGCTTCGAGATCCGCGGTGAGATCACGGGCGTCTTCGAGCAGGTCGCGGGCCGCGTGGTTCTTCGGGAGCGCGTCGCCCGAGACGGCGGCGCGGAGGTCGGCGAGCGCGGCGTCGAGCCTGTCGAGGGTCTCGCGGTCCGGGCGTGCCGCGGCGTCAGCGGCCGACCGTCCGCGCCCGGCGTCGACGAGCCGGAGCGCGGCACGGAGGGCTTCGAGCGCGCGGACCTGTGCGTCGAGGAGCGCGACGGTCGCCGGGATGGCGTCGTCGACGGCGAAGGCGAGAAACTCGCGCGGGGTCGGCGGACGCGGGAATGAGCGCGGACCGCGCGGAACGTCGCGACGGGTGGTGTCGGAGGCCGCGCGGAGGTCGTCGACGGCGTCTTCGAGGGCGGCGACGCGCGCGTCGAGGTCGCGCCCCCGACGGTCGTCGGCCGTGTCGTCGGTCATACTCGTAGGCGGGACGGCCGAACGGATAGGGTTACCGCCGGCTCAGAGGCGCTCGTCGAACCCGCGGAGATACTGGTTCGGGATCTCGACCTCGTCCTCGTAGCCGAGTTCGTGGGCGGCGTGGAGACCGAAGTAGGGATCGCGGAGGAACTCGCGGCCGATGATGACGAGGTCCGCGCGCTCGTTGCGGACGATGGCCTCGCTCTGCTCGGACGTGGTGACGCCGCCGACGGTCCCCACGGAAACGCCGCTCTCCGAGTTCTCGCGGACGTGCTCGGCGAGCGCGAGCTGGTAGTTCGGGCCGGCCCAGTCGGGCGCGGAGCGTGGTGCGATCCCGCCCGAGGAGACGTCGATGAGGTCCGCGCCGGCCTCGTGGAGGACGTCCGCGAGGCGCGCGGACTGCTCGACCGTCCACGACTCCTCGTCGTCGATCCAGTCGGTGCCGGAGAGCCGAACGAGCACGGGCTTCTCGTCCGGCCAGACCTCGCGGACGGCCTCGGTGACCTCGCGGATCAGGCGCGCGCGGTTCTCGAAGCTCCCCCCGTATTCGTCGTCGCGGTGGTTCGTGACCGGGGAGAGGAACTCGTGGAGGAGATAGCCGTGCGCGCCGTGGACTTCGGCGACCTCGAAGCCGGCGTCAAGCGCGTGCTCGGCGCCCTCGCGGAACGCCTCGATGACGTCATCGATGTCCTCGGCGTCCATCGCGCGCGTCGGCGGGGCCTCCTGATCGCCGTAGGGCCACGCGTCGTCGCTCGGCGCGACGACCTCCCAGCCGCCCTCGTCGGGCTGGAGGGGATCGTGGCCCTCCCACGGGCGACTCGTGGAGGCCTTCCGGCCGGCGTGAGCGAGCTGGATGCCGGGGACCGCGCCCTGACTCTTGACGAACTCGGTGGTCTCGCGCAGCGCGTCCGCGTGCTCCTCGCTCCAGATGCCGAGGTCCTCGGGCGTGATGCGCCCGCGCGGCTCGACGGCGGTCGCCTCGGACATGACGAGACCGGCGCCGCCGACGGCGCGCGAGCCGAGGTGAACGTGATGCCACGGCGTCGCGATCCCGTCGCGCTCATCGACGGAGTACTGGCACATCGGGGAGACGGCGATCCGGTTCGGAATCTCCGTCTCGCGGAGCGTGAGAGAATCGAAGAGGTGCGTCATCACCGCTCGCTAGCCGCGCGTCGGGAAAAGGGGTGGTGGACGCGGGGCCGATTGCCGAGATCCGGGCCGACCGGTCGCGCTACCCGTCGTCGAGGTGGGCCTCGACCGGGGCCGCGTCGTCGCCGTCGTCCTCGTCCGCATCGACGGGGTCGCCGTGGCGTTCGACCTCGATTTCGACGTCGACCTCCGCGCCCGCGACCTCGAGTTCGGCCTCGGTCTCGCTCGACGAGCCGAGTTCGACGTCGAGCTCGTCCCGGTCGATTTCGACCCCCACTTCGACTTCGACGTCGACGTCGAGTTCGTCGCTCATGCCCCGACGTGGAGCGCGCCGCCACTACGCAGTTACGGCCGTCACTCCCCGACGCTCCCGACGAACGCGCGCTGTTCGGCGAGGAGGCCGGGATCGAGGGGTTCGACGAGGTCGCGCTCGCCGCGGCCGAGGCGGGCGCGGACCGTCCCGTCGGGGCGAATCACGGCGGAGCGTCCCGCGTACTCGCCGGGGTCGCCGAGCGTCCGCGCGCCCGTGCGACCGCAGCCGACCACCCAGCGGACGCCGTCGAGGGCGCGTGCGCGCAGGAGGAGGTCCCAGTTGGACGCGTAGGATGCCGGCCACGCCCCCGGGACGAACAGGGCGTCGACGCCGGCGTCGACCAGCGCCGCGCTCTCGCGGACGAAGTTGAGGTCGTAACACGTCAGGAGTCCCGTCCGACCGACCGGCGTCTCGACGACGGCGCGCTCGTCGCCCGCGTCGAGCACGTCGGCCTCGTCGCCCCACGGGTGGCGTTTGCGGTAGTGCGTCCGCTCGCCGTCGGGCGCGACGTACGCGAGCGTGTTGTACAGCGCGTCACCGGCGTCCTCGACGAATCCGACGAGCGCGGCCGCGTCGGCGCTCGCCGCGGCGTCGACGACCGCATCCAGCTCGGGCCCGGCGCGCGCGAGCGCCGCGTCCGCGATGCGGTCGTCCGCGACGAACCCCGTGAGCGCGTACTCGGGGAAGATGGCGACGTCGACGCGATCGTCGAGGCCGGCGAGACGCGCGCGGACGGTGGCGACGTTCGCTGCGGGATCGCAGTCGGTGATCGCGCACTGGCAGGCGGCGACGGCGGGATCGGACACGGCGGGAGGGACGCGGTGCGCGAACAAAGGGTCGGCGACACAACACGCTTATGCGCCGGCGCGGGCACCGATGTGGTGGTACGCATGGCAGGAGACGCGAACCCGGAGGCGCCCCCCGAGGGCATCGCGGGCGAACCCGGGACCGAGTCGGTCGAACAGTCCGGCGACGTCGAGTACGGCGTCGAGGAGCGGCCGCCGACGGGCGAGTCGGTGCTGCTCGGACTCCAGCACTACCTCACGATGGTCGGCGCGAACATCGCCGTCCCGCTCGCGCTCGCCGGCGCGATGGGGATGCCCTCGAAGTGGCAACCGATCTACATCGGGACGTTCTTCGTCGTCTCGGGCGTCGGCACGCTCCTCCAGACGACGTTCGGGAACCGCTATCCGATCGTGCAGGGCGCGACGTTCTCGATGCTCGCGCCCGCCATCGCCATCATCGGCTTCGTCGGCACCGGCCCGGACCACTGGCGGGACGCGATCCTCGCCTTGCAGGGCGCGATCATCGTCGGCGGGATCGTCGAGTTCGCGCTGGGGTATCTCGGCGTGATGGGCTGGCTGAAGAAGTACCTCTCGCCGGTCGTCGTCGCGCCGACCATCGCGCTCATCGGGCTCTCGCTGTTCAGCGCCTCGCAGGTCACGATGGCGAATCAGGCGTGGTGGCTCGTCGGTCTCACCGTCGTCCTGATCGTCCTCTTCAGCCAGTACCTCGACGACGCTCATCGGATGTTCCGGCTCTACCCGGTCCTCCTCGGGATCGTCGTCGCGTGGGTGCTCGCCACCGCGCTCTCCGTCCTCGGCATCATCCCGAGCGGGTCGGCCGCGTTCGTCGACCTCTCCACCGTCGCGAACGCGAGCCTCGTGCAGGTGCCGACGCCGCTCCAGTGGGGGATGCCTACCTTCCAGACCTCGTTCGTCGTCGGGATGTTCGCGGGCGTCCTCGCCTCCATGATCGAGTCCTTCGGCGACTACCACGCCGTCGCGCGCCTCGCGGGCGAACGCGCGCCCTCCGCGCGCCGCATCGACCACGGCATCGGCATGGAGGGGATCGCCACCCTCTTCGCCGGTATCATGGGCACCGGGAACGGTTCGACCTCGTATTCGGAAAACATCGGCGCCATCGGTCTCACGGGCGTCGCCTCGCGCTACGTCATCCAGATCGGCGCGCTCCTGATGCTCGTCGTCGGCTTCGTGGGGTACTTCGGCGCGCTCATCACGACGATCCCCAGCCCGATCATCGGCGGTCTCTACATCGCGATGTTCGGGCAGATCGCCGCCGTCGGTCTCTCGAACCTCAAGCACGTCGACCTCGACAGCTCCAGAAACGTCTTCATCGTCGGCATCTCGCTCTTCTGCGGTCTCGCGCTCCCCGCCTACATGGGGAACGTCGGGAGCGCCGCCGCCTTCCAGCAGGGGATGGCGAGCACGCCGATACTCGGGGCGCTCCTCGGTCTCAAGATCGTCTCCGACACGATCTACGTCGTCGGCGGCACCGGGATGGCCGTCGGCGGACTCGTCGCCTTCGTCCTCGACAACACCGTCGAGGGGTCGCGCGAGGAGCGGGGTCTCGACGAGTGGGATCAGCTCACCGAGGACGACGAGGCCTTCGACTCCGCGTACGAGCGATACGTGAAAGGCGACTGATCCTGTGGGTTCACACACCCGGACAACCGCGAGGACGCGGGCTTCGAGTGCCTGAAATGCGGCTACGAGAACCACGCCGACTACAACGCCGCGAAGAACATCGGATTGCGGTATCTCCGTCGTAACCAAACTGGGGACGGCGGAGGCGCACCCGTAGGCGTGCGCTTGAATCGCGGGACGTTGAACGCGAACGGAGAGTATGAACCTCCTGCCGGGGATTCCGGCCAGAGCGGGAGTCCACGCGAAAGCCCCACCCTCAATGAAGCGAACGGCGAAGCCGTGAGCGAGTAGGGTGGGGTAGTTTACGTCTGGCTCTGATAGAAGAGCACGACGACGGCCGCGCCGACGAAGAGGTTCGGGAGGAACGTGAACGGGCCGAGTCCCGTCAGCGGCGGGAAGCCGAAAGCGAGCGGGACGAGCGGGTTCGAGGAGAACGCGTAGAGCAGGAGCGAGACGCTCGTCAGGAGGAGGCTGAGCGTGTACTTGTTCGGGAGATCGCGATAGATCTGCACGTAGGCGACGACGAGGCACGCGAGGAGCACGAGGTTGAACGTCGAGACGGCGAACTGGACGCGGACGAACGTCGCGACGATCGCGTGCTGATCGATCGGCGGCGGGACCGGCACCCCGGGGAGTGCGAAGCCCGCGGCGACGCCACAGATCGCCGCGACGGTCGCGACGGCCGCGGTCTTCGTCAGGGGGGTGAGGTCACGCGCCATCGGTCTCCCCCTCGGTGTCGGTCTCGATATCGGCCTGTTCGGCTATCTCCTCGAGGATATCGAGGTTCTCGCTCATCCGGTCGGTCAGGAAGTACATCTTGCCGTAGTTGTCTCCGCGCGTCGTGACGACGTCGTTCTCCTCGAGCACTTCGAGGTGGTGCTGAACGGTCTTGTAGTTCAGATCGAGTTCGTTCGACAGCTGGTTCGTGTTCATCGGGCGCGTCTGGAGGACGCGGACGATCCGCAGGCGGTTCTTCCCGCCGCGTGAACCGCCGATGAGCCACCACAACAGCTGTCGCATCACCCGGACGTGCACGACACAGGGAGGAAACAGTTACGTATCGCGTCCGACGGCCGGCGTCAGTCCGCGTCCGTCGCGAAGAGCGCGTCGTCGGTGAGCGCGTGGTGGAGCACTCGTCCGATGGCGAGGTGCTGGCGCATCGCGTCGCGGACACGGTCGCGCGCGTCCGTCTCGTCCGCGACCGTGTACTCCTTCGTGCGCACCATCTCGTGGACGTCGATCGTCCCCGACTCCTCGAGATCGTGGAGGCGAGGGTAGACGGTGCCGGGACTGAGATCGGCGTCGAACGTCCCCGCGAGGTCGTCCATCAGCTGCTTGCCGTGCGTCCCGTCGGCGCGGAGCGCGACGAGCACGAGGAGGAGTTCGTCGAGGCTGTGTTTCACGATGGTCTCGTCGAATCGGAACCCCTCGTCGACGCCCTCGACGGTCCGGAGCGCGTCGAGGAGGCGCGCGGGCGACACGTCAGTCGACGGTCCCGATCCCGCTCCGCCGTCGAGTTCACGGAGCAGCGTCTCGACGCTGGCGCTCGTCGACTCCGTCCCGCTCGACTCCCCGTACCGATCTCGCGTCCGCTTCATACCTTCACGTTAGTCTCCGTCGAATTAAAGGGGATAGCGCAGTTTCACGGTTTGAGAAAGCTTAATCCAGCCCGACGGTGACAGACGAATAGTCAGTACCTCACAAAGCCT
>NZ_BATA01000077.1 GCF_000474235.1 Halarchaeum acidiphilum MH1-52-1
CCGGGGAGGATGTCATTCCCCTTCGTTCTCGTGGGCGCGCACCCACAGCTCGCCGATGCGCGAGAGGGAGGTGCGATGTGCGTTCCCGCGCGATTCCTGCTCGACGTACCCCTTCCCCTCGGGACCGAGCCGATCGACGTTGTAGATGACCTTCGACCGGAAGCTGTCGGTGTACTCCTCCCCGAGTTCGCCCGCGAGCGTCTCCGCGAGTTCGCTGACGCTCTCGAACTCGCCGTGGTCGCCGAGCGTGTAGAGGATGAGTTCCTCGAAGGGCTTGACGTTCGAGAAGGACGCGACGGGGAACTCGATGACGTGCCCGCCATCCAGCTCCTTCGCGCCGATTGTGGTGCCGCGCTCGTCGAACTCGTTGAGGAGGTCGCGGGCCGCGGCGGCGCGCTCGGCGGCCCGGTCGGGATCGACGTCCCCGTCGCTCGCGCGCTCCAGCAGGTCGACGGCCTCGCGGAGTTCCTCGGCGAGTTCGGTTTCGAGGTACTTCTCGGGGGCCGTGTAGTAGGTGTGGACGCGGTCGCGGTCGTCCGCGCGCTCGATGACGACGGAGTCGGCCGCGGTCGCGAACGCGAAGCTCACCGTGCGCGGCATCGACGAGATGTTCACCCAGACGTCGCTGTCGTCCCGGTCGAGTTCGTCGCTGATGAGGTCGAACGCCTGCTCGAAGGCCGCGTCGTAGTCGTAGACGTCCGCGACGTCGAGGCGCTCTGTCTCCGCGCCGAGGAGGTTCTCGAAGTCGCGCGCGAGCTTCTCCGCGAGGTTCCGCGAGTACTCGACGTTCGCCTCGCTCCCGACGGCGCCCTCGAGGAGGACGACGCGCTCGACGTTGAGGCGCTCGCGGACGAGCGGCGCGATGAGCCGATCGTAGTCGAAGCCGACCGGCACGACGTGCGTTGCCATATACGGAGCGTGCGTTCGAACGACGGATAAGCGTTACCGACCCCGGACGAAGAGTATTTCTCTTCGCACCGGCAATTCGTTCACCGATCACTCACTATTATCACGTCCTGTCTCCTTGATGGCGGTACATGCCCGATACAGATACGACGTCGGTCTCCGGAGCGCTGGATCGAATCTCGATCAACGCGTTTCACCGACGCCTGCTAGCCGTCTGTGGCACCGCGTGGGCGTTCGACGGGATGGAGGTCATCCTGATCAGTTTCACACTCCCCGTGCTCCTCGACGCGTGGGGCCTTTCCGGGCCGGCGGCGGGTCTCCTCGGCTCCGCGAGCCTCATGGGGATGATCGTCGGCAACTGGGGATGGGGGTACGCCGCGGACCGATACGGCCGCAAGCCCGCCTTCCAGTGGACCGTCCTCACGTACGCCGTCTTCGCGGGGCTTACCGCCCTCGCCGTCGGCTTCTACACCGGCTTCGCGCTGCGTTTTCTGACCGGGGTCGGTCTCGGCGGCGCGCTCGCCGTCGACACCTCGTATCTCTCCGAACACCTCCCGACCGACCGGCGCGGGAGGTATCTGGTGTATCTCGACGCGTTCTGGCCGCTCGGATACGGTTTCGCCGTCGCGATCGCGTGGCTCTTCCTCTCTTACCTCCCGAGCGGGGGGACCGTCTCGATCCCCGTCTTCGGCGCCGTTGCCGGCTGGCGGCTCCTCTTCGTCGCCTCCGCGATCCCCGGTCTCCTCGTCTTCGCCGTCCGATACGGGCTCTCGGAGACGCCGTACTACCTCGCGCGAGCGGGGAAGATCGAGGCCGCGAACGAGCGCCTGCGTGCCATCGCCGCGGAGTCCGGCGAGGAGTACGAGCCGATCACGATCGACGAGGTCGAGTCCCGCGAATCGGCGGGCGTCCGCGATCTCTTCGCCGCGGACCTGCGCGCCCGCACGATCACCATCGCCCTCGCGTGGTTCGCGATCAACTTCGGCTACTACGGCGTGTTCATCTGGCTCCCTCAGACGTTCGGCGCGAGCGGCACCGTCCCCGCGCTCCACCTCGGCGGGGCGACGTTCGGGGGCGTCTACGGCTACTTCCTCCTCATCGCGCTCGTCCAGTTCCCCGGCTACGCGAGCGCCGCCTACCTCGTGGAGCGCGTCGGGCGCAAGCGCACGCTCGGGACGTACCTGCTCGCCTCCGGCGTCTTCACGTTCGTCTTCGCGAGCGCGATGCCCGGCGCGGGCTTCGGACTCGGCGTCTCGGGCTTCTGGCCGTTCTTCGTCGCCCTCCTCGCGTCCTCCTTCTTCACGCTCGGCGCGTGGGGCGCCATCTACGCCTACACGCCCGAACTCTTCCCGACGGAACTGCGCGCCACCGGCAACGGCTTCGCGGGCGGCGTCGGCAAGATCGCCGCCGTCGTCGGACCCGTACTCGCCGGCGCGCTCGTCCCCGCGGGCTACGTGGTCGCGCTCCTCCCCCTCGCCGTCGCCTTCGGTCTCGGCGGCGCGATCGTCCTCGCCTTCGGCGTCGAGACGATGGGGACACCGCTCGGCTGACGGCCGAACGCGGCCGTTTCGCCCAACAGGTATTTGAGTCCGAATAGTGTATCAGGGAGGGACTCCCAGTTCCCCCCATGGAAGACACCGCCAAATACCGCGTTCACGCCGACCTCGTCGCGGACGGGATCGTCGAGCGAAGCGACGTCGTCGGGGCGGTGTTCGGGCAGACCGAGGGCCTGCTCGGCGACGATCTCGACATCCACGCCCTCCAAGACGCCTCGAAGCTCGGCCGTCTCGACGTCGACGTCGAGACCGAGGGCGGACAGGCGTTCGGTCACATCTCCCTCGCCTCGAACCTCGATCGCGTCGAGACGTCCGTGCTCGGCGCGGCGCTCGAGGCCATCGAGCGCGTCGGTCCCTGTCACGCCACCGTCGAGGTCTCGCGCATCGAGGATTGTCGCGCCGCCAAGCGCCGCGAGATCACCGAGCGCGCGAAAGAACTCCTCGCCACCTCCTTCGACGAGGGCGCCATCGACAGCGACGACATCCTCACCGAGGTCCGCGAGTCCGTGCGCGTCGGCGACGTCACCGAATTTCGGGAATTGCCCGCCGGCCCGAACGTCGCGTCGAGCGACGCCGTCGTCGTCGTCGAGGGACGCGCGGACGTCGTCACCCTCCTCAAGTACGGCGTGAAGAACGCCATCGCCGTCGAGGGGACGGACGTTCCGGACGCCGCCGCCGACCTCACCCGCGAGCGCCGCACCACCGCCTTCTTCGACGGCGACCGCGGCGGCGAGCTCGTCCTCGAAGAACTCGAACAGGTCGGCGACGTCGACTACGTCGCCACGCCGCCCGCGGGCGAGTCCGTCGAGGACCTCTCGCGCGCGGCCGTCCACGCCGCCCTCCGCGAGAAACGCCCCTCCGGAGCGAGATCCACGAGTATGAGTGCGGGATCGACCATAGAACCCGACGACGGCGACACCGCGAACGGCGGAACGGACGCGGCGTCCGGCGACGACGCCGCGAGCACGGACGCTGCGACGAATACGGACGACGCTGCGAGTACGGACGACGCCGCGAGTACGGATGATGCCGCGAGTACGGACGACGCGGCCGTCGCCGCGACGGACGGGAGCGCCGTCCCCTCGCCGACGCCGATCGCCGAGACGCGGCCGGACGCGACTCCCGACGCGGACGAGAGCGCCACCGGCGAGGCGGAACCCGCCGACACCGGCCCGTCGTCGACCGCCGAGGCGGCCGACGCGGTCCGCGACACCGACCGGTGTCACTGCTACGTGGCGGGCTTCGAGCGCGTCGCGGACGTCGAGGCGGCGGCCGCCTTCGAGACCCTGCGCGACGTCGAGCCGGTGCCGACGCTCCTCGTCCGCGACGGCCCGATCACCCAGCGCCTCTTCGACGTCGCCGCCCAGCGCGGCGTCGACGCTCTCGTCGGCACCGGGCGCGAGGACGTCGTGAAAGAACCGGTGTCCGTCGCCGTCCACGCCTTCGACGACCTCTAGAACGCGACGGCCGAAACGCGACGGTTAGAACGCGACGACGCCGATAGCGGCGGCGAGGAGCGCGCTCGCGATCCCGCCCGCGATCGTCGCGATCGAGTTGACGGACTGGTTGCCGACGTACGCGCCCTCGATCGTCGCGCCCGCGAGGCTGTCGACCGTCATGCCGACGACGCCGCCGACGAAGACGAGCGCGGCGCCGACGGTGGTGGCGGGGAGGAGTGCGCCGGCGAGGACGGCGACGACGAGCGCGCCGGCGAGTCCCGCGAGTTCGCCCTGCCACGTCACCGCGCCGTCCGTTCCCGGCGGCACCGTTTCGAAGGTCGTGACGAGGTGTGGCGGACCGTAGAGCGTACCGACCTCCGAGGAGAGCGTGTCGGCGAGCGCGGTCGCGATACTGCCGGCGAACGCGAGGACGAACAGGTGCCCGGGGACGGGAAGCGTCGATGCCGCGGCGTAGCCGAGGAGCGCGAGGAGCGCGGCCAGCGAGTTCCCGAGGACGTTACCGCTCCCGCGCGCGCCCTCGTTGTCCTCCGCGACGCCGATGTCCGCCTTCTCCTCGTAGCGGTACTTGGAGGCCAGCCCGCCGACCGCGAAGAACGTCACGAGGACGACGAACCAGCCGTACCCCCCGAGGATGACGGCGAGCACGCCGAGGAAGACGCCGGTGAGCATTCCCGTCACCGAGGCCGCGCCGAGACCGTACGAGAGCCCGCCGAAGACGACGGTGAGGACGACGGCGACGGCGATGCGCGTCCACGACGGCGCGGGCGCGAGCGCGTTCAACAGCCAGCAGAGGAGACCGACGGAGAGCACGACGTACGGGTAGTCCCGCTCCGTGAGCGCCTCGCGGAGGAGACCGGCGAGCAGCGCCGCGCTCACCGCGAGGAAGGCCATCGACGGCGTCGCCGCGGCCGCCACGACGACCTGTCCGAGGAGCGCGCCGACGACGGACGACGCGACGAACCCGACGCTCCCGGCCGCCGCGTGCTCCCTGTATTCGAGGGCGAATCGCCGGCCGAAGTCGCCGTAGCCGACGGCGAGCACCGCGACGACGAAGACGTCGACGCCGACGTCGAACGCGGGGACGAGCACGCCGAGACCGGTCGCGGCGAGCGCGAACCCGAAGAGCGTCCAGAGGCGCTCCGCCTTCTCGTCCCACGGGTAGGCGAACAGCCGGAACGCGGGTCCGTCGGTGACGACGAAGGCGAACGCGGCGACGAGGACGAACGGCGCCGCCGCGAACCGCCCGAGGAGCGGCGCGGCGAGCGCGAACGTCGAGACGAGCGCGTACGCCGCGGCTCGACGGAGCGGAAGGGTCACTACCGGCGGATATCACCGCCGGCGCACTTAAGGGTCCCGAACGGCGGACCCGGACGAGGGGTTTAGGGTCGCTCGGTGCCCATCCTACCCCCGTGGGTCTCTACGACCGCTATCAGTCGTGGCGCGTCCGGCGCGCCGACGCCGACGTCCCCGCGCACGTCGCGCTCGTCATCACCGAGCGCGACCTCCTCGAAGCCGGCGCGTACGACACCTTCGAGCGGTTCCTCGAACTCGCCTTCGAACACGGCGCGACGCGCGTCACCGTCTACGTGAGCGTTCTCGATCGCGCGGTCGTCCCGACGCTCGAACGCGAACTCACGGCGCTGTCCAGCCCCCGAGAGGTCGCCCTCCGAAGCCCCGACGACACCGATCGCGCTGACGCGCCCGTGCAGGTGAGCGTCGGTCTCGGCGGCAAACACGAGTTCGCGGAGGCGACGCGCGCCATCGCGGAGTCCGTCGCGGCCGGCGAGACCACCCCCGACGAGATCGACGAGGCCGCCGTCGAGGACCACCTCGTCTTCCCCGCCGACCCCGACATCGTCATCAAGACCGGCGCCGAACGCCTCTCGGACTTCATGATCTGGCAGTCCGTCTACTCCGAACTCTACTTCACCGACGTCAACTGGCGGGACTTCCGCGCCCGCGACTACCTCCGCGCGATCCGGGAGTATCAGGACCGTCAGCGCCGATTTGGACGATAGGCCAGATCAGGGAGTGGAGCGTTGCGGAACGAGTGAGGTTCGGACGGTGAGCGTCAGCGAAGCGTCCGATCGGGAAGTGGAGCGTCACCTCCACAACGCTCTTGCGTTCGGACGCGAACGCCTAAGCCGTGTTCCCTCCGCCCTCCCGACTCCCGCTCTCGCTGGCGACGACCCTCTCCGGGTCGCTGTCGCGCGCCGTCGGGGCGGTCTTCTTCCTCGGCCTGCTCGCCGCCCTCCTCTACGCGACGCGACCATCGTCAACGGCGGCCGCGCTCGCCCGCGTCCGCTCGGCACCGGTCCGGACGTTCGTCGTCGGTCTCGTCGCGGAGGTCGCGCTCGGCGGTGCGTTGGAAGCCACCACTGATCCGGCCGCCCCGCCGGGACTCTGGATCGTGTTCCTGCTCGCTCTCGTCGCGCTCGCATTTCCCGGTGCGGTCGTCGGCTACGGAGCGATCGCACGGGTCGCGCTCGACCGACTCGGTCTCACGACGTCGCTGCCGATCGCGCTCCTCGCGGGCGTCCTGCTCGCGGCGCTCCTCGCATCGATCCCGGTCTACCGCGGGGCGCTCTCGGGACTGCTCTCGATGTTCGGCGTCGGCGCGATGCTCCTCCCGTACGTCGAGCGCGCTCGGACAGCCCTGTAGCGCCGTCAGTCGGCGCGGGTCTCGCCGTCCGGGTCGACCTCGACGTCCGCGCCGTCGGGGACGTACTCGCGGAGGCGCGCGAGGACGGCGCGGGCCTCTCGCACCTCGACGCTCCCGAAGGCCCGAACGAGCGCGAGCGCGCGCTCGGCCTTCGCGCGCTGCCACGAGGCCTCGCGGGACTCGTAGGTGCGGATGGCGCGCAGGAAGTCGACCTTCGAGAACGCCGGCCAGTAGGGCGCACAGAAGAAGACGGCGGCCTCGTTGCCGTTCGCGTGCCACGGCAGGAAGTTCGAGGTGCGCTCGTCGCCGCCGGTGCGGACGATGAGGTCCACGTCGCGGACGGGATCGTCGTGGAGACGCGACTCGATCTCGGGGACGTCCACGTCTTCGGGGGCGAGATCGCCGGCATCGACGGCGCGGGCGACGTCGCGCGCGGCGCCGAGGAGTTCCGCGCGGCCGCCGTAGGCGAGCGCGACGTTCAGAGTGAAGCCGGTGTACCCCGCCGTTCTGCGCTCGGCGTAATCGACGGCGTCGCGGACGCGCTCGGGGAGCTGATGGGTCTCGCCGATGGCGCGGATGCATACCCCCTGATCGTGGACGCGATCGGCGTCCGCGAACTCGCGGAGCTTCGTCTCCAAGAGGTCGAACAGCCGATCGCGTTCCTCGGGGGGGCGCTCGAAGTTCTCCGTCGAGAAGGCGTACAGGGTGAGTTCCTCGACGCCGAGTTCGGCGCACCAGTCGAGGACGCGTTCGGTGGTCTCCGCGCCCGCGCGGTGGCCCGCGCTCGGGTCGTCGCCGCGCTCGCGGGCGTACCGGCGGTTCCCGTCCTGAATGACCGCGACGTGCGTCGGCGCGCCCGAGAGTTCGTGGCGGAGGACGCGCTCGTAGGCGGCGTCGAACCGGCGGCGGAACCACCCTCGCATATGCGAGGCGTTACACATCGGCCGGCAAGAGCCTTGCCCTCCCCGGCTCGTTCTCCGTCGGCGGATCCGCGGACCGTGAGTCCTTTAGCCCGCTCTCGCGTGTCATCGGGATATGACCGAGACGGCGAACGCGGACCTCTATCGGCGCGCGGTGGATCTGTTGAAACCCGGTGACATCACGCTCCACGGGGCGGTCGTCCACACCGACCTCGGGAGCGACGCGGAGAGCCTGCTCCACCAGCTCACGCTCGAAGCCGGGGACGTCGTCGCCGAGCACGCCGGAATCGACGCGACGGACACCTACGTCTACTCGGGCAACGACGACGACCGCTTCGGCGTGAATCAACATCAGGGGCGCACCGTCGCGGACGACGAGTTCGTCTGGGAGTGCCAACAGCTCTTGCGCGAGAACACGTACGACCTCGTGCTCTACTGGGAGGCGGGCGACGACCTCGACACCGTCGTCGCGGACCTCGAAACCCTCGACGACACCGCGTCGGTCGTCGGCGTCACCGAGGACGGCTGGCGCTCGGAGTGAGGCGTATGCGAACTCGTCGCCGACGGAGGGCGGTGTACGAATCGGGCCCGGACGGGCGTGCTCGCGGGCGCCACCGCGCGCGCGAACCGGAGCGAGGCACGCGCTCGTGATCCCGCTCGCGTTCGACTTCGCCGGCGAGTCGGTGCTCGTCGTCGGCGGCGGGTCGGTCGGCGCGCGCAAGGCCCGGCGCTTCGCCCGCGAGGCCCGCGTCGTCGTCGTCAGCCCGTCGTTCGCGGACGCGGACTTCGGCGGCGCCGCGTTAGTGCGCGCGGCGGGCGACGCGGCGACGCTCCGCGAGTTCGTCGCGCGCCTCGATCCCGCCCTCGTCGTCGCGGCGACGGACGACGCGGGGACGAACGACGCGGCGGCCGCGGTAGCCCGATCTGCGGGCGCGCTCGTGAACCGGGCGGATCACGCGGGCGAGCGGGCGTTCGACGACGTCGCCGTCCCCGCGACGGTCCGCGACGACCCGGTGACGGTCGCGGTGTCGACGGGGGGATCGAGTCCCGCGCTCGCGAAACACCTCCGGGAGCGCATCGAGGAGACGATCGCCGGCGCGGGAGCGATGGCGTCACTCTCCGCGGGGCTTCGCGGGGACCTGCGCGAGGCCGGCGTCCCCCCCGAACGGCGGCGCGACGCGGTCCGCGCCGTCGTGCGGTCGGAACCGGTTTGGAAGGCTTTACGTAGTACAGACTCCAAGGACGACCAAGCGGTCGGCGACGCCGTCGCGCGGATCGTGGCGGACGTCGTCGACACGGAGCACACAACGTGAACCGGAACACGAGTGTCGTCTCGGGCGTTCGCGTCGCCCATCCCGAGGCGGCCGTCGAGGACATCGAGGACGCCCGTGCGGAGAGCACCGCGGCGCTGCTCGACGCGCTCCACGCGCAGGGGGGCGTCGAGGAGGCGTACGCGCTCCAGACGTGCAACCGCGTGGAAGCGTACGTCGTCACCGCTGACCCCGAGACGGGTCGGCGCGCGCTCGACGCCGTCGGTCTCGGCGACCACTCGGCGGCCGTCGCGAGCGGCCACGAGGAGAGCCTCCGACACCTGATGCGCGTCGCGGCCGGGCTGGAGTCGCTCGTCCTCGGCGAGGACCAGATCCTCGGGCAGGTGCGACGCGCCTACGAGACGGCGGTCGATGCGGGCGATATCGGTCCCGTCCTCGAGGAGGCCGTGACGAAGGCCATCCACGTCGGCGAGCGCGCGCGCAACGAGACGGCGATCAACGAGGGCGTCGTCAGTCTCGGGAGCGCCGCCGTCCGCCTCGCGGACGCGGAACTCGATCTCACGGACGCGACGGCGCTCGTCGTCGGCGCGGGCGAGATGGGATCGCTCGCCGCGAAGGCGTTCGACGCCGCGGGCGTCGACTCCGTCGTCGTCGCCAACCGGACGCTCGAACACGCCGAGTGGGTGCTCGCGGACCTCGACACCGGGGGCCGCGCGGTCGGTCTCGACGCCCTGCCGCGCGTGCTGGCCGACGCGGACGTCGCCGTCGTCGCCACCGGGAGCGACGATCCGGTCGTCACGCCCGCGATCGCGCGCGACGCCGGTGAGACCCTCTACGTCGACCTCGGCCAGCCCCGCGACGTCGCGTCCGGCGTCGACGAGCGCCCGAGCGCCGACGTCTACGATCTCGACGATCTGGAGGACGTCACGGCGGAGACGCGCGAGCGCCGGCAGACCGCCGCGATCGCCGTCGAATCCATCATCGACGAGGAGTTCGAGCGCCTGCTCTCGCAGTACAAGCGCAAGCGCGCGGACGCCGTCATCGCCCAGATGTACGAGAGCGCGGAGCGGACGAAGGACCGCGAGGTCGCCACGGCGCTCTCGCGTCTCGACGCCGCCGCGGACGACGGCGTGAGCGAGGCCGAGCGCGAGGTCGTCGAGTCGCTCGCGGACGCGCTCGTCTCGCAGCTCCTCGCCGCGCCCACGCGGAGCCTCCGGGAGGCCGCCGGCGAGGACGACTGGGAGACCATCGCGACCGCCATCCGGCTCTTCGACCCCGATTTCGACGGGACCGAATCCCCGCTCGGCGGTGACGTTGCTGCGCCGCGCTTCGCCGCCGTCGAGTCCGAGGACGACTGACTGGTCGTCGAATCGGGCCCCCACGGTTTTGAGCCTCGCCGGCGTTCGACCGTCCATGGCCGAGACACTCACCGACGACGAGATCGAGGAGCGACTGCCGCCCGAGTGGGCGCACGAGGGCGACGAGATCGTGCGAACGTACGAGTTCGACGACTACCTCGAAGGCGTGGCGTTCGCGAGCGAGATCGGCGAGCTCGCCGACGAGGCGTTCCACCATCCGACGATCGTCATCGAGTACGACGCCGTGGACGTGCGCTTCACGAGCCACGAGGCGGGCGGTGTCACCGAGCAGGACCTCGAACTCGCCGCGGAGTGCGACGCCCTCCGATAGATGGGGGGGCGCTACGTCTTCGCGGTCCGCTTCCGCCTCGAACCCGCGCGCGACGTGACCGTCGAACCGAACGAGTTCGAGACGCGCCTCTCTCGCGAGGCCGAGGAGCCGGGCGAGGAGGGATGGCGGTTCTTCCGCGACAACCTCTGGCGGGGCGAACTCGCGGACGGGGCGCACTTTCGCGATCTCACCGAGGACGCCCTCGACGTCACCGTTCTGAGCGTCGAGTACCGCGCGTTCGAGATGGACGAGGCATACAGAGAAACGTTCCGGGAGGCGATCGCGGCCGACCTCGACGCGTTCCGCGCGGACACCGTCGACGAGGTCGTGAACAAGTATCTCGGGAGCAGCCTCGAGGTCGAATCGGAGTAAACGACTTCCCGATCGAGACCCTTCGGTCACTCGAATGCAGACGCGTCCGGTCTACGACTACTGGCTGCTCGACCTCGACGGGACGCTCGTCGACACGGAGTGGGCGTACGTTCGCGAGACCTTCGATCGCGTGGAGGACCGCCTCGGCGTCGCGTTCAGCGATCGGCAGGCCGAGGTGCTCTGGCACGGTCTCGGCGGGGATCGGAACGTCCATCTCCGCGAGTGGGGGTACGATCCCGCCGACTTCTGGCCGGTCTTCGACGAGATCGACGACGCGACGGCGCGCGCGGAGGCGACGTACCTCTACGACGACGCGGCGTTCGTCGCCGACCTCGACGGGCCGGTCGGTCTCGTCACGCACTGTCCGGCGCCGATCACGGACGTCGTCCTCGACGAACTCGATCTCCGGGGCTGGTTCGACGTCGTCCTCCCCTGCGACGAGGAGACGGGGTTCAAACCCGATCCCGACCCGCTCCACCGTGCGCGCGCCGACCTCGGCGTCCCCGACGACGCGCGCGGCGTCTACGCGGGCGACGGCACGAGCGATATCGACGCGGCCGCGAACGCCGGTCTCGACTCCATTCACGTCGAACGCCACGACCCGCACCGGCGCGGGGTCTGCGTGCTCGGTGATCACCGGGTGGAGTCGTTCGACGAGCTCGTGGTCCGACGCGAGAGGGATCGCGGAACGGTGAACGCGAGCGAACGCGA
>NZ_BATA01000076.1 GCF_000474235.1 Halarchaeum acidiphilum MH1-52-1
CGAGCGAACGCGAGACGTGAACAGCGCGCCACTCGATTCGTCCGTCAGCGACTACGCGTCGTAGCCCGGGAGGTCGGTGACGACGCCCGCGATGCCGTCGAGCGCGCGCTCCAACTCCCCCACCCCCGCTTTCGCGACGCGCTCGGGATTCGCGAGGACGCGGACGCGTTCCTCGCCGAGGGGGACGAACCCGAGATCGAGCTTCGCGGCGCTCGCGCGGAGACCGAGACCGACGTCGGCGTCGCCGGCCCGCACGCGTCGCGCCGGCGACTCGTGGGCGCGCACCGTGCGCTCGTATCCCCGGATCCGCTCGCTTCCGCCATCGGTCTCGTCGAGCGCGGCGTCGAGGGTGGCGCGAAGGCCGCTCGCCGTCGTGCGATTCACGAACGTCAGGTCGGCGTCGAGGAGGTCGTCGAGTCCCTCGATCCCGTCGGGGTTGCCTTCGGGCACGACGAGACCCCACTCGCGGGTCCACGACGCCAGCGTCGTCGTCTCCTCGCTCGGCGCTCCCGGCCCGCTCGCGACGACGACGTCCGGTAGGCCGTCGCGGAGCCGTCGGAAGCCCGAGCGCGTTCCCTCCGCGAGGTATCTGGGGTTCCGCACGCCGTCGAGGGCGCGCGCGAACGCGGGGTCGTCCTCGCCGATGCAGAGCACCGACGGCGGGCGGACGTCCGGTGAGAACAACTCGACCGTCACGGACGCGCCCGCGGCGAAGTAGTCCGTGTCCGCGTCCATCTCGACGACGCCGTCGGCCTCGACGAGCGACGTCGTCGCGCCGCTCCCCTTATCGACGGGATAGACCACGAGGTCGCCGGTCTCGTCCGCCACGAGTCCGACCGGGACGAGTCGCGTCCGACCGCGGCCGTAGCGTTCGTCGGTGGCCATCCGGCCCTCGACGGTCGCGCGCTCCGGTTCGGGTTTCCCGGCGGCGTCGCGGATCGCGGGCGCGACGAACGTCCGGAAGATCGTGAGCGCCGAGACCGGATAGCCCGGAAGACCGACGTACGCGGCGTCCGCGAGGCGCCCGACGAGCATCGGCTTCCCGGGCTTGATGGCGACGCCGTGGAGGAGGAGTTCGCCGCGCTCCTCGACGACGCGGTAGACGATGTCGACCGCGGACGCGGAAGTCGATCCGGAGGTGAGCACGAGGTCGCACTCGTCGGCGGCCGCGCGGAGCTGGCGCTCCATCTCCTCGTAGTCGTCGCCCGCGTGGGGGTAGAGGACGGTCTCGCCGCCCGCCTCCTCGATCGCCGCGGCGATCGCGTACGAGTTCACGTCGTGGATCTGCCCCGCGCGGTGGTCGAGGTCGCCGCCGGGCCGAACGAGTTCGTCGCCGGTGGAGATGACGCCGACGGTCGGTATTCCCTTCACCGGCACCGCATCGACGCCGAGCGCGGAGAGCAGCCCGATCTCGCGCGGGGTGAGTTCGGTTCCGGGACCGAGCGCGCGCTCGCCCGCGGCGACGTCCGCGCCCGCGGCCATCACGCTGTCGCCGGGCGCGACCGCCGCCTCGAAGGCGATCGCGTCCCCTTCCTCGCGCTCCGCCGTCCGCTCGACCGGTACCACGGCGTCCGCACCGTCCGGCATGACGGCGCCGGTCGAGATCTCGACGCACTCGCCCTCGCTCACGTCGACGGCCGGCTCCTCGCCCGCGTGGACGACGCCGGTCAACGGGAGCACCACGGGATCGCGCTCGCTCGCGCCGAAGGTGTCGCGAGCGCGCACGGCGTAGCCGTCCATCGACGCCCGGTCGAATCCCGGGACGTCGATCGCGGCGTCCACGCGCTCGGCGAGCACGCGACCGCGACACTCCTCGAGCGGGACCGTCTCCGGCTCGGGCGCGACGTCGAGGGACGCGACGACGTCGTGGGCTTCCGCGGGCGAGGCGAGGTCGCGGAACTCCTTGCGATCCGTCACGGCGACACCTCCCACTGTTCGACAGTAACGGTCTCGCCGGCCGCGTACCCCTCCACGGACTCGGGGACGACCACCCAGCCGTCCGCGAGCGCGACGGTCGAGAGGATGCCCGATCCGTTCGTGTGAACGGGCGCCGCGATGCGTCCGTCCGCCGCTTCGTCGAGCGTCACCCGCGCGTACGTCCGGACGCCGGGTTCGCTGCGGAGTTTGCCCGAGAGTTCGGCCTCGACGTTCGGGAACGCCGGGAC
The DNA here is from genome assembly GCF_000474235.1 of Halarchaeum acidiphilum MH1-52-1. Lineage (GTDB taxonomy): Archaea > Halobacteriota > Halobacteria > Halobacteriales > Halobacteriaceae > Halarchaeum > Halarchaeum acidiphilum. Next base: position 2,166 of record NZ_BATA01000076.1, read on the forward strand.
CGGCGTCCCGCCGGCGCGTTTCAGCGCCGGACGGAGGAACTGGACGGCGTTGACGATGCACGCGACGGGATATCCCGGGAGGCAGATGACGGGCGTGTCTTCGACGACGCCCGCGGCGACCGGGTGGCCGGGCTTGAGCGCGACGCCGTGGAAGACGAGGCGTCCGAGCGACTCGACGACGTCCGGCGTCAGGTCGCGCTCGCCGACGCTCGATCCGCCCGTCGTGACGACGACGTCCGCGTCGAGATCGCGCTCGATGGCCGCGCGGAGGGCGTCCGCGTCGTCCGTCACGACGTCGCGATAGCGCGCCCGCCCGCCCCACGACTCGACGAGTCGCGAGACGGTGAGACCGTTCGTCTCGATCATCTCGCCCGGTTCGGGGTCCGCCTGCACGAGCTCCTCGCCCGTCGGGATCACGGCGATCTCGGGGCGATCGTAGGCCGACACCTCGCGGACGCCGCTCTCCTTCAACAGCCCGAGGTCGGAGGGGCGCAGGCGGTGGCCGGCGTCGTGGAGTCGCTGGTCGGCCGCGACGTCCTCGTCGGCGGCGCCGACGTTCTCGCGCGCCGCGACGGCGTCCAGCACCTCGACGTCGTCGCCGTACTCCGACGTGTCCTCGATCATCACCACCGCGTCCGCGCCGTCGGGGAGTTCGCTCCCGGTGTGGACGCGGACCGCGGCGTCGGGACCCATCGTTTCGGCCGCGCGCAACACGGCGGGATCGCGCTCGCTCGCGCCGAAGGTGTCGCGGGCGCGCACGGCGTAGCCGTCCATCGCCGCGCGCTCGTAGCCGGGGGCGGCACGGGCCGCCTCGGTCGGTTCGGCGAGCGTCCGGCCGGCCGCGTCCGCGACGGCGACCGTCTCCGTCCGCTCGTGGGCCGCGACGACGTCGAGGAGCGACGCGCGGGCCTCGGCCACCCGGGCGCGCTCTCTGAACCCGGCGTGCCGGCGGTCGTGTGCTCCGGTCATGGCTAGCGGGAGGGGATCGACAGCCGAAAAACGCCCGGTCTCGGACGTGAGACCACCGCCTTTTTCGACCTCGCGTCCGAACGGCGGAGTATGACCCGGCTCCGCGAGGCGCTCCGGGGGCTTCCCGACGCCGTCTTCGTCGACCTCCTCGAGAGCGACGACGCATACCGGCTCGTCTTCGATCTGCCGGGCGTCCGCGCCGATGCTCTCACGCTGGACGTCCAGCCCTGCCGGTTGCACGTCGACGCGCGTCGCGCGAAGGACGTGCCGGATGCGTTCCGCTACGAGCGCGAGGAACGCGCGCTCTTCGTCGAGTTCGACGTTCCCCTCCCGCCGAACGCGACGGCCGACGGCGCCGCGGCGACCCTCGGTGACGGCGTACTCGACGTCACGATCCCGAAGGCCGGCGGCGACGCCGCCACCATCCCCGTCGAGGAGTAGCGTGGCGTCGCTGCGCGCCTACCGGCGGTTCGTCGTCGTCTGTTGGCGCTTCCTCCCGCTCATCTGGTCGTACGCGCGCGACCGGCGGCGCTTCCTCCTCGTCGGCGGGCGACGGAGCGTCTCGACGGAGCGTCAGACCCGGCGCGCAGAGCGTCTCGTCGACAACCTCCTGACGCTCGGGCCGACGTTCATCAAGCTGGGGCAGTTGCTGTCGACGCGCCCGGACGTGCTGCCGCCGGCGTACGTGGACGAACTCGCCCGGTTGCAGGACGAAGTGCCGCCGGCGGACTGGGCGGACGCCCGCGAGGTCTTGGAGGCGGAGGTCGGGCCGGTCGGGGAGGCGTTCGACGACTTCGACGCCGAGGCGATCAGCGGCGCGAGCCTCGGACAGGTCTACACCGCGACGCTCGACGGCGAGCGCGTCGCCGTCAAGGTCCGCCGCCCCGACATCGAGGCGCTGATCGAGGCCGACCTCCGCGTGATCCGGTGGTCGCTCCCGATACTCCTCACCTTCGTGGATGACGCGCGCGCGTTCAGCCTCCGGAACGTCGCAGAGGAGTTCTCGACGACGCTCCGCGAGGAGATGGACTACTCGCGCGAGGCCGAGATGCTCGCGGAGATCCGCGCGAACGTCGCGGACGACCCCGACGTCGCCATCCCCGCGGTCTACGACTCGCACTCGGGCGAGCGCGTGCTGACGATGCAGTACGTCCCGGGGACGAAGATCAGCGATACCGCCGAACTCGAACGGCTCGGGATCGATCGGCACGCGGTCGCGGAGACCCTCGAGCGCACCTACCTCCAGATGATCATCGCGGACGGCGTCTTCCACGCCGACCCGCATCCGGGGAACCTCGCCGTCCGCGACGACGGCACCGTCGTCTTCTACGACTTCGGCATGAGCGGGCGCGTCGACGAGGCGGTCCAAGATCACATCGTCGACTTCTACGTCGCGGTGGCGAATCAGGACATCGAGGCGATCCTCGACACGCTGATCGAGATGGGGACGCTGAGTCCGGAGGCCGACCGCGCGACGATGGCGGAGGTCATGGAGCTGGCGATCGCGGACGCGCGCGGCGAGGACGTCGAACAGTACCGCGTCCAGCAGATCGTCTCGAAGGTCGAGGACACGATGTACGAGTTCCCCCTCCGCCTGCCGCCGAACCTCGCGCTCGTCCTCCGCGTCGCCACCGTCGTCGAGGGCGTCTGTCTCACGCTCGACCCCGACTTCGACTTCGTCTCCGTCGCCACCGACTACCTCGGCGAACAGGGGTACTACGAGCGCGGCGCCCGCGAGTTCGTCGCGGAGACGGGCGATCGAGCGGTGAGTTCGGCGCGCTCCTCGCTGCGTCTCGCGCCGAAGCTCGAACGCGCCCTCGATCGCGTGGATCGCGACGACTTCTACGTCCGCGCGGCCGTCGAGGACTCCACGGGGGCGCTCGATCGGCTCGCGAAGCGCCTCGTCACCGGGGTGTTGTTCGGCGCGGGCGCCGTCTCGACCGGCCTGTTGTACATCCACGCGGCGGACACCGCGGCGCTCGCGGTCGGCGTCGGCACGATCGGAATCGGTCTCCTCTGCTGGCGCTCGTTCCGCCGGCGTCGTGGCGGGCGCGCGACGCCGGGTCTCGCCGCCGGCCGTGGTGAGCGCTGACGCGCCCGCTGGCGCGTTCCAAACCGTTTATACCCGGCAGGCGAGAATCCGAGTGCATGGCGAAAGAGCAGAAGGAAGTCCGCGACCTGCAGGAAGGAAACTACGTCATCGTCGAGGACGCCGCGTGTAAGATCGACGGCTACTCGACCGCGAAGCCGGGGAAGCACGGCAGCGCGAAGGCCCGCATCGAGGCCCGCGGCGTCTTCGACGGCAAGCGCCGCTCGCTCAGCCAGCCGGTCGACGCGAAGATCTGGGTCCCCATAATCGACCGCAAGCAGGGCCAGATCGTCTCGACGGAGTCCGATACCGTCGTGCAGGTGATGGACCTCGAAACGTACGAGACGGTGACGATGGAGATTCCGGGCGACGTCGAGGTCTCCCCCGACGACGAGATCGAGTACCTCGAGTGGGAGGGCAAGCGCAAGGTCCTCCAGTAATCGGATGTTCCCCGGCGCGACGGCGGACCCCTCTGCTTCACGTTACACGGTCGTCGGCGCGCCGCTCGACGTCTCCACGTCCTTCCGCCCCGGCGCGCGCTTCGGTCCCGAACGCGTCCGCCGGTTCGCGGGGACGTTCGAGGACTACGACCGCGCGACCGACCAGACCTTTTCCTCACTCGGCGTCGCCGACCACGGTGACGTGCACGCGTGGAACGACGCCGAGGAGTACATCAGCTACCTCGCGAGCGTCTGCCGCGAGATCGTCCGCGACGACGCGATCCCGCTGACGATCGGCGGCGAGCACACGGTGTCGGTGGCGTCGATCCGCGCGCTCACACCGGACGTCGTCGTCGTCTGCGACGCCCACCTCGACCTCCGCGACGAGTACGACGGCGATCCGTGGAGCCACTCGACGGTGACGCGCCACGCGCTCCGCGGCGCCGACGAGGCCGTGATCCTCGGGGCGCGCTCCGGGAGCGAGACCGAGTGGACGCGCGCGGACGCGGCGGACGTCACCGTCGTCGAACCCGAGGCCGTCGCCGACTGGACGCCGCCAGAGGGCTTCGAGGGACGAGACGTCTACCTCTCGGTGGACATCGATGCCGCGGATCCCGCGTACGCGCCCGGGACGGGGACGCCCGAGCCGTACGGGCTGTCCTCGCGCGAACTCCGCGACGTCGTGCGCGCCGTCGCACCGCACGCGTCGGGCTTCGACGTCGTGGAGGTGAACGACCGCGACGACGGGCAGGCGGCGACGCTCGCGGCGAAGCTCCTGCGGGACTTCGTGTTCGCGCACGCGGACGCGACCGCGGATGCCGCGACCGACGGCGCTCGGGACGAATAGGGCGAACAGGTGGTGCATCGCGTCCGTCGGGACCGCACCACCGTTTCGCGGTGGCCGCCGACGGGCCGTTCTCAGGTCACGCGACGGTGTGGCTCCGCCATCGCACGTGAACTCCCGCACCCTTCTTGAGGCGGGCGGCTCGTGTTCCACGCATGCACCTCTCCGACCTCGTCGCGCGCTACGACGAGCGACTGCGGACGGACGACTACGCGGACGTGGACGCCTCCGCGAACGGCCTACAGGTCGGGACGGACGAGAAGTCAGTCGAGCGCGTCGCGTTCGCCGTGGACGCGGTCCGCGAGACCGCGCTGGCGGCCGCCGACCGAGACGCCGACCTCCTCGTCACGCACCACGGGCTCTCGTGGGGCGGTATCGAGCGCGTCACCGAGCGCCAGTACGGCCGGATCGCTCCCCTGATCGAGAACGACGTCGCGCTCTACGTCTCGCACCTCCCGCTCGACGGCCACCCGGACCTCGGGAACGCCGCGGGGATCGCCGACCTCCTCGACCTCGCGGGCGTCGAGGGGTTCGGCCGCGTCGGCCCGGAGACCATCGGTGTGCGAGGCTCGGCGGACGGTCTCGCGCGCGACGACGTGCATCGGCTCCTCGAAGCCGAACTCGATCACGGCGGGACGGGCGTGCGCCGCCTCGATTTCGGGCCGGAGACGATCGAGGACGTCGCGGTCGTGACGGGCGCGGGCGCGGACTTCCTCGACGAGGCCGTCGCGGCGGGGGTCGACACGCTCGTCACAGGCGAACCGAAGGGGAAGACCTACCACGAGGCGAAGGAGGCCGGCCTGAACGTCTTCTGCGGGACGCACTACGGGACGGAGACGTTCGGGGTGCGCTCTCTCATGGCGCTCACCGCGGAGTGGGGTCCCGAGGTGACGTTCCTCGACGTGGCGACCGGACTCTGACGCCGACGAACCCGGATCATTCAAAGCGCTGACGCCCCGAGTACGTGCCATGAGCGATCACGACGACCACGGCCACGAGACGCCCGAACGCGAGGAGTTCCATCACGACCCGCTCGGCCACGCGGACGTCCACGCGGACATGACGGTCGGCGAACTCGTCGAGCAGTACGGGAACGCGGGCATCGGCGCGGCGGACGTCAGTCACGCCGTCGACGTCTACGCGGAGATGCTCGGAAACGACGACGTGACGAATTTCTTCGGTCTCGCGGGCGCGATGGTGCCGACGGGGATGCGCCAGATCGTCGCGGACCTCATCCGTGACGGCCACATCGACGCGCTCGTCACGACGGGCGCGAACCTCACGCACGATACCATCGAGGCCGTCGGCGGCAAACACCACCACGGCCACGCGGGTCCCGAGGACCACCGCCTGAGTGCGGACGACGAGCACGTCGACATGAGCGAGCGCGACTACGACGAGGCGCTGCGCGAGGAGCAAGTGGATCGGATCTACAACGTCTTCCTCCCGCAGGAGCACTTCGCGCTCTTCGAGAACCACCTCCGCGAGCACGTCTTCCCGGAGGTCGAGCGGACGGTGTCCATTCAGGAGTTCACCGAGGCGCTCGGGAAGGCGAACAGCGAACGCAACGCCGCGGCGGACGTCGAGGAGGACGCGGGGATCGCCGCCGCGGCCTACGAGAACGACGTGCCGGTCTACGTTCCCGCGATTCAGGACTCCGTGCTCGGCTTACAGGCGTGGATGTACTCCCAGACGAGCGATTTCACGCTCGACGCGCTCTCCGACATGACGCACCTCAACGACCTCGCGTACGAGGCCGATCGCGCGGGCGCGATGCTCGTCGGCGGCGGCGTCCCGAAGAACTACGTCCTCCAGACGATGCTCGTCGTCCCCGGCGCGTACGACTACGCCGTCCAGTTGACGATGGACTCGACGGACACCGGCGGCCTCTCGGGTGCGTCGCTCGACGAGGCGCGCTCGTGGGGCAAACTGACGCCGAGCGCGGAGAACGCGACGGTCGTCGGCGACGCGACGATCACGCTCCCGCTCGTCACCGCGGCGACGCGCGAGCGCATCGAGTGAGACCGAACCGTCGATCCCACCGTAATTGTGCCCGCTGTGGCCGGGTCAGGTAGTTCCTGCACGGGGAACTGACGGTGTGGTCGGCTATCCGCCGTCGCTGGCGAAAACGAAATATTCGTCCACCGGATAGCGCATAGTCAACGGCAGTCACGCAGCACTTATCCGTGGGGCGGACGTTCGTATATTTGTAATGGCACACGGTACGGTTGACTTCTTCAACGACACGGGCGGCTACGGATTCATCGAGACTGACGACGCGGACGAGGACGTGTTCTTCCACATGGAGGACGTCGGCGGCGAGGACCTCACGGAGGGGACGGAGATCGACTTCGAGATCGAGGACGCCCCCAAGGGCCCCCGCGCGACGAACGTCGTCCGCGCGTAAGCTCCGACACACCGTCGCCCCCGGGCGACGTCGAACACTGCTGTTTTTGCGGTGCACTTCTCGCCGAGCGACGGCCCTGTCGGTCGCGCTCGTCGACCTGACCCGCCGCTACTTACACGACCGTCGAACCCACAATTCGACGGACGTCGGGCGCTGACGCGGCGATAAAACATGAGTTAAGCGGGTGGAGCGAGACAACCGAGATAGCCTTACCCACACTCTAACCATGTCCGGAGAGTACGACTTAGTCATCGTCGGCGGCGGCATCAGCGGCGCATCGCTCCTCTACACGGTCGCGAAGTTCACCGACGTCGAGTCGGTAGCACTCGTAGAGAAGGAAGACGAGATCGCGGCGATCAACTCCCACCACACGAACAACTCTCAGACGCTCCACTTCGGCGATATCGAGACGAACTACACCCTCGAGAAGGCAGAGGAGGTCAAGGAGGGCGCGGAACTTCTCGCCGGCTATCTGGAGAACCACGACGCCGAGCGCGAGATGCACTCGAAGCGCTCGAAGATGGTGCTCGGCGTCGGCGACGAGGAGGTCGATTCGCTCGAATCACGCTACGACGAGGAGGGCTTCGGCGACCTCTACCCGAAGCTTCGTCCGATCGGCCGCGAGGAGATCTCGGAGGTCGAACCGAAGGTCGTCGAGGGCCGCGATCCGAGCGACGAACTGCTCGCGCTCCAGACGCCCGACGGCTACGTCGTCGACTACGGCGAGACCGCGAAGTCGTTCGTCGAGGCCGCCGAGGAGGAGGCGGGCGTCGACGTCTACACCGGCACGAAGGTCGAGGACGTCACCGAGACGACGCGCGGCTACACCCTCACGACCGACGAGGGACCCCTCGACTGCGATGTCGCGGTCGTCGCCGCGGGATCGCACAGCCTCCAGATCGCAAAGGAGATGGGCTACGGTGAGGACATGGTGCTCCTCCCCGTCGCGGGGAGTTTCTTCCTCGCGGAGGACGGCCCGCTGAACGGGAAGGTGTACACCCTCCAGATGAAGAAGCTCCCGTTCGCCGCGGTCCACGGCGACGCGGACGTTCACGACGACTCCATCACCCGCTTCGGGCCGACCGCGAAGGTCGTCCCCGAGCTCGAACGCGGCCGGCTGAGCACCGTCGAGGACTTCCTCGACGTCTTCGGACTCAACCTCCCCTCCTTCCTCAGCTACGCGAACATCCTCGCCGACCGCATCCTCCTCCCGTTCGTGATCCGCAACCTGATCTACGACCTCCCCGAGGTCGGTCGTCGGGCGTTCCTCCCGGACGTCCAGAAGGTCGTCCCGACGATGGAACTCGACGACATCCAGCGCGCGAAGGGCTACGGCGGTGTCCGCCCGCAGATCGTTGACACGTCGAAGCACAGCCTCGACATGGGGGAGGCGAAGATCGTCGGCGACGACATCGTCTTCAACATCACGCCGTCGCCGGGCGCCTCCACCTGCCTGAAGAACGCCATGCGCGACACGCACACCGTCATGGACTTCTTCGACGGCGCGTACGAGTTCGACGAGGAGGCCTTCCGCGCCGACACCATCGATCAGTTCCCGCGCGCCGACGAGCACGCCGAGGAGGGTGTCGCGGCGACGCCCAGTGACGAGAGCGAAGAGTAACGCCCGCGTCGCCTCCGCACGCTAGTCGAGCAGTTCGTCCGCGAGCGTCGGCACGAACGTCCCGACGTCCGTGACGAGACCGACCGCCTGCGCGCTTCCGCGATCGAGCAGTTGCGTGACGGTCGCGGGATTGATGTCCACGCAGACGACGCGTGTCGACGACGGCAGGCAGTTCCCGACCGCCACCGAGTGCAACAGGGTCGAGAGCATCACAACCATGTCCGCCTCGTGCGCTTGGCGCCGGATCTCGTTTTGCGCCTCGACCGTATCCGTGATCGTGTCCGGGAGCGGGCCGTCGTCGCGGATCGACCCAGCGAGCACGACGTCGACGTCGTTCGCCACGCACTCGTACATCACGCCCTCCGTGACGATCCCGTCATCGACGGCCTCGGCGATGCCGCCCGCGCGGACGATCTCGCTGATCGCGTAGATGTGGTGTTTGTGGCCCTTCCGTGGGTGTTCGAGCGTCTCGATGTTCATGCCGAGGCTCGTCCCGTATAGCCCGCGCTCGACGTCGTGCGTCGCGAAGCCGTTGCCCGCGGAGAGCGCGTCCACGTACCCCTCGCGGACGAGTCGGGCGAGCGCGTCGCCCGCGCCCGAGTGGATGACGGCGGGACCGGCGACGACGAGGACGTTCCCGCCGTCGGCCTTGACCTCCGCGAGCGCCTCCGCGACCGTCCGGATGCGCGATACGGAGGGGCGTTCCGCGGAGACGCCGCCGCGCATGAAGCCGAACGGTCCCGACGCGTCGCGGGGGCGATCCGGCGGGCGCACGCGGATGCCGGCCTCGCCCGTCACCACGAGGTCGTCCGCCTCGATGCCGTTCAACACCTGCGTGCGCGCCGTCGTCTCTCCCTCCTCGCCGACGCCCTCGACGACGACCGCACAGTCCATTTCGATGTCCGCGACCTCGACCCACTCGCCCTCGACGCGCACCGCAGTCGGGTGGTTCGTCGTCGAGTAGAAGCCCGCCGGAACCACGCGATCCGCGGGCGCGGGCGTCAGCGTCGCGTCCTCCGGATCAGCCGGGTTCACGCCCGACTGGTGGAGTTCGTGGACGATGGACTGCAACGCCGCGTCGTCCGGCGCGAGTACGCGCAAGCGCGCGTACGACTCCTCGTCCTTGTGGTGACCGACGTCGAACGCCTCGACGTCGAAGTCGCCCCCGAGGTCCATGATCACCTCGAAGCACCGCTGCATCGTCCCCGAGTCGATGATGTGCCCCTCCAGTTCGACAGTCCGCGAAACGGTCATACGCGGTCGTCGTCGCCGGACGCAATCAGAGTTGCGTCGCGGCGGTGCGGTGGCGTTTTAGCTGTAATTGAGGGCGC
>NZ_BATA01000075.1 GCF_000474235.1 Halarchaeum acidiphilum MH1-52-1
TTTTAGCGGAGGTTTTTGCGGTGAGCGGGTCGCCTCCGGCGACCCCGAACCGGAAAAAAGTCCGTTAGAGGAGTTCGTCGACGTCCTGATGGCCGACGATTTCGACGTTGTTCTCGGTGATCTTCGTCAGGTGGATGCCGTTGCCGGAGGCGGTGTCACGCTCGCTCGCGGCCTGAACGGCCTTCGCGCCGATCTGTTCGGCCTCGTCCATCGTGAGGTCGTCCGTGTAGTTGTTCTCGAGGGTGCCGAGCGCGTACGGCATCCCGGATCCCTGCGCGGTGTACTTGTCCGCGAGGGAGGAGCCGCTCGGGTCGAGGCTGTAGACGTGGGAGCCGTCCTCGTCGACGCCGCCGAGGATCGGGACGACCATGAAGAACGGGCCGCCGCGGAGGAGGTTGGAGGCCATCGTCGCGAGGGCGTTGATGGACATGCGCTCGCTGCGACGCGCCTCGTAGAGGTTCGATTCGGCCTTGAGCGTGCGGATGAAGGACTGCGCGCCGCCGACGCTGCCGGAGATGGAGAGGGCGGCGTTCTCCTGAATCTCCTCGACCTTCTGGACGTTCTTGTTGGAGACGACGCGACCCCCGAGGCTGGCGCGCATGTCGGAGGCCATGAGGACGCCCTCCTCGGTGGTGATGCCGACGATGGTCGTGCCGGTCTTGTTGATGTTGTCCATGTCCTGCTTGCTCACGTCGTTCTGGGGCATCTGCCCGACCTCCGGCTCGTAGGGGTTGGCGGGTCCGTCGGGGAGACGCTCTGCGTTTCGCGAGAACTCGGACGACTGACTCGGGTTATACATTGTCAGCGCGTAGTCGCGGGCGACGTATAAAAGCCACCCTTCCGGCCGTTTCTCATCGCGCGCTCCGGTAGGCGGCCTCGGAGCGCTCGATGAGCCGGTGGACCGGGAGGGTGAGGCCGAGGCGACTGGCGAGCGTCGCGACGGGGAGGAGCGCGAGGGCGAACGCGAGCGTGATCTGGTACTGGACCGCGGTGACGAGACGGGCGAGCCGTGCTGGCATCTGCGTGCCCGTCCCTCACCGGACGGTCATATAAGTACTTTTCCGCTCCGGCGACTCCGGTGCCCCGCCGCAGTCCGGTGGTTTCGTTGCCACGTCGGTCGCATCAGCCGTCGCCGTCGCGCCGCCTCGGTGGGCCGTCACGGAGGCGACGCCTACACCGTCGATATCCGTACGTTATGTCGATCATTTGCATGACGTCCGCACGCGGCTCGGACCGTCGGGCAACCACAAGACACGACTACCCGGGGGACCAGTCTCCGGTATGAGCAACTACGTCGTGGCGATGGAGGCCGCGTGGCTGGTTCGTGACGTCGAGGAGTCGGACGACGCGATCGGTGTCGCGGTGAGCGAGGCGGGGCGTCGGCTGAACGATCAGGATCTCGATTACGTCGAGGTGGAGGCGGGCGTGACGACCTGTCCGGCCTGCGGGGAGCCGCTCGACGCGGCGTTCCTCGCGGCCGAGACGGCGCTCGTCGGTCTCGTCCTCGAACTCACGGTGTTCAACGCGGACTCGGACGAACACGCCTCGCGCATCGCGAAGAGCGAGGTCGGCGGGGCGCTCCGCGACGTCCCCCTCGACGTGATCGAGGTCGTCGAGGAACCCGAGGACGAGGACTAACACTTATCCATAACCGAGGGTAATTACGCTCGTGTACCTCCCGACGCCGCAGGACCTCCGGGAACGCCGGAACGCCCTCGGACTGACGCAGAGCGAGCTGGCGGACCGTGCCGGGGTCTCGCAGCCTCTCATCGCGCGGATCGAGGGCGGCGACGTCGACCCGCGCCTCTCGACGCTCCGTCACATCGTCGAGGCGCTCGATGAGGCGGCCGGCGACGTCGTCCGCGGGCGCGACCTGATGCAGGAGACCGTCGTCAGCGTCGCGCCGAGCGATCACGTCCACGACGCCGTCGAGCGGATGCAGAACGCCGGCTACTCCCAGCTTCCCGTCATCGCCGACGGGATCCCGGTCGGCTCCATCAGCGAGAGCGACGTGGTCCACGCGGGCGAGGACGTCGGCGACAGCCGCGTTCGCGAGGTGATGAGCGAGTCGTTCCCGACCGTCTCGCCCGACGCGACCTTGGAGGAGATTTCGAGCCTGCTCGATCACTACACGGCCGTCATCGTCACCGAGGACGGCGACACCGTCGGGATCATCACGCAGGCGGACGTCGCCGCGCACCTCAGCTGATGCGGTCTCTCGGCCGCGAGCGATTGTCGAGTGGCGCGCCTACGCGCGCGTGTGCGAGGCTTTATACGAAGGGAGCAACTAGGTTCGAGCAACGATTATGTCTGATTCAGGTGAGTACGGCGCCGGGCAGATACAGGTGCTCGAAGGGCTGGAGGCGGTCCGGAAGCGCCCGGCGATGTACATCGGGTCGACGGACGCGGGCGGGCTTCATCACCTCGTGTACGAGGTCGTGGACAACTCCATCGACGAGGCGCTCGCCGGCTACTGCGACGAGATCACCGTCACACTCCACGACGACGGCTCGGTGAGCGTCGAGGACGACGGCCGCGGCATCCCCGTCGACACGCACGCGGAGTACGACCGGCCGGCCGTCGAGGTCATCCTCACCGTCCTCCACGCGGGCGGGAAGTTCGACAACAAGTCCTATCAGGTCTCCGGCGGGCTGCACGGCGTCGGCGTTTCCGTCGTCAACGCGCTCTCCGAGAAACTCGCCGTCGTCGTCGACCGCGAGGGCGGGCGGTTCCGCGAGCGCTTCGAGCGCGGCGAACCGGTGAGCGACCTCGAACGCGTCGGCGACGCGGAGGGCACGGGGACGCTCATCCGATTCACGCCGGACGACGAGATCTTCGAGACGACCGAGTTCGCGTACGAGACCCTCGAAAGCCGGATTCGCGAACTCGCCTTCCTCAACAGCGGCGTCACGATCACGCTGCGCGACGAGCGCGAGGCGGTGGACGGCGAGGCCCGCGAAACGTCGTTCTACTACGAGGGCGGGATCCGCGAGTTCGTCCGGTACCTCAACGAGAGTCGAACCCCGCTCCACGAGGACGTCATCTACCTCGATGGCGAGGAGCAGGACGTGCAAGTCGAGATCGCGATGCAGGCGACCGACGACCTCCAATCCTCGACGCACGCCTTCGCGAACAACATCAACACCCGCGAGGGCGGCACGCACCTCACGGGGTTCAAGACGGCGCTCACGCGCGTCGTGAACGACTACGCGAGCAGCCACGGGCTGCTCGACGAACTCGACGGCGAGAACCTCAAGGGCGAGGACATCCGCGAGGGGCTGACCGCCGTCGTCTCCATCAAACACCCCGACCCGCAGTTCGAGGGCCAGACGAAGACGAAGCTCGGGAACTCCGAGGTCCGCGGAATCGTCGAGTCGACGGTGCACGACGGGATGGGCACGTACTTCGAGGAGCACCCGGACACGGCGGAGGACGTCGTCGGGAAAGCCGTCGAGGCCGCGAAGGCCCGGAAAGCGGCACAGAAGGCCGAGGAGCTGACGCGCCGGAAGAACGCCCTCGAATCGGGATCGCTCCCGGGCAAGCTCGCGGACTGTCAGACCCGCGAGCCCGAGGACGCCGAGCTGTTCATCGTGGAAGGCGACAGCGCGGGGGGGTGCTTTACTGGCGATACTGAGGTCACGCTCGCGTCCGGCCGGTCGATAACGTTCGAGGAACTCGTCGAAGAGCGAGACGCGGGGAAGTCCCACTACTGCTATACCGTCCAAGATGACGGGAGCATCGGCCTCGAACGGATCGAGAACCCACGTGTCACGAAGGAAGACGCCCACCTAGTCGAAGTCACGTTGGACGACGGCGAGACGATTCGATGCACGCCCGACCACGAGTTCATGCTCCGAGACGGGACATACTGCGAGGCGCAGGACCTCGACAATGGGGAGTCGCTCATGCCCCTCTACCGGAAGCTTTCGGACACATCGGAATCGGGAATCACTCTCGACGGCTACGAGATGGTTCGACAGCCGAACACCCGTAACTTCTGGGATTTCAGCCATCTGCTCGCGGACCGGTACAATCTGGAGCACGGCCGATACGAGGCCGAGGACGGGGACCACAGGCATCACGTGGACTTCGATAAGCGCAATAACCGTCCCGACAACGTGAAGCGACTCCCGGAGGACGAGCATCTGCGCCTCCACAGAGAACACGCCGAGAATCCGAACGTTCTGACGAAAGAGACGACTATCGAGAAGTTCTTCGAGAACGAATCGGGCCTCATCGAGGCGGTGGCGAGCCACAACCACTCCGTCGAATCGGTCGAGTTCCTCGATGAGACGGCGGACGTCTACGATATCGAGGTTCCTGGGACACACAACTTCGCACTCGAATCCGGGGTGTTCGTCCACAACAGCACCAAACAGGCCCGGGACCGTGGGTTCCAAGCGGTGCTCCCCATTCGCGGGAAGATCCTGAACGTCGAGAAACACCGCCTCGATCGGGTGCTGGAGAACGACGAGATCAGGGCGCTCATCACCGCCGCGGGCACCGGGATCGGCGAGGAGTTCGACATCGAGGAGCTGCGCTACGACAAGATCATCCTCGCGACGGACGCGGACGTCGACGGGGCGCACATCCGCACGCTCCTCCTGACGTTCTTCTACCGGCACATGCGCCCGCTCTTGGAGGGCGGCCACGTCTACGCTATCCAGCCCCCGCTCTACCGCGTCCGCTACCGCGGCGAGACGTACGACGCGATGAGCGAGGCCGAACGCGACCGGATCATCGAGGAGGTCTGCGACGGCAATCCGACGCAGGTCCAGCGCTTCAAGGGACTCGGCGAGATGAACCCCGAGCAGCTCTGGGACACGTCGATGAACCCGGAGAACAGGGTGTTGAAGCAGTTCGGCGTCGAGGACGCCGCGGAGGCAGATCGGATGTTCTCGGTGCTGATGGGTGACGCCGTCGAACCCCGGAAGCAGTTCATTCAGGATCACGCGACGGACGCGGAGTGGGTGGACATATGAGCTCGGACGCACCCGACGTCCCCGACGACGTCGCCCAGCGCGTCGAGAACGTCCGCGTCGAAGAGGAGATGGAGCAGTCGTACATCGACTACGCGATGAGCGTCATCGCGGGCCGCGCGCTCCCGGACGTCCGCGACGGCCTCAAGCCCGTGCATCGTCGCATCCTCTACGCGATGCACGAGGCGGGCGTGTCGAGCAACGCCGCGCACCGCAAGAGCTCCTCCATCGTCGGCGAGACGATGGGCGACTACCACCCGCACGGCGATTCCGCGATCTACGACACGCTCGTCCGGATGGCCCAGCCCTTCTCGATGCGCGAGCCGCTCGTCGACGGGCAGGGGAACTTCGGGAGCGTCGATGGCGATCCGGCGGCCGCGATGCGCTACACGGAAGCCCGAATGGCGCCCATCGCGGAGGAGCTGCTCGCGGACATCGACATGGACACCGTGGACTTCGAGGGGAACTACGACGGCCGCCTCGAAGAGCCGACCGTGCTCCCCGCGGCGTTCCCGAACCTCCTCGTGAACGGGTCGTCGGGCATCGCGGTCGGGATGAGCACGAACGTCCCGCCGCACAACCTCGGCGAGGTGATCGACGCGACGATCCACCTCATCGAGCACCCTGACTGCTCGATCCCGGACCTGATGGAGCACGTGCCCGCGCCGGACTTCCCGACGGGCGCGAACATCGTCGGGCGCAGCGCCATCCGACAGGCGTACCACACGGGTCGCGGGCGGCTGCGCGTCCGCGCGGAGTACCACGTCGAGGAGGGCGAGCGCGGCGACAGCATCGTGATCACCGAACTCCCCTATCAGCAGAACAAATCCCGCCTCGTCGAGCACATCGCCGAGGACGTGAACGACGGCACGCTCGAAGGCGTGCGCGACCTCCGCGATGAGTCCGACCGCGACGGCATCCGCGTCGTCGTCGAGCTGAAGTCGAACGCGAACACGGACATCGTGGAGAACCACCTCCTCGAATCCCATCTCGAACGGACGTTCGGCGTGATCAACCTCGCGCTCGTCGACGGCCAGCCCGAGGTTCTGAGCCTCAAGGAGACCCTCGAACACTACCTCGAGCACCGCAAGGAGGTCGTGCGCCGGCGCTCGGCGTACGAGCTCTCGGAGGCCGAGGACCGCGCACACATCCTCGAGGGACGCCTGAAGGCCTTGGAGCACGCCGAGGACGTCGTGGAGACCATTCGGGACACGGCGGATCGCGACGAGGCGCGCACGGCGCTGGAAGACGAGTACGGCTTCAGCGAGGCGCAGGCCGCCCACGTCGTCCGGATGCAACTCGGCAGCCTCACCTCGATGGAGGCGACGGAGATCGAGGAGGAGTACGAGGACGTCACCGCGCGCATCGAGCGCCTCGAGGAGATCCTCGGCGACGAGTCCGAACTGCTCGGCGTGATCGAGGACGAACTCCGCGACGTCAAAGAGGAGTACGCGAACGAGCGCCGGACGCGCGTGATCGAGAGCGCGGGCGAAGTGACGGACGAGGACCTCATCCCCGAGGAGCGCGTCGTCGTCACGCTCTCGGAGGGCGATTACATCAAGCGCACGCCCGTCGAGACGTTCAGCACGCAACACCGCGGCGGGAAGGGCGTCATCGGCACCGACCTGAAGGAGGGCGATCGGGTGTCGACGGTGTTCACCGCCTCCACGCACGACGACCTCCTCTGCTTCACGAATCAGGGGCAGGTCTACCGACTGAAGGTGTATCAGGTACCGGAGATGTCCCGGACGGCGCGCGGCACCTCGGCGGTGAACGTCGTCGATCTCGACGACGACGAGGAGATCTCCGCGGTCGTCACCGCGGACGACCTCGACTTCGACGTGGACGACGAGTACCTCACGATGGCGACCCGCGACGGCTACGTGAAACGCACCGCCGTCTCGGAGTTCGCGAACATCCGCTCGACCGGCATTCGCGCCGTGCGACTCGAGCACGGCGACGAACTCGTCGACGTCGAGGTGACGGACGGCGAGGGCGACGTCATCATCGGCACCGAGGAGGGGATGGCCATCCGCTTCGACGAGACGGAGGCTCGCCCGATGGGCCGCTCCGCGCGCGGCGTGCGCGGCGTGAAACTCGACGGCGATCAGGTCGCGGGCGTCGCCGCCGCCGGCCCGGACGACGAGCGCGACCTCATGACAGTCACCGAGTACGGCTACGGCAAGCGCACGTCCCTCTCCGAGTATCGCCGGCAGTCCCGCAACGGGAAGGGTCTCGTCGACATCAAAACCGGCCAGCGCAACGGCCGCGTCGCGAGCGTTCACTCCGTCGCCGCGGGCGACGAGTTCGTCGCGATGAGCGAGGACGGCCAGATCATGCGCGCCTCCGTCTCGGAGGTCTCCGCGTACGGCCGGAACACGCAGGGCGTGACCGTAATGGACCTCGCGGAGCACGACCGGCTCGCCGCCGTCGACGTCTTCACGCCGGACGAGACCGACGACGAGTAGCGCGCCACCGCGTTTCACTTCTTCATTCGTCGCCGTAGACGAACAGCTCCGCGGCCGCGCGGACGAGGCTCGCCACGAGGATCCCGAGGCCGACCGCCATCGCGATCAGCGTGATCCCGACGCCGGCGGGCGCGGGCGTCGACTCGTCGACGAGCGCGGGCACCAGCGAGGCGATGAACAGCGCGCCGCCGACGCCGATCGCGGCCTCGACGCCGCGGAGGAGGACGTAGCCGATACGCCCGGACACTTGCTCGGCGAGCGTCGCGTCCGATCGGATCACACGAGACACGGAGTACAGCGTCTCGCAGCACACCACGGTGACGAGGGCGAGCGCGACGAGCGGCGTCAACACGAGCGCGAGGAACTGCCCGTCGAAGAGGAGACCGGGACCGCTGAGGACGCGGGTGAACCCGAGGACGCTCAGGGCGAGCGCGGCGAGGACGCCGACGAACTTCGCGGCTTGGAGGGGCGTGCGCTCGACGGCGGCCGGGAGCCGTTCGGATAGCATGGCGTCCGCGAGAAGTCAGGCGGGGCGCATCAACGTTCGGGGGCACCGCCCGTCTCAACACGGGTGTCGGTTCACAGCGTGCGCTTGCCGAGCGCGCTCGCGGCGAGTTCGGCGGCGATCTCCGCGGTCCGGTTCGACTCGTCGAGGATGGGGTTGACCTCGACGAGTTCCATCGAGCGGAGGATCCCCTCGGCGGCGTCGCGTTCGGCGACGGCCTCCAACGCCCAGTGGGCCTCGCGGTACGTGGCGCCGCCGCGAACAGGCGTGCCGACGCCCGGCGCCTCGTTCGGGTCGAGCCAGTCGAGGTCGAAGCTGACGTGGATGCCCTCAACGCCGGCGCTCGCGACGTCGAGGGCGTCCTCGACGACGGCGCTGATGCCGCGCTCGTCGATGTCGGCCATCGTGAACGCGGTCACGTCGCTCTCGTTGATCGCGCGGCGCTCGTCTGCGTCGATGTCGCGGAGACCGACGTAGACGACGTTCTCCTCGCTGAGTCCGGGGGCTTTCGCCCACGTGAGGTCGGCAAACGAACCCTTCCCGAGCGCGGCCGCGACCGGCATCCCGTGGACGTTCCCGGACGGGCTCGTCTCGGGCGTGTTGAAGTCGCCGTGCGCGTCGAACCAGATCGCGCCGACGTCGGCGCCGCGCGACGACCCGGCGAGCGACCCGATGGCGATGCTGTGGTCGCCGCCGAGGACGAGCGGGAACGCGCCGTGATCGAGCGCGTCCGCGACGGCGTCGGCGAGCGAGCGGGAGACGTCGCGGGTCTCGCGGAGGAACTTCGCCTTCCCGGTCGAGGGCGTCTCGCGGTTCGGATCGCGCTCCTCGGCGCGCGGGACCGCGAGATCGCCGGCGTCGTGGACGCTCGCCCCCGTGGCCTCGATCCCGGCCGCGAGGTCCGCGTACCGGATGGCAGACGGACCCATGTCGACGCCGCGTCGGTTCGCGCCGTAGTCGGACGGTGCACCGATGATCCGCACGTCTCGCGCCATGGTCGTGGATCGGGCGGCTGGACGTAAAAGCGCGCGTCTCGCTTCGTCGCGGTCCCCCGCTTCACTCGGCACCGCGGTGCTCGCGTCTCGCTTCGCTCGCGCTCGCTCAGTCGTCGCTACGCGACGACTCGTATGGCTCGCACACCATTTCGACCCCGTCCTCGAAGTCGATCTCGGGAGTCCAGCCCGTCGCCTCGCGGATCTTCGAGATGTCGGCCTTCGTGTGGTAGACGTAGTTGTCGAGCGGGACGGGCTCGTACTCGGGTTCGACGTCGGTGCCGAGCGCGTCGTTGATCAGCTCGACCATCTCGTTGAAGGAGTAGCTCTCGCCCGTCCCGAGGTTGTAGACGCCGTCGAGGCGCTCCTCGGCCGCGCGGACGAGTCCGCGGACGATGTCGGAGACGTGCGTGAAGTCGCGCGTCTGCGAGCCGTCGCCCCAGAGGACGGGCGCCTCGCCGTTCGCGATCCGCTGGGTGAACTGGGAGACGGTGTTCGCGTACTCGCCCTTGTGCTCCTCCGCGCCGCCGTAGCCCTGATAGACGGAGAAGAACCGCATCCCCGCGAGGGTCGTCCCCTCGTAGAAGTTCGAGTAGTATTCGGCGTAGCGCTCGCGGCCGAGCATCGAGGCGTCGTAGCCCGTCGCGGCCTCGACGTCCATGTCCTCCGGGCAGGGATCGGTCTGACTCCCGTAGATGGAGGACGTCGTCGCGTAGACGAACGTCTCGCAGCCGTCCGCGCGCGCCTGTTCGACGACGTTGACGAATCCCTCGACGTTCACGCGCGCCCCCTCGCGGGGGTTCTCCTCGAGCATCTGCCGGGAGGAGAGCGCGGCGAGGTGGAAGACGACGTCGACGTCCGTGGGGAGGTCCGCAGAGAGGACGTCGGTCTCGACGAACTCCACCTCGTCGTCGAGGTTCTCGGGCGTCCCGAGGTAGCCGTTGTCGAGCGCGACGACGTCGTTGTCGGCGGCGAGGTGGTTCGCGAGGTTCGATCCGATGAAGCCGGCGCCCCCCGTGACGAGGACGCGTCGATCGTTCATGTCGGAGTGGACGTCCCCGGCCGTTGAAAACACCTCGGTGCGCTCCGAGGTGCGTTCGGGTCCCATAGCGGTGCGACTCGATCCGCGACGCGTCTCCGGTGGCGTTGGACGTCCAGTGTCGTTCGAGCGGAAATCGAGGGTCGTATAGCGGTCCGGAGAGGTCTGCATTCGGGGGTTTTATGCGCGCGCCCGCCCTACGATCGACAATGTCATCGATCGAACTGACGCCGAGTCAGAAGACCATTCTGCGGGCGCTCGTGGATCTCTACACCCAACAGGAGGGTGCAGTGAAGGGCGAGGACATCGCCGAGGAGGTCGACCGAAACCCCGGTACCATCCGCAATCAGATGCAGAGCCTGAAGGCCCTCCAGCTCGTCGAGGGCGTCCCCGGCCCGAAGGGCGGGTACAAGCCGACGTCGAACGCGTACAAGGCCCTCGACGTACAGGAACTCGACAGCGCCGCCGAAGTGCCCGTCTACCACGACGGCGAGGAGGACGAGGACGCGAACGTGCAGGAGATCAGCCTCACGAGCGTTCACCACCCCGACCTCTGTCGCGCCGAGATCCACCTCCGCGGGAGCGTTCGGGACTTCCACGAGGGCGACGACGTGGCCGTCGGCCCGACGCCGCTCTCGAAGCTCGTCGTCGAGGGCACCGTGGACGGGAAGGACGACACCGGGAACGTCCTCATCCTGAAGATCGACCGGATGGAGGCGCCCGCCGAGCCGCCCGAGCACTGACGCGGTCCGTTCGAGCACCCGCGCGACTCGGCTCTACATTTCGACCCTTCTCTCTCGCCGCAATTCCAAAGGCTTTGTATTGCGGGCCGGCGGACGGTCTCACATGGCAACCAGAGTCGTCGTTCTCGGCGCCGGCTACGCGGGTGCAGGGGCGATCAACTCGCTCCAGAAGCACCTCCCCGAGCGCGCCGAGCTGACGTGGATCGCGGAGAACGATTACCACTTCGTCCTTCACGAGTCCCACCGGATCATTCGGGACGCGGGCGTGCAGGACAAGCTGACGATCCCGGTCGCGAGATCGCCGACCCGGAGACGGAGTTCGTGCAGGGCGAGGTCGTCGACGTCGACGTCGACGAGCGCGTCGTCGAACTCGCCGACGAGTCGACCGTCGACTACGACTACGTCCTCGTCGCGATCGGCTCGGAGACCGCGACGTACGGCATCGACGGCATGGCTGAGCACCCGCTCACGCTCAAGAGCCGCGAGGACGCCCTCGAGATCCACGAGCAGGTGCGCGAGGCCGCGCGCGACGCGACGCGCGACGATCCCGCGCAGGTCGTCATCGGCGGCGCCGGCCTCTCGGGCATCCAGTCCGCGGGCGAGGTCGCCGAGTTCCGCGACGAGAACCACGCACCCATCGACGTGACGCTCGTCGAGGCGCTCCCCGAGATCTTCCCGCCGGGCAACGCGGAGATTCAGGGCGCGCTGCGCCACCGACTCGAACAGCGTGACATCGACACTCTCACGGACGACCCGATCACGGCCGCGACGGCCGACCACATCGAGTTCGACGAGCGCGACGACCTCGACTACGACGTCTTCCTCTGGACGGGCGGCGTCACCGGTCCGTCGGAACTCTCCGACGTCGATCTCGAGAAGGAGCACAACCGCCTGAATGCGAGTTCGAACCTCCGGACGGAGGACGAGCGCGTCTTCGCCATCGGTGACAACTCGCTCGTCGATCAGGGCGAGAACCCCGCGCCGCCGACCGCGCAGGCCGCGTGGCAGTCCGCGGACGTCGTCGGGAAGAACATCGCGGCCGCCATCGAGGGCCGCCCGCTCGAACGCTGGACGTACGACGATCAGGGGACGCTCATCAGCATCGGCGAGGAGGCCGTCGCCCATCAGGTCTCGTTCAACGGTCTCAACAGTCCGATCGAGACCTTCGGCGGTCCCGCCGCGAAGAACCTGAAGAAGGCCGCCGCGGCCCGCTGGATCAACAAGATCACCGGCCCGAAGCGCGTCATCGACGCGTGGGGCGTTCTATGACATCCTCCCGGGCGTAAACGCCGGGGTTTC
>NZ_BATA01000074.1 GCF_000474235.1 Halarchaeum acidiphilum MH1-52-1
CGGCGTCGGCGCGGTTTCTAGGGGTGACCGCGACAGCGATCCGCTATTGCGTGTAGTAGTATTCGCCGTCGCGCTTCTGCTGTTTGTCCTTCTGCGACCCGGGTTTGTTGATGCGCGGCCGCCCGATGTTCTCGTCGCGGCGGAACGTGATGTCGAGGTTCGCGAGGAACTCGTTCATGCCGTCGCGCATCCCGAGCGGTGTGCTCGCGTGGCCGTGCTGGGCGGGTTCGCCGTCGAAGACGAGCAGGCGATCGGAGAGGAGGTCGATCGTGTAGATGTCGTGGTCGATGACCATGACGCTCGTCTCGTGGTTCTCCGCGTAGCGCCGGATGGCGCGCGCCGCGAGGACGCGCTGCTCGACGTCGAGGTGCGCGCTCGGCTCGTCGAGGAGGTAGAGATCGGCGTCGCGCGAGAGCGTCGCGGCGATGGCGACGCGCTGGCGCTCCCCGCCGGAGAGATCCGTGAGGTTCTGCTCCATGATGCGCCCGAGCTGGAGGGGATCCGCGATCTCCGTCTCCCAGTACGAGGTGCCGAAGTCGTCCGTGATCGAGGAGAGGAACGCGTCGACGCGCATGTGCTGGTCGACCTCGACGTACTGGGGCTTGTACGCGATGTCGAGCGAGAGGTCGAGCTCGCCGCCGTCGGGCGTGAGGCGCCCCGCGAGGAGCTTCGCGAACGTCGACTTCCCGATGCCGTTCGGGCCGACGATTCCCAGCACCTCGTTGCGGTTGATCTCGCCGGCCTCGACGTCGAGCGTGAAGCCACCGTCGCCGTCCCCGTACGTCTTCGACATCCCGGGGTATTCGACGAGCGTCTCGGAGCGCGAGGACATGCGCGGGGCGTGCTCCTCGAACTCGATCGTCTCCGGCCGGATCCGCATGTTCTCGTTGTCGAGATAGCCCTTCAGGTACTCGTTGATGCCGTTTCGCGTCGACTTCGGGGGCGTGATGACCCCGTACGCCGATGGTTCACCGTACGCGACGTGGACGCTATCGGCGAGCAGGTCGAGGACCGCGAGGTCGTGCTCGACGACGAGCATCGCCCGATCGTCGTCCGCGAGCTCGCGCACGAGGCGCGCCGCCGTGACGCGCTGGTCGATGTCGAGATAGGGCGTGAGTTCGTCGAGGAAGTAGAAGTCCGCGTCCCGCGCGAGCGTCGCGGCGAGCGCGACGCGCTGGAGTTCCCCCCCGGAGAGCGTGTCGATGTCGCTGTCGAGGACGGGTTCGATCGAGAGTCGTTCGGCGAGTTCGTCGACGACGCCGCGCTCGTCCGCGGATTCGAGGAGCGCGCGCGTGTTCCCGTCGAACGAGGCCGGGATCTGATCGACGTACTGGGGCTTGCGCGCGACCTCGATGTCCCCGTCGCGAACGCCCTTCAGGAACGGCTGGAGTTCCGTGCCGCCGAACTCGTCGATGACGGCGTCCCAGCCCGGCGGCTCGTCGAAGTTCCCGAGGTTCGGCGTGATCTCGCCCGCGAGCGCCTTGATCGCCGTGGACTTCCCGATACCGTTCGGCCCGAGGATGCCCGTCACCTTCCCCTTCTCGGGGATCGGGAGACCGTAGAGCGCGAAGGAGTTCTCGCCGTAGCGGTGCGTCGGCTCGTCCCCCAGCTCTTGGGGGAGGTTGATGATCTCGATCGCGTCGAAGGGGCACTTCTCGACGCAGATCCCGCAGGTCTCGCCCAGACAGATCTCCTCCGAGATCTGGATCTGGTCGGGACCACCCGTGTCGGCGTCCTCGCCGCGCTGGGTGATACACTCCTTGCCCGTGCGGTTCGGCGGGCAGAAGTTCGAGCACTCGTAGTTGCACCGATCGGGCTGGCACCGATCGAGGTCGACGACCGCGATGCTGTCCTCAGCCATCGTTACGCGGAGAGGAGGAGGCCCCAAGTAACGAACCAGAGCGCGAAGGACATGAAGGCGGTGTAGAGGTGGTCCTTCGTCGAGAAGCCCTCGACGTCGACGCCGAGGATGCGGACGATCCCGAGGTTCAGCACCAACGCCGCGACCAGCGGCGCCACCCCGATCCGGTCCGTCGCACCCGACGCGACGACGTTCGAGACGAGCCCGGCCGCGACCCCGGTGAGACACGCCACCGTCGTCACGGTGACGCCGCGCCGGTGTGCGGCCTGCTTGTCGAGTGTCTCGGTCATACGCTCCATCGGCGGGCGAGGTGCAAAAGGGGTTCGCTTGCCACGCCTCGCCGCTCCGCACTCGCCTTCAACCCTCCGACGCGACGTCGCGCACGGCGGGCGCAGAGATCGAGGGCCTGCGGCCCGCGCTACTCACGGGTCGTCCCTCCCTCTCCGATCGCTCCCGGTCGCTTTTCGCGGGATCTTCGATCCCGCGCTACTCCCGAACGACCGTGATCAGCAACTCCCGATCGATGGCGCGCTCCAGTTCCTCCGCGATGGCGGACCCCCGGGAGATCTGGATCTCGCCGCCGCGGCCGACCGTCGCCGTGCAGAGGTACTCGCCGTCCGCGCGGACCTCGACGGTCTCGCCCGGACTCGCCTCCGTCACGGGGATGACGATATGCTGGGAGGTGACCTCGGGCGTGACGACCTCGCCGCCCGTCTCGCCGGCGCTCGTCGCGCTCGCGTCCCCGCTTCCGCCCTCGCCCGGCGCGCCCGCGTGCTCGGGCCTGTCTTCGACGTCCGGCGTCGATGGTGAGGCCGAGACGGTTCTCGATGTCCTGAATGCGCCCGCCGCCCTTCCCGATGACGTGGCTGATGTCGTCCTCGGTGACGTAGACGACGGCCTGATTGCCGCTTCGGAGTTCGACCTCGACCGGCCCGCGCGTCGCCGAGCGCACCTCGCGCTCGATCTCGTTCTTCGCGAGTTTGTCCACGCCGGACTCGCTCGGACCGCCCTCGCCCTCGAGCGGGACGGTGACGACCTGTCGGTTGAACGTGTAGATCTCGTAGGCGGGGGTCTTCGTCTCGAAGTCACGGACCTGAATGACGGGCCGCGCGAGGTCCTCCTCCATGAGGCCCTCGGGGACCTTGACCTCGGTCGTGACGTCGTAGACGGTGTCGACGTCCCCGGCTTCGATGAAGACGACCGTGTCGACGATCTGCGGGATCATGCCGAGTTCGACGCGCCCGACGAGACGCTGGAGGGCGTCGATGGGGCGCGTCGCGTGGACGACGCCGACCATGCCGACGCCCGCGAGGCGCATGTCGCTGAAGACCTCGAAGTCGTCGGTCTTGCGCACCTCGTCGTAGATGGTGTAGTCGGGGCGCACCATGAGGAGCGAGTCGGCGGTCTTCTCCATCGACCCGCCGAGTTCCGTGTACTGCGTGATCTCCTCTTCGACCTGCAGGTCGCGGGGCTTCTCCATCGTCTTCACGACGTAGCCGTTGTCGTCGAGGAACTCCGCGACGGCCTGCGCGAACGTGGACTTCCCGGCGCCCGGCGCGCCGGCGATGAGGACGCCACGGTCGCGCTCCAAGAGGCGCTCCTTGAGGTCCTCCTCGTGCTCGTAGTCCGCCATCGTCGTCTTGACGATGGGACGCACGGCGGTGATCTCGAAGCCGTCCGAGAACGGCGGCGTCGCGATCGCGATCCGTATGTCGCGCACCTGCGCGATGGTCATCCCCTCCTCGGAGAGTTCGATGAAGGCGTCGTCGCTGCGCTTCGCGGTGTCGCGGATCTCGCTCGCGTACTCCTTCAGCGTCTCCGCGTCGAGCGGCGTCCCACCGATCTCCTGATAGGTGATGTTCCCGATCTCGCCGCGTTTGGCCATCGGGACGACGCCGTCCTTCAAGTGGACGGACATCGTCTGCTCGTCGAAATAGTCCTCGATTGCGAGCGCCTCGACCTCCCTGTTCTCGGGTTCGAGGTACTCGACGTCGAGTCCCTTCGCCTGCGCGACCTCGGCCTGCACGATATCGCTCGTGACGAACGTCGCGTCGTGCTCGCTCGCGATGTCGCGGATGATGGCGTCGATGGCGCCCGCGGCGGCGCGTCCGATCTCCGCCTCCGTCGCGCGCTCGCCGACGTACTCGATGTCGATCTCACCCTCGTCCGCGAGATCGGCCAGTCGCTGAAGCTCCGAGAGCCCGTCCCAGCCGATCTCTCGCCCGTTGTTCGCCTGCGCTTCGATTTCGCCGACGACGGCTTCCGGCACGTAGACGGTGGCCCCGGCGTACTCGCCGCTCTCCACGCGTCGGGAGATGCGGCCGTCGATGACCACACTCGTGTCCGGGACGATGTTCATGCCCGCGTCTACTGGCCGGTGGCGGATAAGGGTGTTCAAGGCCCTTCTGTCCGCGGGGCGTCGGCCCGCGGCACCCGATCTTTTCCCCTCGGACCTCCGTGACCCGACATGGACGAACGCGAACTCGCGACGCTGACGCGCGACCTCGTCTCGATCCCCTCACACGAGGACGAGACCGCGGTCGGCGATCGGATCGAGGACTGGCTCCGCGAGCACACCGACGCCGCGGTCGAGCGCGACGACGCCCCGAACGGCGGCAACGTCATCGCGCGCCGCGACGCGAACGACGGCGACGCGTCGCTCGCGCTCGTCGGCCACCACGACGTCGTGCCGCCCGCGGACGCCCAACTCGGGGACGACGGCACCTATCGGGTCCGGGAGGCCGACGGCAGACTCCGCGGGCGCGGCACCGCGGACATGACGGGCGCGCTCGCCGCGATGCTCCTCGCGTTCCGCGACGTCGACCCCGCCCGCGACCTCGTCTTCGCGTCGTTCGTCGGCGAGGAGCGGGGCGGGGTCGGCGCCCGCCACGCCATCGAACGCGGGTTCGCGCCCGACCACGCCGTCGTCGGCGAGGGATCGACGGGCTACTCCGCACCGGGCACCGTGGACGTCGCGGTCGCGCACAAGGGTCGGCGTGCCAGCACCCTCCGCGCGTCGGGCGCGGCGGCGCACGCGAGCGAACCCGAGAAGGGCGAGAACGCGGTCTATCGCGCCTGCGACGCCGTCGACGTCGTCCGCGATCTCGACGCGCCCGAGACCGAGGTGCTGGGTCACCACCTCGCGGGGAGTCTCGCCGTCACCGGGATCGACGGCGGCGACGCGTGGAACGTCGTCCCCGATACCTGCGAGGTGACGATCGACGAGCGGACCGTGCCGGGCGAGCGCGCCGCCCTCGAACGCGCGGCGGGGATCGAGGGCGTCGCGTGGGACGTCGAGCAGGACCTCCCGCCGATGGCGTGCGACGACGCCGATTTCGCGGACGCCGCGCTCGCCGCCGTCGCGGGCGCGCAGGACGCGGCTCCGAAGCGCGTCGTGAAGCCCCACGCGACCGACGCCGGGTGGCTCGCGGACGCCGGGACGACGTGCGTCGTCTGCGGGCCGGCCGAACCCGGGGAGGCCCACACCGGTACGGAAAGCGTCTCGCTCTCCGCCCTCGAACGCTGTCGCGACGCCTACGCGGCGCTCGCCGAGCGCTGGCTTTGAGACGCGACGGGTGGCTTCTTGTGGTCGCGCGTCCCTCCCACTCGTATGTCGAACCACCGCGAGGACGCGCCGGAAGCCTACACCGCGCTGCTCGATCAGTACGAACGCGTCACCGCGCTCGGCGGGGCGCAGGGCGTGCTCTCTTGGGACCAACAGGTGATGATGCCCGACGGGGGGAACCCCGCGCGCTCGAAACAGCTCTCCGTGGCCTCCGGTCTCAGCCACGACCTGCTGACCGACGACGTCGTCGGTGACGCGCTCGCCGACCTCGAAACGGCCGATCTCACCGTCGAGCAGGACGCGGTCGTCCGCGAGATCGAACGCCAGTACGTCCGCGCCGAGCGCGTCCCCCGCGATCTCGTCGAGGAGATCTCGCAGACGTCGAGCGAGGCCCTGCAGGCGTGGGAGGAGGCCCGCGAGACCGACGACTTCGAGACGTTCGCGCCGTATCTCGACGAACTCGTCGACCTCAAACGCGAGTACGCCGAGCACATCGACGATGAGCGGGACCCCTACGCGGTGCTCTTCGAGGACTACGAGCCGTACCTCGACCTCGAAACCGCCGAGCGCGTCCTCGATCGCCTGCGCGAGGAACTCGTGCCGCTGATCGAGGCCGTGGAGGACTCCGACGCGACCTCGCCGCGCCCTTCGCGGGTGACACGTTCGACCCGGAGGCGCAGGAGGCCTCCTCCCGCGACGTCCTCGACGCCGTCGGCTTCGACTGGGACCGCGGGCGCTCGACACCTCGACGCACCCCTTCACGTCGGGCAATCAGTTCGACACGCGCATCACGACGCGTTTCAGCGAGGAGGAACCCCTCGACTCGATGATGAGCACCGTCCACGAGTTCGGCCACGCGCGCTACAACCTCGGGCTCGCTCGCGAGGAGTACGGCACGCCGCTCGGCGAGGCTCGCGACCTCACCGTCCACGAGTCACAGTCGCGCCTCTGGGAGAACCACGTCGGGCGCTCGCGAGCGTTCTGGGAGCGCTTCACGCCGACGCTCGCCGAGCACTTTTCGTCGCTCGACGACGCCACGCCCCGCGACCTCTACGAGGCCGCGAACCGCGTCTACCCGGACAATCTCATCCGCGTCGAGGCGGACGAACTCACCTACCACATGCACATCGTCCTCCGCTTCGAGATCGAGCGCGACCTCATCGCGGGCGACCTCGACGTCTCCGAGGTGCCCGCGGTCTGGAACGAGAAGATGGAGTCCTACCTCGGCGTCCGGCCCGAGAGCGACGCGAGGGGTGTTTGCAGGACATCCACTGGAGCCACGGTAACTTCGGCTACTTCCCGACGTACTCGCTCGGGAGCGTCCTCGCCGCGCAGTTGTACGCGCACGCCGAGTCGGATATCGACGATCTCGACGCGTCGATCCGCGAGGGGGACTTCGATCCCCTCGGCGACTGGCTCGCGGAGAACGTCCACCGCCACGGCTGTCGGTACACGACGCCCGACCTGATCGAGGAGGCGACCGGCGAAGCGTTCAGCGCCGACCACTTCGTCGATCACGTCCGCGCGAAGTTCGGCGAGCTGTACGACCTCTGACGCGACGAGCGGGATCGGGGGCCGTGGGACGGACCACCACAAAGACTATATCGTTGGTGTGGCATACCGTACCATGTATGTCGAGTGCACGGGATACCGATTCGGTTCTGGACGAGTTCCTCGAGAACAACGGCCACGACGTCGAGGGCTGGGACCGAAGCTATAACAAGAAACAGTGTCCCGACTGCGGCGGTCTCCACGAGACGGCGGCCCGCAAGTGTCGCGTCTGCGGCTGGTCGCCCTAACGGCCGCCCGACCCGCCGCCCTTCCCTTCAGTCGTCGCTCGCGTTCCCTTCTTCCACCCGCCGCGCCCCGCGTTCGCGCGCACGCTCCACGAACGCCTCCGGGAGTTCGTCGATCTCGCCCGCCTGCACCCCCCAGAGGTTCGCGTAGAGACCGTCCTCGGCGAGTAGTTCCTCGTGGGTGCCGCGTTCGACGACGCGGCCGTCCTCCAGCACGAGGATCGTGTCCGCGTCCTTCACCGTCGAGAGCCGGTGCGCGATGGTGAACGTCGTCCGATCCGCCGTGAGGTCGTCCAGCGAGCGCTGGATCAGCATCTCCGTCTCCGTGTCGACGTCCGAGGTGGCCTCGTCGAGGATCATGATCTCGGGATCCTTCAGGACCGCGCGCGCGATGTCGATGCGCTGGCGCTGCCCGCCGGAGAGCTTCACGCCCCGCTCGCCCACCATCGTGTCGTACCCCTCCGGGAGGTTCGTGATGAACTCGTGGGCCTGTGCGGCCTTCGCCGCCGCGACGACGTCCTCGTGATCGGCGTCGAAGGTGCCGTATCGGATGTTCTCCGCGACGGTGCCGTAGAAGAGGAAGGTGTCCTGCGAGACGTAGCCGATCGCCTGCCGGAGACTCGACAGCGTCACCCCACCGACGTCCTGCCCGTCGATGCGGATCGCCCCCGAATCCGGGTCGTACATCCGCAGGAGGAGCTTGAGCACCGTGGACTTCCCGGCGCCCGTCGGGCCGACGAGCGCGAGCGTCTCGCCGCCGTCGACGTCGAAGGAGACGTCCTCGATGATGGGTTCGTCGTCGTAGCCGAACGTCACGTCGTCGTAGACGACCTCGCCCTCCTCGACGGCGAGTTCCTCCGCGTCCGGGTTCTCCGCGACGCGCGATGGTTCGTCCATCAGCCCGAAGATGCGCTCGCTCGCCGCGCGGGCGCGCTGATACATGTTGATGATCTGTCCGAACTGC
This sequence comes from Halarchaeum acidiphilum MH1-52-1, assembly GCF_000474235.1. Classification (GTDB taxonomy): domain Archaea; phylum Halobacteriota; class Halobacteria; order Halobacteriales; family Halobacteriaceae; genus Halarchaeum; species Halarchaeum acidiphilum. The sequence goes on from NZ_BATA01000074.1 coordinate 8,187, forward strand.
GCCATCGGCCAGATGAACTGCTGGCTCAACTGGATGAAGACGACGAACGCGCCGACGGAGAGCGTCCCCGACAGCCCGAGGGGCGCGCCGACCGCCACCCAGTACGCGCCGACGAGGAACGTCAGGACGAACCCGAGTCCCGAGATGACGCGCAGCGCGGGGAAGAACTTGATGCGGACCGTCACCGCCCCCCAGTTCGCGTCGAAGTAGTCCCGCGACGCCTCCTCGACGCGCTCGTCCTCGTAGTCCTCCGTGTTCGACGTCTTGATGACCTGAATGCCGCCGAGGTTGTTCTCCAGACGCGAGTTCAACTGCCCGACCGAGGAGCGCACGTCCGCGTACTTCGGCTGGATGCGCTTCACGAACCAGTACGTGAAGAGCGCGATGATCGGCACCGGCAGCAGCGTCAGGATCGCCAGCCGCCAGTTGTAGGAGAAGAGGACGACTGCGACGCCGAGCACCATCACCGTCAGCCGGAGCGCCGAGTTCAGTCCATCGTTCAAGAAGCGCTCCAGCCGATTCACGTCGTTCGAGAGGACGGACATCATCTCGCCCGTCTGCTTCTCGGCGAAGAAGGACATGTTCAGGCGCTGCATCTTCTCGTACGTGTCCGTGCGCACCGCGTGCTGGACGTGCTGGCTGTACGCGTTCCACCCCCAGTTGCGCACCCAGTGACACCCCGCGCCGAGGACGAACGATCCCGCGACGATGCCCGCCGCGACGAGCACCTCCTCGCTCGTCGTCCATCCCGCGCGTAGCGACGTCGGGAGGAACCCGAGGAACGTCCCGTTCTCCCGGAGGATCGTGTCGATGGCGTACCCGAGCATCACCGGCGGGATGAGATCGAGGAGGCGCGCGAAGACAGACGCGACGACGCCGAGCGCGAACTGCGCCCGGAACTCCCCGCCGTACTCCACGAAGAGCCGCCACATCGCGTTCGTGGACGCGTCCCGGACGTCCTCGAACGGGTCGTCCTCTCCTTGTTGACTCATTCGGTGACGCTACGCGACGAGCGCGAAAAAGGGTTTTAGCTTCCGACGTCCCCGCCGCGACCGTACTCGATCGTCACCCGATCGCCCGCGTCGATCCCGTGGCGCGTCGTCCACCCGTACGGCACCTCAAGCACCCACCGCGCCCGGCCCGTGTACTCCCGATACGGCGGCTCCTCCGTCGGCGCGTGGTGGATCTTCGTGATCCGGCCGTCGCTCCCGACGAAGACCATGTCGAGCGGATAGCGCATATCGCGCATCACGTACGCCCGCGCCCCCTCGCTCTCGTAGACGAACCACATTCCGGTCCCGTTCGCGAGCGACTCCGTGCCCGACAGCCCGCGGTAGCGCTCGGTTGCCGAGTCGGCCACGCGCGCGTGCACGACCCCGATCGTCGTCCCGTTCGCCTCTGACACCGTCACCGTCGCGTGCTCGTGACCCGTCGATCCCGTGAACGCCCACGCGCCGACCGCGACGAGCGCGACGGCGAGCAGGAGCGCCACGCCCGTCGTCAGCCGTCGCGTCCGCGCATCCATGTCGCGACGAAGCCCGCGACGCCGCCTAAGCCTTCCGTCGGCGGGGCGTCGAAGGGAAACCGTTTTGCCGCGCGTTCCCCACTCACGACGTGCGGGTTCGTGGTCTAGTGGTCATGACGTCTCCCTTACAAGGAGAAGGTCGGTGGTTCGAATCCGCCCGAACCCACTGTTTCTGTCGCGAGCGATGCGAGCGACGAAACCGTGCGTGAAGGATTCGAGCCCAGCGAGCCGCAGCGTGAACTGAGTGAGCGACCGTCTCGCGATGGTTCGAATCCGCCCGAACCCACTTCTGCCGAATCGACGAATCGTGCCGGAGGCACGCGTGTCGTCGTGAGGCGAAGCGGTCGCGGATTCGAATCAGGGAGGTCGCGCGCGGTGATCGCGAGCACGTCCGACCGTGGTTCGAACTCGCTCCGGCCTTTCGAACGACTTCTCGCGAGTGAACCGGCGACCGTCACGCGAGGCCATCGGCCGAGCGTGACTCAGCGAGAGCGAAGATCGCACTCTATGCCGGCTCTCCGTGCCACTCGGTCGCCGGACGCTTGTGCGGTCTTCACTCCCCCTGTCGCCGCACAACCGTCCAGCCGATCGGCGGGACGGGGTGCCGCGACGTCTCGCGCGTTTCGTAACCCTTTTTTCCGCGCTCGTCCTCGGATAGTGTGCACGCCGCCTTAGCTCAGACTGGGAGAGCACTCGACTGAAGATCGAGCTGTCCCCGGTTCAAATCCGGGAGGCGGCATTTTCCTGCGATCGAAAGGAGCAGTGGAAATGCTCCCGAGCGGATTCTGAAACCGCTACCCGAGGAGCGACGGCGCTCGTCCCTCCATCCGCGTCCGCCTACTCGGTGCTGCACTGTTCGGTCTCCCGATCCTGAGGCCGTTCGTCTTTGGGGGGTCGTGTTGCCTCCGGTTCGCGGCGCCGGGATCTCGCGCCTCGGCACGAGCAGCGAGGAGGCGAAGGCCGGACCGAGGGGCACCGCGATTTCTGTCGCGAACGTGTTCGGCTGTCGTCGCGATGAGACCCACGGAGGAAGCGCGTGATGTGTCGGTGAGCGCGCCGGTCCCGAACGCCGGTCGACGCTGCCCACCGTTCGTCGACGTGCCCGATCGCCGTCGCGCCGCCGACTCGGCCGGACGCGATGTCGGCCGCGGTGATCGACACCGATTCGTCCGATACGTGCGGTGACGAGACCGAACGCTGCGGAAACGCTGATGCATCCCGAACCCGGAAGGGTTATCCGTGGGGAGGTGTTCGGTACAAAGGCAATGGCGAAAGGCGTAGTTGACTTCTTCAACGACACGGGCGGTTACGGTTTCATCGAGACTGACGACGCGGACGAGGACGTCTTCTTCCACATGGAAGACGTCGGCGGCCCCGACCTGGAAGAAGGTCAGGAGGTCGAGTTCGACATCGAGGAGGCCGAGAAGGGCCCCCGCGCGACGAACCTCACCCGCCTGTAGATCGTTGGAGAACGCCGCCGTCACGGCGGCATCGCGGTAACGGTTTTCGACTCCCGGAAGCGCTGACGGTTGCGGTGTGAGCGAGTCCGGTCACTTATCTTCCCACGAGAGCGATGCGTCCCGACCGGACCCTGCTCTCAGTTCTTCGATCCGCTGAGCGATCGCGCCGTCACTCGACGCGCCACTGCTCGCCGAGTTCCCCGAGTTCGGCCCGCGGGTCGCCGACGAGATCGCGGAGCGCGGGCTCGTGGAGGGCGTAGCGTCGCTCGCGGTCTCGAACGACGAGATCGCGTCCGCGGAGTTCGACGAGGAGCGTGTGGAGCGCCTCCATCGGCGCGTCCGTCGCGTCGGCGAGCGTCCGCACCGACCGCGGCGCTTCGGCGAGGCGTTCGTAGACCGCGTTCGCCGTCGCTTCGTTGCACTGCGAGGCTCGCCGCGCCGCGTCGAGGCGGGCGCGAACCGCGGGATCGTCCAGCAGAGCGGGAGAGCCGACCGGTGTCGGGTCGCTCTCGGCCGCGTCGCGCTCGCCGCTCGCGTCTCTCCGCCGTGCTCCCGCGTCATCCGTCGCGTCCGCGTCGCGCTCGCCGCTCGCGTCGTCTCCGTCTCTCTTCCCCGTCGCTCGCTCCCGCGTCGCACGCTCGCGTTCCGACGAGCGCTGGAGGCGATCGAGGACGTCACCGATCCGCTCCGTCGGCTCGATGCGCCCGCCATCTCCGGCCGCGTTCGCCTCCGCTCCTGCCGTCGCGTCGGCCGATCCGTCGGTCCCCAGCTCGGCGAGCTGTGCTTCGAAATCCGGTACCGTCGCGTCCCCGTCCTCCTCGCTGTCGCTCGCGTCGGTGTCGTCGGCGGCGATATCGGCGCGCGCCGCGGGGTCGCCGTTCGCTCCGTCGTCGCGCTCGGCGGCG
>NZ_BATA01000073.1 GCF_000474235.1 Halarchaeum acidiphilum MH1-52-1
ACTTCGACCTGCTCGTACTCATATTCCATATGCGGACTAGAGTCCAACGCAATGCGTGAAAAAGATGCCTTTTCGGAGCGCTACGCTACCGGTGGTCGGTCTACAGACGAACGAGGCGAGCGCCTTTAGGAGTTGAGCCCCGAGGGGGTGTCTCACTTCGGCGAATGTATTGGGCAAACGGTCCGATGGTTACTACGGGAGGGACTCGGTCACGATTCGTGCATAACGGTAACGACCGGGATCTCAGCGTCCAAGAGAACCGATTGGGTGACACTCCCGAATAGCGCCTTCCCGACTGCAGATCGACGTCGTCCGCCAACGACGGTATAGGACGCGTTGTGCTCGCTGGCGTACGACACAATCTCGTCTGCAGGGTCGCCGACGAGCCCGACTGGCGTGGCCTCCACACCGGCCTCGTCGGCGGCGTCGGCAGCGATACCTTCGGTCATCTCCCGGACATCGTTAAGACCGACTGTCTTGTTGGTTTTCTTGATGCTCTCCTCCTCTAGCTCCCGGAACGTCGCCTGCGTCATCACGTGGACAATGATGAGTTCCTCCTGGAATGCATCCGCTAGCTTCTCTCCTTCATTGACGAGTTCCTGTTGCGATCTGTCTCTGTCGACGGCTACGATAACGGACATCAACCAATATCATGACTCCCGAGATTATAAGCATATGGCCGACCGCGTTTCGAGGAGAGCCACGTGACCGTCGCGGTGTTCAAGACGAGCACCCTCAGGAAATCATCGGCCAGTAGATATTCCACGCGAACACGACGACAAATATGGCGTACACCATTGTCACGAACCCGAAGACCGCAACGTCCCTGTTCGAGAGTGGTCCACGATCGAAGGAGAGGAGGACAGATGTCGTGTTGAACGGTAGGATCGTCGTCGAACCGACGATGAGAAGAACCGAGAGTGCGAGATAGAGACGGTTCACACCAAAATTCCCCCCAAATCGGAGAATTATTGGGAGAACTATTAGAATCGCTGCGGACGCCGTCGAAAAGAATACTCGGATCAGAACTGCGAGTGCCAGGAGAATCGCAATGACCTGCCAGTGGCTAAGCGTCGCGAACGGGACGACAGACGTTATTGCCTCAACCATATACGCTAAGGCTCCTGTCTGCTCCATGGCATCGAGTAAGGAGAACATAGCACCGATAACGAAGAGGATTCCCCAACTCACCTCCGGGACATCCGCGGCGGTGATGATACGAATTCCTGGAAGTGCTAACAGCCCGACAGCGAGCGCAGCCGGAACGATCGTCGGGAGTCCGATGAACGACCCGATGATCCAGAGACCGACAGATCCGAACATTACCGCACCGACGATACGTTGATCGCGGTCGAGATTCAATTCGACATCACCGGCCTGATTGCCCTTGAGCGGCGATGAGCGTTGTCCCATTGCCTGCTCGATTTCGTCGTTTGCCCCGTAGAAACGTTCGGCGGTGACCGCCGCAAGTGCATAGAGGATGACGACGGGTGGAATCATGAACACCGCCCACTGGACCCACGTGATCGACTGTACCTCATTCTGGATGAGTTCAGAGGTGATGATAGCCATCCCACCGCCGGTCATCAGGGACATTGATGCGATAGGATTCACGTGTCCCAATATAAGGAACGCCGTTCGTTCGAAGTCGCTGTCGTGACCGACATCGTACGTGTCAGACATCTGCCTAACGACCGGGATGAACGTGACGGCGCGGGCCACAGCCGACGGCATCACAAATGACAGCGTGAGCAGGTAGATGGATAGCGATCGGAGCGGACGCGGGGAGCGCGAACGCGTAGAGAGTAGCCGCGACGCGAACAGCTCGTCGAGGTCGACCTCAGCGATTGACTGTCCGAGGAGGAGCAGCAAAAGAAGGAAGAAAACAAGCGAGGATGCGAACCCTGATGACGCGGCTTGGAACGTTTCGACCCCACCTAGTGCGTAGAGGAGCACGACCGCGACGGTTGAGGAGACGACGTATGGAACGGCCTTGCTGAGCCAGAGTACGATGGCGAAACCGAACACAGCGAGGACGCTCTGCATCGCTGGAGTGAAGCCGGCTGGCGTCGGGGCGAGTGCGGCCCAGAGAACGAACACGATACTAACGGCGATCGCACCGCTTCGTACGAGCGACTCTCGACTGTCAAGAAAACGCCGATATTCGGTGCTATCGCTCATGACTGGATGACCTCTACGTGCGTACACACGAGAAAAAGATACACTGGCGGGTTACGAGAGCGCTCGCTCTAGTTGTCTCTTTAGGAACGGGCCGAAGAGGATACCAACAATCGCTATGACGATCAGTAGCGAGAGTGGCTTCGTCACGAATATCGAGTAGGAACCGCCGGAAAGCTGTAACGACCGAATGAGGTTCTCCTCTGCGATTGGCCCGAGGACGACACCGAGGACGAACGCGATGACGGAGTAATTGTGCTTTACCATCAAATAGCCGAACAACCCGAGACCGACGACGGTCACGATGTCTACCCAGTTCGTTCGAAGGGTGTATCCACCGATCATCGACAGCACTACAATCGTCGGGATAATATAATGTGTGTCGATCTTAGTCAGGATGCCAAGGCGGGTAACCAAAAACAATCCCACAAGGAGGATGAAGATGTTCCCAAATAGAAGGGCGAGCATGAACGTGTACGTAGTCCCGAGTTGTTCAGAGAACAACTGCGGCCCGGGACGAAGCCCGTGCATCAGTAAGCCACCCAGAAGAACGGCAGTGGAGCCACTCCCAGGGATACCGAACGAGACCGTGGGGATAAGAGATCCACCGACAGTCCCATTGTTCGACGCCTCCGCAGCGATGACACCAGCGGGCTCGCCGTCCCCAAACTTTTCGGGATCGTTAGAGCTGCGCATGGCTTCACCGTACGAGATGAAATTCGAAACGGTTGCACCGGATCCAGGCACGGCACCGATGAACATACCGATGAAGCTCGATTTCACTATCGTGATCGGGTGGTTGAGAACCGTTCGAATCCCCTGAAGGGCACTACCTCCGAGTTCAACGCCGGCTTCAGCAATCCCGCCGCTCTGTGCGGAGAGCTTAATCATTTCAGCGATCGCGAACATCCCAATTAACGCCGCTATGAAATCGATTCCATTGTAGAGGGAGAGCGATCCAAAGGTATACCGGAGAACGGGCGAGTTAGGTGCGATACCGATCGTCGTTAAGAGCATTCCGAAGGCACCGGAGACTATTGCCTTCGTGATGGACCCGTGGGCGACGACGCCGATCATGGCGAGCCCGAGAACGGCCATCAGGAAGTACTCGGGCGTACCAAACATAAGGACAACCTCGATGAGGATTGGTGAAATCGCGATTAGTGTGAGCACGGTAAGGAAGCCACCGATTGCTGACGACGAAGCGGATATGGCAAGCGCTTCGACGGCTTTGCCTTGTTTTGACATTGGATAGCCGTCAAACGTTGTCGCCGCGGCTGCACCAGTTCCAGGAACATTTACCAGAATTGCCGCGATGCTACCGCCGTACATCGCTCCGCTGTACATGCTCACGAGCAGAACTATCGCATTAACCGGGGCAAGCGGAAGGGTGAGCGGTAGAACGATTGCCATCCCAAGTGAAGACCCAACACCGGGCAACGCCCCAGCGATCATACCCAGGATAAGACCAACGACGACCCAGAGGGGAGTCGGCCACGTGAATAAGGTTCCTGTCGCTGAGAGGAGGGGATCTATGAGGGCAGCCATGAAGCACCTCCCTGGATGAAGAATTTCCCGGCGTCCATCGGCACGTTCAGAACAACCATGAAACTATACGCGATGACGAAGCCGATCACAGCGAGCGCGATTGTACGAATCCATCCAATACGGAACCACTTCCCGTATACGATGACGAACAACGGTGTTGCCCAGAGGAGTCCGACTGCGTATCCCAAGACGGCGTAACCGACTATCGACAGAGAGGTGAACACCGAATCATGGATTGGCCGATCGACCGTGGAAACTCCCTTCGTTTCGGGCTCGTTCTGTTCGCTGGTATGTTCCGCCTCCATGGCTTCTTCGCGATTCTTGAACTCCTCACCGGCCTCAAACGCTCCCCCCCCGCTAAGAATCAAGCTCTCGATGCGGTCTGGGAAGTACCCACGGAAGAGCAGGAGTGCAGACCCGATGAAGACGATCCCTCCAGATAGACGTGGGAAGCGGGTCGCGCTTTCGATACTAAAATTTGTAGTGTCCCAGAGCATGTAGATGGACATGCCAAGCATGACCGTCAGGATCACCTTCTCTGCGTCGATGACATCTTCGATAATGTGTTGATACCACTCTTGTGCTGTCACGGTGAACACCCGGTTACTGAATAGGTAGTCATTATTGTGTATTGTTCGCGTCAAACGCCTGTTCATGGTCGGAGGGTATGAATTCAGCTCTGAAATGAGCTAGGTCAGGCGTTCTTTCTAACCTGCTCGATATCGACGTTGTTCGGGATCTCCTCGAAGGCACGTTGAACCGCTTTCTCTGCGGCGGAGGGCTTGCCGTACTCGATGACGTTCCCCGTGTTCTCGGACCACTGCTGAACATGGTCCGTCTGGAGCGCCGTTTTGAGGGCGCCAGTAAGCGACTGTACAATATTATCAGGTGTCTCCGGTGGCAGGTACATCCCGCGCTGGAGCTGACCGATAAAGTCGATGTTCGGATAGCCCGCGTCGGTAGTGGACTGAAGGTCGGGGAAGACGTTCGTACCCGTACTGGAGAGACAGGTGACAGCGTCGACGCGACCATCGGAGACAGCGGCCTCAGCGGCGGTGTCAGTACTGATACAGGCTGGAACCTCGCCGGAAATTGTCGCCTGCACAGCCGGGCCAGATCCTTGGTATCCGACATACTTCTCCCAAGACAAATCATATCCGGATTTATTCTTGAGAAGAAGGGCTGTCACGTTGTCGACTCCGCCGCGCTCCTTCCCCGCGAAAGTTGAGAGTTCACCGTTCTGGTACCGACTGATCAGGTCATTCATACCATTGATTTCATGCTTTGGATTTGACACGATGACAAACGGAGTGCGGGCGTAGGTGCCGACACCGACGAGATCACGTAGGTCGAATCCTGGCGGGTTGACCATTGCGGAAATCGGCGTCGAAGGGGGGTTGAACCCACCAAACATCTGTCCGTTCGGCTCAGCGTGGTACATTTCACCAGTACCACGAAGCGACGCTGCCCCGGGAACGTTCTCGATGGCAATATTGACACCGAGATCATCGGCCATCTCAGGGATTACCTGACGAGCGTACGTGTCCGTCCCACCGCCTTCCGCGAACGGAACAATGTACTTGAGATCCCCCGAGGGGTATGATGAGCCACTATTACTACTCTCGCTACTTCCGTCTCCACTACTACTCCCACTATCCCCACCGCCACTCCCGTCGGAACAACCAGCGAAACCAGCCATTGTGGCAACAGACGCTGCTCCCGAGTATTTAAGGAACGATCGGCGATGGATGATCCGATCCTGGTCTGAATCAGGCATACAACAACATGACTATGGCCATAGAATATTAAAGTTACGGAAATGCTTCTATAATTTGACTATTAAGACGGATGGAGGGGTGTCCAAACGAACGCGAGGGCCCGATTCGATCAGAAGAAGGTGAACTCGCCGTCCTCGACAACGACATCGCCGTCGAGTTCGAGCGTGGGCCCACCCATCATCGCATCGAAGTGGACCGGCGCACGGGTCGTGCCGCCAAGATTGCTGCTCGTGCCGATGCCGAAGTGAACGTTCCCGTACCGACCGTGGTCGTTCGAGAACCAGCCGTTGAACTCGGGACACTCAGGGTTCATACCGACTGCAAGCTGCGCGATGTTGTAGACCGCGGGGTCGTCGTGTTCGGCCCAGACGCTCGCGATGCGCTCGGCCTCCCGGCCGCCCTCGACGGACGTGACCGCACCGTCCTCGATTTCCATCTCAACCGGCGTCTCAAGCACGCCGATGTCGAGGTTCGGAATCGCACCGTCGAAGACGACTGTCCCGTTCGTTGTCCCTTCTACAGGGGAGATGTTCGCCTCGATGTGGACGAGCGCGGTGAACTCCCCGGGCTCGTCGGCGATTCCGGGATGAGCGTTGCCGTCGCGCCCCTCCAACCCGACGGTGACGTCAGTACCATGAGTGGAAGTGACATGCGCCTCGCTGGCTTCGGAGAACTTCCGGGCCATCTCCTCGCAGTGGGATCGCATCCCCTCGTAGTCAGCGTAGAGGCCACCGGTCTTGAGCTGCTCCGGCGTGAACTTCACCATGCTGATGACGCGGGCTCCGTTCTCTTTTGCGCGTGCGGTCGCAGCCGAGTGGGTAATCGACCGGTGGACTGGGGTGATGATGACATCCGCTTCGAGCATCGCGGCCGCGATGGTCTCCTCGGGTTCGTTCCCATCGTACTCACGCGGGTCCATGAGCGTCATGGTCACGTTCGCGTCGCGTTCTTTGGCCGCGGCCGCCACGCGCTCTGCGACGTCGGCAACCTCCCAGTCGGAAACGACGAGGACGTCCTCGCCGGGATCGACGGCGGCGCACGTTTCGACGACAATGCTAGCTCCCTTCATCTCCTGCACGGAGTCCATGATCGTTCATACGATTTAGACGGGAGGTATATATGTGTTGTCCAATAGTCGACCGACGCGCTGGTGTCACCACGCTCAACCGAAATCCCGTATTACGGGCCTCAACGAGAGCGCGAGGACGACGAAACAGATATGTATCCCGAGTTTATGCGGTGTAGATGCCGATGAAAATCGTTGATGACCATGATGTTATCGTGGTAGGTTGTGGTATTGCCGGTCTCTCCGCGTCGAACCGACTGGCCGAGTTCGGCCACGACGTTGGCGTTCTGGAGAAGTCGCCGAAAGAGCACCGGGGTGGACACACCCGGTTCAGCGAGTCGTTCCGCGTTCCTTCCGCCGACGCCGACCTTTCTGAGTACGGGTACGAGTTCGCGATCGATGATTACACTGCAGACGAGTTCTACGACGACATTATGAAGCAGACCGAGGGACGGGCCGACCCAGACATTGCCCGGACTCTCGTAGACAACGCCGGCGAAACCATCGAATGGCTCACCGAGCGCGGGGTCTCGTGGGAAATGGAGCCGCTGAACGTCGGATACACCGTTGCCCGGACCTTCTTCGACGGCGAAGAACTGGTCAGCGACCTTGTTGAGGCGGCTGAGGCAGACGGCGCGACGTTCTACTACAAGAACGAGGCCCGAGAGCTGGTCATCGACGACGATGGACAAGTGTCGGGTATCCGTGCCCGGACCGACGATGGCCCCGTCGAATACCGCGCGGAAAGCGTCGTCGTGGGCGCGGGCGGCTACGAGTCTAGCGAAGAGAAGCGGACGAAATACTACGGACCCGACTACGACGCCATGAAGATCAGGGGGAGCCGCTACAACACTGGCGAAGCCATCGAGATGGTCGCGGACGCCGGCGGCAACGAAGTGGGCCAGTGGGGCGGCGCCCACATGGCGCTCATCGACAGCGAGTCCCCCGACGTCGAGGGTGGCGCGAACCGCGTCGACGGCTATCAGTACGGTGTCCTCATCAACAACGAGGGGGAACGCTTCTTCGACGAGGGCGAGGACGCACGAGCGCACACGTACGCGAAGCTCGGCCGTATCATCTTCGAGCAGCCTGGGCACACGGCGTACATCGTCGTTGACGAGCCACTGAAGGACATGATGCGCGCCACCGGACCCGGAGACCGTGTCGAGGCTGACTCCGTCGAGGAACTCCTTGAGGATCTCGGGTGTAAGAGCCCCGAGGTAGGTGCGGAGACAGTTGCGGAGTTCAACGCTGCCTGTGATCCTGGAGAATTCGACCCCGATAGCCTCGATGGGAACGCAACGGAGGGCCTCGGCCTAGAGAAGTCGAACTGGGCGATCCCGATCGATGAGCCGCCGTACTACGGCTACAGCGTCACCGGCGGCATCACGTTCGGTTTCGGCGGGATCGAGATGGACACGGATGGCCGCGCCATCGACACGGTCGGTCGTCCGATCCCGGGTCTCTACGTAGCCGGTAACACGACCGGCGGGCTGTTCTTCGAGAACTACCCAGGCGGTACCGGCCTCCAGAACGGCGCCGTGTTTGGGAGGCGGGCCGCCGAGCATGCCGACGGCTTCCTGAGTGAGGACTGATGGATCAGCAGACACTACAGTGTTCAATCGTCCGCGGTGGCACGAGCAAAGGCGTGTTCATCCCCCGGTCGGAGGTCCCCAAGGAGGGCACCGACGCGAGCATCATATCACTGTTCGGTAGTCCTGACGACCGCCAGATCGACGGTCTGGGCGGGGCGACGTCGACGACATCCAAGCTCATGATTATCGGTACGCCGGACCGGGATCCGGTTCCCGAGGGCGTCGAAACCGATGACGTACCGGCGGACGTCGACATCACATATACGTTCGGGCAGGTCGCCGTCGACAAGCCGGTCATCGACTACGGCGGGAACTGCGGGAATCTCACGTGTGCGATCGGGTCATTCGCCGTCGAGGAAGAGATGGTTGACGTACCCAGCGACGCGGACGCCATTGACGTCCGGCTGTACAATACCAACACGGGCTCAGTTGTCGACCAGCACGTGCCTCTCCACGAGGGAGCGCCGGCAACCCGAGGTGACTTCAAGATCCACGGCGTGCCCGGGACGGGTGCACGTATCGACACGACGTTCCGTGACCCGGCTGGCTCCGTAACCGATGAGCTCTACCCGCTCGGCGGTCCGTCCATCGAGATGGATGTCGACGGGGAGTCCATCGAGATGACTGTGCTCGACGTCACGACGCCGATAGCGTTCGTTCGCGCGTCGGATATCGGGCTCACCGCAACGGAGGGACGCGAAGAGATAGATAGTGACTCGGAGCTCCTTGAGCGCCTCGAGCGCATCCGTGGGTCGGTGTGCGCCGAACTCGGACTCACGAGCTCGCCCGATTGTGCCGCCGTCGAATCCCCGGGGTTTCCGAAGCTCGTGTTCGTTGCGCCGCCGACTGACTACACAACTCCCGAGGGTGGTGACGTCTCCGCCTCAGAAGTCAACTTGGTCGCGCGGTACATGAGCATGCAGAAGATCCACCCAGTGTACGCGGTTACCGGTGTGTCGTGCACGTCGGCCGCGGCGCTCCTCCCCGGAACGATCCCGAACGAGGTCGCTGAGCTGGACGGTAAAACGGTGACACTCGGGCATCCGAAGGGTACAATGGCGGCGACGACCGACGTCGATGCCAAGTTGGAGACGGTGCGTGCGGTGACGGTCTACCGCACACAGCGACGACTGATGAGTGGGACGGGATACTACACGCTGTAGGTCAGCCCGCGGTTACTCACCAGTTCTTTAATGAAAGTATATACCTGGTTAGCGTGTACGGGGAAGCGATGGCAGAAGATCTAGTAGACTTGGAAATGGCCAGCACCTCGCGGGCCATCGTCGAACAGTGTATGAGTGTCGAATCGGACGAGGAGGTGTTCGTCATCACCGACCCGAAGACGTTCGGCGTCGGACGAAGTATCGCGACGGCCGTGAATGGCCTCGGTGCGGACGTCGTGATGTCGGTCATGCCGCTTTTGAAGAGTCACGGCAACGAACCACTTGACGTCATCGCCGAGGGGATGGCAACGGCCGACGTCGCGTTCACATGCACGACACACGCCATCACGCATACGCGCGCTCGGCTCCGTGCGGCCCGTGAGGGAACGCGCATCGGCGTCCTCCGCGGCGTCACCGAGGAGATGATGACTGAGGGCGCGATGGCGGTCGACTTCAAGGAGCTCCGGAAGCGGACGGAAGCGCTCGCGGCGCTTGCAAGCGCCGCGAGCGAGGCGCACGTCACCTCCGAGGAGGGGACAGACGTAACCTTCAGCGTCGAGGGCTGTCAGTTCTTCTCGCTGGACGGCTACTTCCACGAGGAGTACGGGTTCGCAACGCTACCCCCGGGAGAGTCACCGACCCATCCGAAGGAGGGTACAGCGAACGGGACTATCGTCTTCGATGTCTCGATGGACAACCTGGGCCAGCTTGACGAACCGATAGCGATCACACTAGAAGACGGGTTTGTCACCGACATCGACGGTGGTGTGCAGGCCGAGGAGTTAGAAGCCATCTTCGACGCACACGGGAAGAACGCGCGTAACCTCGCCGAATTCGCGATGGGGACAAACCCGAAGGCGAAGCTCATTGGGAACCTCGCCGAGGACAAGAAACGCGAAGGGACCGTCCACTTCGCGGTCGGCGACAACGAATCCCTCGGCGGGACGACGAAGAGCGATATTCACCTCGACGGCGTACTACGGAAACCAACTGTCGAACTCGATGATACCGTCGTCATTGAGGATGGCGTTCTCCAGCGCGACCTACTCGAGTAGTCCGAAACCGACCCCGTCTTTTTCAGTGGATGTCGATCGATTCGCCCCAATGATGGAGCGTCTGCTATACGTCCCGCGGTCGATGCCCCGACCGGCCAGCGGCGATCGCGTCGGCGCGACCATCCCGTATATTAGGAAAACAAGAACAGACACATATATTACAAACAAAAGACATAGGTGGGGATATAGACTCCATATGTATCACATTCGCATTTTTATATCCGGATTTGGATCTGAAACCAGATATTCACTCCCAAAACAACGACCTGCACCTCTGAGAATTCGATATTGTTGGTTTAGCCGATAAACCCCGTCTATTTCGGGTTTCGGTCGGTAAATCCGGGAAGTTCTCCGACGAACTCTAATCCGACAATACGGGATTTTAAATGCCGGCAGTGCATTCTGATAGATGTGAATAAGTCATCCAAATCGACGGTGTCGACGATCGACACGACGCTCGCAATTGTCCATGTGATCAAACGGAAGGGGAGTGCGAGCATTGAGGGGATCGTAGACGAACTCGACCTCGCGGCAAGTACAGTACACCGGCATCTCCTCACACTCCGCGAACAAGGGTACATCGTGAAGCACGACGACTACCGGCTCGGAATGCGATTTCTCACACTCGGCGGCCATGTGCAAACGACGCACCCGTCTTCGACCTCGTCAAGCGGAAAGTCGATCAGGTCGCCGACGAGACAGGAGAACGAGCACAGTTCATCATCGAGGAGGGAGGCTGTCGGTACTACTTGTACACTCAAACAGGGGAGAACGCCGTGCAGACCGACGCGGTGATCGGTAAACGTGGGTATCTCCATTCGAGCGCTTCGGGAAAGGCAATCCTCGCGGCGCTGCCAGACGAGCGCGTGAAGGAAATCCTCGATGAACACGGGATGCCCGCGTCAACGGAGCACACGACCATCGATGTGGACACTCTTTTCACCGAACTCGAAGAGATTCTCGATACCGGTGTCGCCTTCAACGAAGAGGAGTCAACAATGGGCCTCCACGCCGTCGCGACGGCGATCTGCGACGCCGACGGGCGTCCGGTCGGTGCATTGAGCATCTCCGGACCGGCCCATCGCTTGAAGGGAAAGCCGTTCCGTCAAGAACTCCCTAATCTCGTCCTCGCCTCGGCGAACGAACTCGAGTTGAAACTCGAATTCCAGTAGTTAGTTTACAGTATTATTGGAGTAATTCACAAGTGCTGTGATGTAGTCTGGAGATCATACACCGGTCGGCTAACAGCGGACGCGATCCACCCAAGACACGTCTGAGATGGGTGGCCGTCAACGAGCCGCTATCAAGAGTACCGGCAGTTAGTATGGCGGTGTTCAGATAAGGTTGAAGCATGAGGCGGTGCATTTTCTGAGTGATCTATGCCTGAAAACGACCGCCTCAACGGTTGTTTAGACGGGATCAACGTAGAGTTTGTTGAACGAGAAGTGACACCCCCGATTGCTATAGTAGCGATTAGAAGTAATTGCTCACTTTTGGGATAGTGAGCTGATCGAGAGCGCTATCGATCGCGGTGGTGAGCGCAGTGAGTGAATCAAAGAACCGATTGCTTAAAGCGGCTTGAAGCTGCCTCCAGCACTCCTCGACAGGGTTCAACTCTGGTGAGTACGATGGAAGCGTCACGAAGGCGAGGTCGTCACGATCCGAGAGGTCGTGACGGCCGACTGGAAATACGACG
>NZ_BATA01000072.1 GCF_000474235.1 Halarchaeum acidiphilum MH1-52-1
AAAACGACCGACTCAACGGTTGTTTAGACGAGATCAACGTAGAGTTTGTTGAACGAGAAGCGACACCGCGATTGCTGATGAAGCTCAGTATTCAGCTGCATCTCGCTGGATTATCTCTTTCGAATACTGTTTTGGGTTCGGTTACTGGATACAGAATGTTCGAAGCGACGGCGATGAATCCGCCGTCGTCGAGACAGACCCTACTCGATCGGCGGTTCCGCAGCGCTAGAGCAGGGCATCGCGAACGACAGTGAACTGATCCGCTAGTCGACATCGTCTCGTCGCCGGTGTCTTCACGCGGGCGTAGTACGTGAGAACGGCGGCACGCTCGTCACTGCCGACGAGCGCGTCACCGAACTGGACGTCGGTCGTGACCTATCGCGAGCGCGAAGACGAGGACTCGCCCTAGTCGTCCTCCAGACGCCGCAGCTGCTCGCGGTGGAGCGTGACGAGCAGATCACTGAGCACGCCGAACATGAGGAGCTGGATGCCGAGGAGGATCGTGAACGCCGCGAAGAGCGCCAAGATGTTGTGCGAGACGCGGACCGTGAACCACTCGATCGCGACGTAGATCGCGGTGACGACGCCGACCGCCATCGATCCCGCGCCGACGCTCCCGAAGTAGAAGAGGGGGTTGTTCGTCTTCGCGAGCTTGTAGAGCGCGAAGATGATGCGCGCGCCGTCGCGGAACGGCCGGAGGTTCGTGTCGGAGGCTCCGGGCGCGCGAGATAGGTGATGTCGACGACCGTCGTCTCGATGTCGAGTTTCGCGCACTCGACCGCCATCTCCGTCTCGATCGCGAAGCCGTCCGCGGTGAGGTGCATCCGCTCGAACGACTCGACGCTGAAGGCGCGATATCCGCTCAGGATGTCCCGGAAGTCGTGGCCGTGGATGAACGCGAACGCGCGGTTGATCACCGAGTTCCCGAGCCCGTTCAGCGTGCTCATCGCCCCGGACTCCATGTCCGCGAAGCGATCGCCGATGACGTGCTCGGCGTCGTCCGCGAGGAGCGGTTCGAGCATCGCGTCGGCGTCCGCCGCGCGATACGTGCCGTCGCCGTCGAGCATCAACACGTAGGAGTCGTCGACGTGCGCGACGCCCTCGCGGACCGCCTGCCCCTTCCCCGCGCCCGACTGCGTGATGCGTCCGCGCCGTGCTCGCGCGCGATCTCGCGGGTGTCGTCGCCCGAGTGGCCGTCGACGACGAGGAACGACTCGAAGCCCTCGGCCCTGAAGTCGTCGATGACGCCGCCGATGGTCTCCGCCTCGTCCAGCGTCGGAATGAGCACGCAGACGTCCGCGTAGTCCGGCATTGCGTTGAAACGCGACGGCGAGACGGAAAAAGGATTGCGTGTTCGCTCGCCGGCGTCTCAGAAAGGACCGAACAGGTCCACGATCCGTTCACGGAGGTGCCGCGATGCCGCCTCCCACGTGTAACGCGCCGCCGCGAGTTCGCGCGCACGCCGACCGATCTCGCGCTGTCGGTCCGGGTCTGCGGCGAGCGTGCGGACCGCCCCAGAGAACCCATCGAGTTCGGCCACGACCAAGTGTTCATCAGGCGTCGCGTCGAGACCGCGCGCGCCGAACGGCGTTGAGACGACGGGCAGACTCCGTGCGAAGAAATCGATCAGCTTGATATTCGTACCGCCACCGGATAGCATCGGATTGAGCGCGATGTCGGCGGCGTCGAAATGCGCTTCGAACCCCTCCTCGACGTACCCCGTCGTCGTGACGTTCGCGGGTGTATTGTCGATCGCGTCTCCCACCGATCCCATCACGAGGAAGTGGACCGCGTCGTCGCGCATCAAGCGTGCGACCTCAACGACGGCCTCCGCGGCCTCCACATTTGGCTTGTAGTTGCTCCCCATGAAGAGGCAGACCGTGGTGTCCGTGTCAATCCCGTAGCGCGTTCTGACGTGAGTGGCGCGCGCGCTGTCCGGCCGGTGGTCGCGCAGCGAGTCCTCGTACGTCCCGTTCGGCGCGACGATCACGGGTCCCCTGGGATCGTAGCGCTCCCGGTAGACGTCCGCGTCGCGCTTGCTCGTGCAGACGATCGCGTCTGCGCCCTCCACGGAGCGGCGTTCAAGTGCGTCGACCCGTCGTGCGACCGCGCCCTCGAAGAACGGTTGCTCGATGTCGCCAAACCGCTCCGTTTCGACATTATGACTGGAGAAGACGACCGGCGTGTCGTCGTCCGTGTGGTTAAGGACGTACGGAGTCTGCCACGGCTCGCGCGAGAGCACAACATCCGCCTTGTCCAGCAAGTCACCAAGACTGTTCGACGCGACACGGAGCGTATGGTGTGCGAGCAAATTCGGATAACCGAGGAGCATCGGCGCCTTCGCGACCTCGTGGAGCGGGTGGAGGTGACGGACCTCGTCGTAGCCATCCGCGATTTCGACGCGGCGACGCAGATCGATCGACTTGTACATCGCCGGTGATCCCCCCTGACAGTACCGAACGACGGTATCCCCCTCGGTCGGGAACTCCTTCACCAGCCCGTGCGTCCGATGGTCCCCCCCCATCCGCGGCGGATACGTGACGTAGGGGGCGACCTGCGTCAGGTGCATCGGGTAGAATGGGGGGAAGGGCGCGTTTAGCCGTGTTGGTTCGTGTGCTCCGAAGCTCTCTCAGTCGCCGAAGCGACTCGTGCCGTCAGATACCACTTCTCGGAGACCCTTCTCGAACTCCTCATAGTCGTACCGTTCCGCGAATCGCTCTATCTCCTCGCTATCGAATGTATCCGCGTTGAAGGAGCGAATCGTCTCACGGAGTGACTCGACCGTCGGCTCGAACGTTACGCCGGTCACACCCTCTTCAACTTGATACCGTGTGAACCCCTCGCCGACACCAATAAGCGGTTTACCCGCACTCAGTGCCTCTGCACCCACAAGACCGAAGTCTTCGTTCTTGGGCGCGTAGACGACGGCTGTCGCCCGTGCGGCTAGCGACTCGATGTCCTCAACGAACCCACGGATCTCAATGTTCTCATGGCCCGCTGCTAGCCGTTCAAGCTGTTCGCGTTGCTCGCCGTCGCCCGCGACGACGAGTCGCTTGTCCAACCCTTGGAACGCCTCAACGATGAGGTCGATCCGCTTCTCCGGGTCGAGACGGGACCATGTGAGGAAATACCCGCCGTCGCCCTCATTCCGCCAGTTCCCGGTGATCGGCGGATAGACGACTTCGGCGTCACGGCCGTAGTAGCGTCGGATACGATCGCGGATCAGCTCGCTGTTCCCGACGAACGTGTCGACGTAGTCGAGCGACTCCTTGTCGAGCGCGCGCCAGACCTTCGCATAGACACGCGCGGCGAACGCGAGCCCGGGGTAGTCGAGACGCTCCATCCGTTCTCGAAAAAGGTCGTAGAGCCATCGAGGGGGGCTGTGCGGATAGTGGACGACGCGCTGATCCACTCCTGGAACGTAATACTTCGAGAGCGGGCCGCTCTCGAGCAGGACGTCGTAGTCAGTGAGCGACGCGACGCCTTCGGTCATGTCGATGGCGACGCTCGCCGGCTCAAGGGGGTTCATCCCGCCGTTCTTCCACTCCAGTAGTCGTCCGGTGAGCCCTGTGATGTACTTCGACTGGCGCATCGCGTACACCTCAACGTCGTCCGGTACGTCGACATCGTCCGCGACGTACATCGTGTAGATCGGCGCGTCAAGGACGCGCGCGGCCTCTATCGCGAAGGTTTCGCTACCTCCGACGGTCGGAAATCGGTCGTGGAGGATGGCGACGTCGAAGTCCGTCATTCTACGTCTCCACGGGACTTCTCGGCGTAGATATTCCAGCTTCGAGTCGCTCCATATACTGTTTGTCGTCTACAGAAAGTGGGATCATATTCTATGCAACCGTTCCGGCTCGCTACCCTTAAGCCTGCGAGTTGTATCGGGACCTCGTCTCTTGTCCGAAGAATTCGTTGGATCATCAAGCCCGTATCAAGCTCTTCACCAGCGGGATCCGTACATCAAATCGGTCCTCAATACTCTTGATGATGTGTAACTCCTCCTCGCCACCGACGAACCGAGCGATACCCAGGAGGTAGACGCTGGTACAGACGAACACGAACGGAACCAGCCACATGATTGAACCCAGCGGGACAACCGAACGAGTGATGACGACTGCAGGGGCGAAAACAGAGAAGCCGATGAACAAAAGAGCCGCCTGCTCCCAATCGATCATTACGACACCCGTCTCAAGATAGACTATAGTCAAAACGCAGATGTCGAGGATCGTGTAACTCGCCAACGTCGCAATCGCAGCTCCGGTAGTTCCGAAGTGGGGAATTAGCACGAGATTCAGTCCCAAATTTGTCGCCGCAGCGAGCGCCGTCATCCACATCACAGAGCGAGTTCGGCCGATCGACGTTAGAACTGACACTCCCAGGCCACTAACGGCGTACGTCGCGATACCTGTAGCCACGATTTGTAACGCGAGCGCGCCACCCACGTATTTCGGCCCGAATGTTGAATGTATTACTTGGCTAGGTAATAATATCATAACGAGAATCATGGGCGTGACTACGCTTGTCACCCACCGTCGAATAGTTCGAAATAAACGCCGAAATTCTTCTGACCGTTCTTCGGCATGTAACTCCGAGAGACTCGGGAGGCCGATAAAGTCCACTGCGGACTTCGGCATCGTTAGTAGCGTTGCCAGTGTGTACGCGACGTTGTAGATAGCGACCCGATTGGACGTAGAGAATGCCGCTATCAAGAACGTATCGAGATCGCGAATAACGAGCCACATAGAGCTCGTCACCACGAGCGGAAGCGAGAATACTAGGAGCTCTCGGAATCTGGTCGGGCCGAGCAGATTGGTGGGCGGGAGATATCGCCGTAAGACGAGCCCACCTGCTAGAAGCCCAGCCACGATGTATGGGATAGCGAATGCGTAAACCCCTGCTAGTAGTCCATATCCCAGAAAGACAACAACTCCGATGAGAGAGATCCGGAGAACCGGTTCAATCACATTATCAATGGCAACGCGAGGAAGAACGCGTCCGTCGCCTCGTGAGAGAGCGATTCCCATCCGCATCACGACTCCGAGCGGAGCGATGAGCGCAAAAATCCGGAGGACCTGCTCAGTTCTGGGTTGCTTCAGTATCTCTTGAGAGATAGGGCCAGCAAACACGGCTGTGAGTGCTGAGATACCGATTGCTGCGGCGATTGACGTGATGAACGCGGTCCGGGCGATTTCCCGCCTCGATTTTGCATCCGAGTATCGTGGGAGATTCCTCACGACTCCCATGTTCGTCCCTAATGGGGCGAGTCGCATCACAGCGGTTACGAACGCGGTTCCAATCACGAGCAAGCCAAAGTCATCCGCTGAGAGGTGTCTGGAGATAGCCACTTTCCCAACAAACGACAAACCGAGATCAAGTATCAGCCCTATACCAACAAGGGATGCCCCCTTGAATAGATTCCGGACCGATTCATTCAGTGCCGGCTCTGACTCATCAGCTGACATGGTATATATTAGGACAGGACCCGATCAATCAACCGTTGCGTCGAATGACCGTCTTGATGATCGAAGAACTCATTCCGGAGATCTGCTCGTTCGTCTACATAGGTGTCGTTTCCAGAGAGTATTTCGTCGATAGCTGTGAGCAATTCGGGTTGCGTGAACGCCTTTCGTCCCGGTGTGACCTCGTCATACTCAAAGTAGAATCCCTTACCAGATGAAAACGAATCGAGATCGTACGGATAGAAGACGATAGGACTGTCCACGAGCAGGTAATCGAAGTAGACGGAGGAGTAGTCTGTAATGAGGACTTCAACCTCCGAGAGTATGTCGTAGATGTCTGTTGATGTAGGGAGTTCCAACACGTGTTCGTAGTCGCCTACGTCAGAACTTTCACTCGGGTGAAGTTTCACCAAGAAAATCAGGTCGTGCTCTTCGCAGAACGATCCGACGGTGTCGAAGTCTAATCCATGGGCGTCAAACTCCGCTCCGTCAGCGCCGTGAGTACCGCGACGCCACGTTGGCATATAAAGGATACAGCGATTATTCGAGATGAACGTCCGCCACTCTGCGTGTTCGTCGAGCCCGTCTAGTTCGCTGTACTCCACATCGTGATACAGGGGATCGTTTCTGGGAGAGCCAGTAACTGCGAGGTCATCGTCGGACAACCCGAATGCCGATGTGAACGTCTGTTTTGGTGTCCCAGAACCGGTTACCGTCACGACGTCCCAGTCCCGTAGAATATAGTCCTGAACCCACTGTCGGAGGGGAGAGAAATCGTCCGTATCGCGTCCGATCTGTTTCAGCGGGTTGCCGTGCCACGTCTGCACGATCGTCGCACCACCGAGCAGCTCCCAACCGACGATATCGTGCGAAATGATCACTGTTCCTGCTCGGAGTAACGTCCATTTAGCACCCAGCGTCCCCCCGCGCTGGACGGGGAGACCATGGTCACTTAACTGGTTCGCTGTTGAGTCCGCTCGGGCGAGCCATACTGCGTCAATATCCTCTCTCTCTCGGAGACCGAGATAGACGTACTTTGGATTCTCTGCGAACCGACCGGATGGATCAGCAGTACAGACAACCAGATCGTCGGACCGGGGAGAGACGTGGGATAACGCGTATACTGAGAACCGGAACAGAAGTTCGATTCCACGGTAAATTTTTCCCACTATAGACATTGGTTACTAGCGAGTTGAATCGTATCACGCAATTGCTCTTCGGTTTGATACCCGACTCGCAGTGAAGACTTCGGGATGTGCCCAACTCTATCAGACATTTCGACCCATTCAGTCATGCACCTATGATTAATTAAGTGCCGAGTGGTGCGGTCACCTATGCGCAGACATTAGCCACGTGCCACTACACCGGCCCGCTGGAGTTGGTCATCGTCGGCCATTCTTCATACTTTTTGCGCGCTTCTGTGAGGTGTTCCGGCGTATTGACTTCGTGACGCGCGGACCGATCGACGAACACCGGCTTAGAGGGAGTTTCCTTGAAGATAATGGGGAACCACTCTTCTTGATTAGCCTCCAGCACCGATTCGGCATCCTCTCGATTGTGGCTGTTAAGGATAAATATTCCGGCCTCCTGATGGCCTCGAATCGAGCCGTACGACTCGATTACGCCCTCATCGTTCCATCGCACAGCGGTCATTTCGTCTTGAATGCCTTCGATGACCGCGACTGCGTTGAAATCATCATCTCTGAGGCATTTATTGTAAGTTTGGATGACTTCTCGGACTGCCTCAATACGGAACAACACATCGCCACACAACAGAAGTACGTCGCTGTCTGGTTCGACGTACTCCAGACCTCGCAAGCACGTGTAGGCGTTCTCCTTCTCTTCCCAATCCGCGACGACGTGATACCGTATCTCGACGTCCCAATTCCCCGCGTCGACGAATACGTCTCGAGGATCGGTTTCATCTTCGAACCCGTACCCGACGACGATGTGAACGCGGTCACAGAATTCCTCGACCATACTGATCTGATGTTTGTAGAGAGGCTGACCGTCGATTTCGATGAATAGCTTTGGCAGATCTGAAGTCAGCGCTCCCATTCGACTACCTTGACCGGCACCGAGAATAATAGCGTCCATCTGATCGAACTCTCGTAGCCAGGTATCTAAGTTCTAGTGGAATCTCGTGTAGGGGGACGACTAGCTTCGATCCGAGACGACTCTCGATACGATCAATAAATCCCAGGACGAATTTATCGGGGCCATCGTTCTGCTATAGTTGCCGCCTATGTCGGTTCAGCTACAGCTCCTTCTCGGCCGCAACCATCCTCGCCAAGCCTTCCTCGACGGAGACTGTGGGCGACCAGCCCAGCGTCTCGTTCAGCTTCGAGGCGTCGCCGTGGATGGCGAACTGATCTCCGGGGGTTCCACCGACGACTTCGACAGGGAAATCGGGGCTACCTGCCTCCTCTAACATACACTCAACCAGCTCTCCGACCGTTGTCGGCGTGCCGGTCGCTACATTGAACGTTTCACCGAAGGCCTCCGGCGCGTTTCTCGTGAGCATCCACGCATCGACCACGTCGTCGATATAGACGAAGTCGCGAACGCGGTCGGTAGATCCTTTGATCACCAACTCGTCTTCGTTCAAAACATACGACAAGTATCTGCTGACCATCCCCTGCGTTCTGTTATCCAAGTTCTGGTTCGGACCGTAGACGTTGAAGAGACGAAAGATGGTCGTATCCAAACCCATGTTATCGAACAGGGTCACGTATGCTTCTGCCCCCCTTTTTCCAGCCGCGTAATACGTCATCGGGGAGTCTTCGGCCGACTCATCGACCGGCAACGACTCAGGTTCCCCATAGACGGACATTGAACTCGCGTACAGCACGCGCTCGACGCCAGTCGATTGACACCACTGTAGGAGGTTGAACGTCCCGTCGATGTGGCTCTCACGGTCGTACTCGGGGTCGTCGAACGAGCCCGGTCCCCCGACTGGGCGCCCAAGTGAAAAGCCGAGTCGACATCGTACGCCGATAGACTGTTGAATGTCTCGCTGTCGGCGATGTTTCCCTCAACGAACGTCGCTTCATCAGGAACGTTCTCACGTTTCCCGTTATGGAGGTTATCTACTACGACTACGTCGTCTCCGGATTCGAGGAGGCGTTCGGCCATCGCCGAGCCGATGAACCCTGCACCTCCCGTGACAAGGACCGTTTCAGTACTCACAGCATCGTATTATCTGAACACTACCTTATATCCGGTGACAATATACTCAATCATGTTTGAGATCCCCCTTCCCCAGCCAAACAGACTATAGTATCACTTATATTCAAAGATAGCCTAAGTCTTTAAGACGGCCCTCGACGTCTACTTCGCGGTGTTTGTCGGGTTGTTCTAGCTCGGGTTCATATGTATGTCGATCAGCCGCAGATGTGGGAATCCACGGGACCTTACGAATACAGGGGAGAAGTACGTCGCGGGGATGGCCGGCGTAGCCGAGTTCACCGATAGCATTTCCGTGGTCGGCAGTAATCGCGACACGCTCAGCGTCGAGATTCTCTAGTAGAATTTCGACGTCGTCGAGAACGTCCCGGAGATTCTGACGGTACGCTGTCCAGACCTCCTCGTGAGTAAGGGACTCCCCAACGCGGCTCCAGATGTCCGCAAATCCCTCTCCGAAATCCTCCGGCCGCGTGTAAACGCCGAGATCGGGATTCGAGACGAACGGGACGTGGGGCTGCATGTAGTGAACGACCATCTTCTCAATGCCTTCCGAGGGGGGGGGACCGCCACGTGTCGATCGCTCGGTCAGTCATCGACCGTGGACAGATCGTGTTCACTTTCTCGTCCCACGCATATCTCCACACCTCGTCAAGGTGGGCGGGCTCAACCTCGAAGACATCGTCCTTCGTGAAGGCATTACCACTGACATATGCCGTCTCCGAGACGTGAGATTCGTGCTTGGAAGCGAACGTCCGATGCATCCAGTCGAGAGACATGCTCCCGATCGACCAGCGCGTTTCGAGGTCATCGGCAGCAGGGAGAAAGTCGTACTCGTCGACTACCTCTCGCATGAGATCGACGCGGCAAGCATCCAAGATGAGAAGGACATCCCAGTCTTCCTCCCAAATCGGCGTGCCAGGATTGTACATCTCCTCCACGAACGTACGGCTGACGCCGGTGAAGCCGTACTGGCCAGTCTTCTGAAATCCGCTATTGAGTCCGTGCAATCCATCTTCGCAGACCTGTTCGTACATGAATTGCGGCCACCTAACGCCAAGCTGAGTTAGCCGTTTGAACCGATGACGTAGACTCATGACTCAACAGAGCTAGCTGAGGGATATAAATCTTCGACACGACCCATACTATACATGTCACACTCTGTCTCAAGATTGGAGCTATCTATATCGCTTAAGCCCAAATGTCAATAACATCGGTACCCCTTCTCACGCCGACTCCACTTGGATTCTAAGTCCTATCTCCTTCACACGTATCCGAGGTCTTCCAAACGCTGTTTCGTCGCGTCATCCACGTCGTCCATGCCGCCGGAGTCCTCGCGGACACCGCGGTCGGTGAACTGGTCGAACGTCGCATCGACGCGTCCCTCGTCGTCCTCTGTACGCCGGTAGCTGCTCTTCGCGTCGTGCGAGAGCACGGTCGCTCGCCGATTACGCCACGAAACGTACTTCGAGACGTCGTCGCCGCTTCCTTCGTAGACAGCGCGCGCATCCCCGTTGAACCGGTATAGGTCGTCCACGTAGCGTCTCGCGCGGTTCTCCATCGGCTCCTCGAGTCCGTGCGACGACACAATCGCGTGGTTCTCCGGGATGAACCGGCGCTCCGGGTCGCTATCGCCGTCAACGACGGCCTCAACGACGGATGGGAACCGCGTGAGCGACGCGACGTCAGAAACGACGGAACGGTCCGTCTCTCCGGGGAAGTGAGCGAGCAGCGGCACATGCGTTAGTACTTCGTGGATACCGGTCGAGTGCGCCGCGACCCGCGAGTCCGGTCGGATTCGGCTTGGTTCCCCGAAGCCCTCACCGTGGTCTGCAGTAACGACGACGAGCGTGTTCTCGAGCTTATCACGAGCCTCCAACTCAGAGACCAACCGTTCGATTTCTGCATCCATCTGATGAATCGTTCCGTCATACAGTCCCTCGAGTGCCCGCCGCTGCCACCAAGGACGTTCCCCGCTGCTGAATTCCCATACTTGATCATCCATATCGCTCTGGAGTTTTCGGAGTTCTTTCCCGCCCCATAGATCATGTTCAGAACTGGGGAGATAGGGGAGGTGGGCATCCATGTAGTTGACGCACGCTGCCCAAGGTTCCGACCGATCAGTCTCCCAGTCGAGGAAGAGGTCAGTATAGGTCGATGCAGGTGTTGACGACGTGATACCGTCGGGAAGTAGATGTGGGTAATCCCACGCAAGCTTAGCGAACACACCATTCGCGAGTGACTGCGCAGGTGCGTCAGCGCTCAAGCAATGCTTCAAATACGAGATATATTGGCCTTGGCCCTCCGAAAGCACGAAATTACTTGGATCAACGGCGTCTGGGAACAGGAGATTTTGAGCACCAACAACCGTGTCAAACGCGTCGCGAAGGCCCACATCCATATCTGACAGCCATGTGTTTTCTGAGAACACACCGGTTGTATAGTTGTAGTTCTTTCCTAGGGTCTCGAAAATCGTATTGTTGGGTTGGAGCTTATGTCTTGCGCGTGTCACCCCATGTTCTACAACGTGAAGTCCGGTAAACATCGAAGTATGACTAGGCAGGCTCCAAATCCCAGGGCTCCGGGCCTGCTCGTAGACGACCGCTTGTTCCGCGAACTCCGATAGGAACGGTGTCGTGTCGTGCTCGTGTCCGTAGAGACCGACGTTAGCCGCGCGGACACTATCCATTACTACGAGCAGAACGTTCGGCAGGTCGCGCGAATCAGTCATCTCTCATCGGTGGGACGTTGGCTTGACTTTTGAACCCATCGGGGTAGTCAAACTCGTTTGACTCCAAGAAGCCGAGTTTGCGACCGACGAGTTTGATCGCGATTGGTGCGACGGTGAGAGGATGGTTCTTAGTCAAGTACCATAACCACTCTGCGTGCGCCGCCGTCGTAAAGTTAGATGTCTCATCGTGATGCGGAACGATTTTTCGCGGGAGGCGCAGTACTCGGGCACCAACGTCCTCACATCTAATCGCAAAATCCGTGTCCCCGCCATGTGGTCGGCTCTCATCAAATCCACCAGCTGCCTGCCAGAGTGACCGATGGAAGATCATGTACCTACCGAGAACCCACCGCATCGGCCAGAAGTCTTCGATTCCGACGAGATGTCTCTCATGCATACTATCTACGAGGATTGCCGTTAGTCTTGTTGGGAATGTGATATCGTCGTCAACAAGTACGATCCAATCGTTGTCTGCTTCTTTGACGCCGCGGTTCCGCGCAACGTTCAACCCGTCGTCAGTACGGACAACGATATCTGCATACTCCGGTGCACTCTCAGACGTATAATTGTCTGGCCGATTAGTCGGAATTACTATTGATATGTCATCGAACACTACACGATCATCAACTGTCCCGTGTGCGTCTGCTGCAGCAAATGCGGCTTTTTGTGGATCGGACTCAAAACCTGCTGGTACCGAGCGTCTTCCCAGATCTATAGAGTCACTCATCAGTTATCCCCGCGGGAGGATCGAATCTCACGCATGGAGGATATGTATTCACATTGATTAAGTCTTTT
>NZ_BATA01000071.1 GCF_000474235.1 Halarchaeum acidiphilum MH1-52-1
ATCGAGATGCACACCTGCCCCTGATGCACGAAGGTCCCGAACACGCCGCCATCGACGGCGCGATCGAGGTCGGCGTCCGCGGTGACGACGTGGGCGTTGTTGCCCCCGAGTTCCATCGCGGGCACCGCGAGGTTCTCGCCCGCCAGCCCCGCGACGTGCCTGCCGACGCTGGTCGAACCGGTGAAGGCGACGACGTCGCTCTCGGGGTGGGAGGCGACGCGGTCGCCGATGCTCGACCCGCGCCCCGTCACGACGTTCAGCACACCGTCGGGGAGGTCGGCGCCCTCGAAGAGCTTCGCGAAGAGGAGGCCGCCCGTGATCGGTGACTCCGTCGAGGGCTTGAGCACCACGCTGTTCCCCGCCGCGATCGCCGGCGCCACCGCCCGCATCGAGAGGTTCAGCGGGAAGTTCCACGGGCTAATGACCGTTACCACACCCTTCGCCTCCCGCTGCACGAGGTTCTCCTTTCCGGGGACGTTCGAATCGACGTGCTCGCCCTTCATCCGTCGCGGCAGCGTCGCCGCCTCGCCCGCCTGATCGGAGGCGAGCTGGATCGACGTCTCGCCCATGATCTCGGAGCCGCCGATCTCGTGTGCGAGGAGGTCTTTGACCTCGTCCGCGTTATCCTGTAGCGCCTGCAGCGCGCTCCGGGCGGCCTCCTCGCGTCGCGCGGGCGGCGCCTCGGCCCACTCCTCGTGCGCGCGGGCCGCGGCCTCGTAGGCGGCGTCGACGTCCGATTCGGTCGCCGCGGGGACGGTCGCGATCCGCTCGCGCGTCGAGGGGTCCTCGACGTCGATGGTGTCGCCGCTCTCGCTCGCGCGCCACTCGCCGTCGATGTAGAGCGCGTTCCAGTCCGCGTCGATGGAGAACTCGGCCATGTCGTCCACCGCTTCGGGTGCGTCTCGGATAAAGCGGGAGGTGGGAGCGAGGGACACGATGACCAGTATCTTCAAGGGTGAACGCGAAGCGGGCGGCGTGACGGCGACGGTCGAGGCGTTCGAGAGCGCGCTCGCGGCGTTCCCGGGGAGCGAGGCCGAGCGCGCGGCGGTCGCGCGGCTCGCCGCGGATCTCGCGGTGAGCGGCCGCTACGAGGCCGACACGGGTCGCGAACTCACGCCCGCGGAAGTCGTCGAACACCTCGACGACGCGCCCGACGAGCGCGTGGTCTCGCGGTGGAACTGGTGGGTCGGGAGCCTCGACCTCGCCCACGGCGGATACGCCGAGTTCGTCGTCCGCCGCTGGCGGGAGTGACCTCGATACCGCGCACCGACGGGACCAAAGCGCGGCCGGTCCTTCCGGGCGTATGGACATCCGGTTCCTCGGCGGGGTCGACGCCATCGGGCGGAGCGCTCTGCTGGTGAACGGCTCCCTCCTCCTCGACTACGGGCTGGAGGGCGGGACGCCGGTCCGGACGCCGCCCGATGTCGACCCGGACGCGGTCGTCGTCTCGCACGCCCACCTCGATCACGTCGGCGCGGTGCCGAGCCTGCTGAAGGGGGGTCGTCGGCCGCCGATCCACTGGACGCCGCCGACGCGCGAACTCGCGGATCTGCTCGCACGGGACACGCTGAAACTGCAGGCGGGGCGCTACGACCGCCCGTTCACTCGCGCGGAGGTCGGCGCGCTCGGCGAAGCGTCGGAGACCCACGGGTACGGCGAGCCGTTCACGGCGGCGGGTCACGAGGTCACGCTGTTCGACGCCGGACATATCCCGGGGAGCGCGCACGTCCTCGTCGACGACGGGGAGACGCGGCTGCTCTACACGGGCGACTTCCACGTCGCCGACCAGCGACTGCTGACCGGATCGACGGCCCGCCCCGAGGCCGACGTCGTCGTCTGCGAGAGCACGTACGCGGACGTCACGCGCGGTGATCGCCGCGAGACGGAGCGTCGCTTCGCGCGCGAACTCCGGGAGACCGTCCACCGCGGCGGCACCGTCGTCGTCCCCGCGTTCGCGATCGGACGCACGCAGGAGGCGATGCTCGTCTGCGCCGCCCACGATATCGACTGCTACGTCGATGGGATGGGTGTCGCGGTGGCGAAACGGCTCCGACGTACGCCCGGGTTCCTCCGCGACTTCGAGGCGTTTCGCTCGGCGATGGGGAACGCGCGCTTCGTCACGGGAGGCGGGGCCAGAAGAAACGGATCGCGCGGCAGAACACCGTGATCGTCACGACGTCGGGGATGCTCACGGGCGGACCGGCGATGACGTACGTGCCGGAGGTCCGAGCGACCCCGACGAACCTCGTGGCGTTCGTCGGCCATCAGGTGGCGGGAACGCCGGGACACGACCTCCTCGAACGCGGCCGTGCGGAGTTCGACGGGCGCGTTCTCCCGGTCGCGGCGCGCACGGAGTCGTTCGACTTCTCGGCGCACGCCGACGGTGACGGTCTCCGGTCGTTCCTCGCCGACTACCGCGACGCGCGCGTCTTCGCGGTGCACGGTGACGCGACCGCTCGGTTCGCCGCCGACCTCCGCGCGGACGGGTTTAACGCCGCGGCGCCGGCGGCGGGCGAGTCGCGTACCGTCTGACGTCCGTCCGGATCGACGGACTGTGGCGTGCCAACGAGACACCACCGAAACGGGTAACCGGATATTATTGCCGGTAACGGGCGCGCGCCGTCCCGGATTCGTGCACGAGTCGGGGGAGTCCGGCGATATGGCCGGCTGTATCGATCGGTACCGCCGTATCCGGGCGATGTATCGTCGTCCCCGATAGGAGCGAGAACGGCCACTAACCGGGAGCAAAGGCGGGTAGTGCGCCCGAGGGGGTGCTTATCCCCGTGGACGCCGTATCGTGGATCACATGGCAGAGACTGAAACTGACGCCGGCCGCGACGGGGACGACCATCTCGACGACGTCGAGCCGGGGGCGGGGTGCACCGAGATTTGGGAGCACCTCAGCGAGCGCCGCGCCGAGGAATAGACCTTTATATCGTTCGCGTTCTATCGAATAGTATGAGTGACGGGTCAGAGATCCCGCCGACAGACCGTGAGTCGCCGGTCGGGCGACCCGTCATCCGCGGCGACGAACGCGTCGCCGGTGAGCGCGCACAGGAGGCCGTCGAGTTCGATCCCGACGATCCGGAGAGCGTGGCGGAGGCCGCCGAAACCGTCATATCGTTCGCGCACGGCGAACTCGGTGACGACCGCTTCTACATGCTCCGCGGCGCGGCCGCGTGTGCCGCGCTCGTGCGCGCCGAAGGCTCCTATAAGGCCGCCGCCGAACGCGCGGGCGACGGAGTCACCGTCTCGTTCATCCGAAAGTGGGCGCGCGTCCACGACCTCCCGCGACCCGTCCGTCGGCACGTCGCCGTCGGTCACATCGCCCCGACCGCCGCCAAGCACATCGCGCGCGTCGGCGGGGAGGCGCGCTATCAGCTCGCGTTCGCCGCCATCGACAACGACCTGACCGTCCGCGAGGTGCGCGCCATCGCGAGCGAGGTGAACGACGGGCGCCCCATCGAGGAGGCGCTGCGCGAGCGCGGCGTCACACCCGGCGAACTCACCGTCTCGCTCCCGCTCGACACCTACCGCGAGCTGCGGCGCCACGCCGCCGTCGAGGACGTCGCACCGGGTAGCGTCGTGACCGACGCGCTCGAACGGTATCTCGATTAGTGCGCGATGGTAAACGTTTAACGCCGCGGCCCCCACGTACCTCACGAGGGCCGATAGCTCAGTCCGGCAGAGCGTCTGGCTTTTAACCAGACGGTCGCGTGTTCAAATCGCGCTCGGCCCGCTTTCAGCTGTCGAGGAGCGGTGCGACCGCGAGATTTGAAGACATGACGGCGCGAGCAGGGCGAGCGACGTCCGAGTGTTCAAATCGCGCTCGGCCCGCTTTCGCGACTCGTCGAGCGATGCGACGGCGCGTTCCGGTAGCGTTAGGGGCGACGATGCCGAAGGCTCGCGTATGGCAGGCACTCTCGCCGGCTACGAACCGTTCGACGCGCTGGGCACCGTTCTCGGCGTCTACCTCGCGCTCGCCGCGATCGCGACGCTCGTCGGGACGCCGTGGCAGTACACCGGCGGCGCCGTCGTGATGATCGTGCAGGTCGTCGGCTCCGTGCTCACGCTCCTCGTCGGCGCCGCGCTCCTCGCGCTCGTCTACCGCGCGGAGTAGATGGGCGTCACCGTCACCGTTTACAGACGCGACAGCTGTCTCCTCTGTCTCGAGGCGGAGCGGACCATCGAACGCGTCGCCGAGGACGTCGAGGCGACGATCGACGTGGTGACGCGCGACGTCGAGACCGATCCCGAACTCGAAGCGGAGTACGGCGAGCGCGTCCCGTACGTGCGCGTCGAGGACGGCACGACCTTCGAGCATCGCGTCGACGAAGAACAGTTCCGCGCGGCCGTCGAGAACGCCGCCTAGTTTTCGTCCGTCGGTTCGAGGAACACCGTGGCGACGCCGAGCACGACGCCGAGCACGCCGCAGGCGATTTTCGGCGGGCCGTGGAGTGCGCCCGGGACGAGCGCCGCCGTCAACAGGAAGAGACCGAGGAGTTTCGTGACGCGATCGAGAAACCGGTAGCGACGCGGGGACAGGCTGGAAAGCGGGGACATCGTGAGAGGTGTGAGGAGAGCGCCTATCAGTCGTCTGAGACCGCCGCTGCGGTGTCGCTGTCGTCGCTCGGCATCGCGTTCGACGACTCACGGCGTTCGACGCCGCGCTTTAGCACGTAGTAGGTGATGAGCGCCCAGACGATCGGGACGATGATCGTCAAGTAGAGCAGGTAGTGCGTCGCGGTCGCGGTGGCGACGTTCGGCCCGAGGAGGTTCGCGACCGTCGCGTTCATGCCGTCGATGGAGAGCATGAACACGAAGGTGACGGCGCCGACGCCGACGGCCGTCTGCGGCGGCCGCTCGATCGGATCGGCGGTGAAGTGGACCGCGTCCTTCTTGTAGTCGATGAACGGCCAGAGCGCGAGGACCGTCGCGACGACGCCCGGAACGAGGACGCCGCCGACGAACTCCGCGCGCGGAACGAAGTCCGGAATGATCTTCAGGACGCCGAAGACCCACATGAAGTACCAGTCGGGCGCGACGCCGCTCGGCGTGCTGAACGGATCGTTCGGGCCCCAGAGCGGGAGACGCTGCACGGGGAAGAGACCGGCGAGGAACGCGAGCGCGCCGAGGACGGAGAAGAACACGATGAGCGTCACGGCGAGCTGATTCGGGACGAGGGGAACGCCGGTGACGACGGATTCGTCGTCGCCCGCGACGTCCGCCTCCGCGTCACGCGAGCTCTTCTGCTCGGTGTGCTTCTGCCGGATGAGCAGGAGCATGTGGACGGCGATGAGACCCCCGAGGATGAGCGGAATGAGGAAGACGTGATAGAAGAACATCCGCGGGAGGATGGCCGACGCGTTGTCGGACCAGACCCCGCCGAAGACGAGTTTCTTCACGGTCTCGCCGATGACGGGGATGCCGCCGGCGAGTTCGAATCCGATGCCGGTCGCGGTCGACCCGTACTCGTCGAACGGGAGCGCGTATCCCATGAACCCCTCGACGAGACCGAGGAAGAGCAGGGTCGCGCCCACGATCCAGTTGAGTTCTCGCGGGTTGCGGTAGGCGCCGCTGAAGAAGACGCGGAGCATGTGCAGGCCCATCGCGGCGATGAAGAGGTACGCGCCCCAGTGGTGGACCATTCGGATGAACATCCCCATCGGGATGTCGTACGTGATGCGGAGGACGGACGCGAACGCGACCGGCACCTCCTTGCCGGCGTATTCGGCGGCGATGCCGCCGTACGTGATGCTCTCCGCGCCCGGCCGGTAGAGCAGGCCGAGGAACGTCCCCGTGAGGACGAGGGTGATGAAACTGAACAGCGTCACCTCCCCGAGGAGGAAGGAGGCGTATCGGTCCTCCGGGAATGCCTTCCCGAGGAACTCGTCGTTCAGGTCGAGCCGATCGTCGAGCCAGCGGTAGACGCGGCTCCCCTCGTACTTCTGTGCGTCCGCGGCGTCGTCGGTGTCGGTTGTCGTAGCCATCTTCTCTACTGTGGCCCGATCGGTCCCTCGAAGGGACCGGTCGCGATGATGAGCTGGTTGTCGTCCTCCGTGACCCCGATCGGGAGCTGCGGGAGCGCGCGCGGTGCCGGTCCCCCGACGACCTTACACCCCTCGAGTGGGTTGTAGGTGCTCTGGTGACAGGGGCAGTGGAAGTACTCGTTGTCCGGCCCGGCGCGCTGCGAGACGATGCATCCCGCGTGCGTGCAGACGCCGGAGTACGCGACGTACCCGTCGACTGTTCCGTCCGTGTTCGTCGGACTCTTGAAGTCGCTCTCGCTGAAGCGGGCGAGTAGCGTAGTCGCCGTCTTCACCTGTAGGGCGCCACCGCCCTTCTTCTCGGGGAAGACCGTCTTCTCGTTGCCGCTCCCCTTCGGGATGTCGCCGACCTTGATGCCGTTGCCTTCCTTGTCGACGAGTTTCGTGCCCTGCGCGTAGAGGGTCTTGTAGTTGTAGTCGGGACCGCCGGAGAGGGCGGCGTCGTTGAGTCCCTTCAGGCCGCTGACCGCGAAGGTCCCGACCGCGGCGGCGCCGCCGAGCGCGGCGAAGAACTTCGCCGCGTTCCGCCGCGTCGTCTGGAGTTCGTCCTCCTCGTAGGCGGGCTGTGCCTCCGTGTCGACGTCGGTATCGTCGTTCGTTGACATGAGTTAGTGATCGCGTGCCTCCGCGACCTCGATGGTCGGCATGAAGTGCGTGTAGTACATCAGGACGGTCTCGGCGAGGGAGAACGCGAGGATCCCGCCGTAGAATCCGAGGAACTGATTTCGGGCGAGCCCGAGCGCCTCGCCGGCGAACAGCGCGGCGAAGACGACGCTCAGGAACGTGAAGAGCGCAGTGAGCCAGACGCCGCGCAGACTCGCACCGGCGGGGTAGTAGGCGACGACCCGGCGGTGGGCGTTCTCGACGAAGCTCGGAACGTAGGGGAGCGCGTCTCCCTCCTCGGGGACGATGGCTTCCGTCCGTCGACCCACGTTGTGCGCGTAGCGCACCTGCAAGAAGAGCGCACCGACGAGGCCGAACAGCGCCAGCCAAGAGACGACGCCGGCGGTGTAGACCGAGATCTCCGTCGGCGTCGTCATGAACGTGCCGGTCGGTGCGACGGAGACGTTCTGACCCGTTTGTATCGCGATCTGCTCGAAGCTGTTCCCTCCGCTCGCTATCGCGATGAACCACAGCGGCACGAGTACGATGACGAGGAGTCCCAGTACGATGGCCGTTTCGCGTCTCATTGTTAATCCTTGAAGTCCCGGCGCGCCAGCGGCGCTCGGTACTCGTCGCTGTCCGGACGTTACCCCGTTACGTACATCGTTGTTTCGATTGCGCGGGCAGTCAGCCGAGACTAAATACGAGCGGGCTATCGAAACACACTCAATCCGGGGTTGAGTACAGTCACGCACGGACGGCGTTGTCATGAAACGGAGGCAGTTCATCACCAAGGCAGGTGGCGCGGGGCTCGCCGCGAGCGGCGTCGTGGGCTCGGCGGCCGCACAGGAGAGTAGCGGGAGCGACCCCCGACAGGGATCCGGCACGAAGAGCGACCCGTACGTCGTCGGAATGTACACCGACGGGTCGAGTTTCTACTTCAGCCCGGTCGGTCTCTACGTCGAGAAGGGCGACTACGTGAAGTGGGTCATCGAGAGTGGCGGACACTCCACGACGTCCTACTCGAAGGGCAATCAGGAGGCGAGCACGCAGGCGATCCCCGACGGCGCGAAGTCGTGGAACTCCGGCGTGCTCAAGGAGAAGGGCGCGTCGTTCACGTACCAGTTCACCGTCGAGGGCACGTACGACTACTACTGCATCCCGCACAAGACGCTCGGGATGGTCGGGCGCGTCGTCTGCGGGAGTCCCGGCGGTCCCGCCGAGGGCAGTGATCCGCCGGACGCGGTCGGTAGCGGCGTCATGCCCGGCTCCGATACGATCGTGAAGGAGAAGGCGCTCGGCTATCCCTACTTCCCGTCGACCGGCGGCGGCCCGCTCCCGACCCTCGCGCTCGGGGGCGCGGCGCTCTTCGGGATCGGAAACGTCTACCTCCTCAGCCAGTCCGATCGCTTCTCCGGGCGCTACGAGGAGGACGTCACCGACGACACCGAGATCTAGGTCAACGCCGTCGCGGCGACTCGAGCTCGATGTCCGCCGCTTCGAGCCGCTCTTCGACCTCCGAACGCTTCTCCTGATGCTCCGCGAGGAACTCGCGCATCAGCGTCGCCGCCTGCTCCTTGCAGTCGCCGCAGAGGCGCTCTCCCCCGCGACACTCCTCGTAGACGCGCTCCGCGAACTCGTCGTCGTCCGCCGCGAGGAGGTACGCGTACAGCTCGTACACGGGGCAGTCGTCGGGTTCGCCGCCGAGTTCGCGCTGCTCCTCGGCACTCGTCCGGCCGCCCGTCGTCGCGGCCTTCACCTTGTCGTACCCTTCCTCGGGGTCGTCGAGGAGGCTGATGTGGCTCGCCGGAATGCTCGAACTCATCTTCCCGCCCGTCAGGCCGGTCATGAAGCGGTGGTAGATCGAGGACGGCGGGACGAAGCCGTACCCCCCGTGATCGACCTCGACCTCGCGCGCGAGGGCCTCCGCGGCGCCGCGCCCCATGTCGAAGCTGTCGATGTGCGACTCGAAGACCCGCTTCTCGCCGTCGACGGCGTCGATGAGCGCCTCGAAGGCCTCCTCCGTGGCGTTCCGATCGAGGAACCGCACGCGCGGACGGAGCGGCTCCTTCCCCGCGGCCTCGAGTTTCTCGATGACGCTCGCGCGGGCGTCGACGTCGGCTTCGCGGTCCGCGCCGGCGAGCCAGTCGGCCGCGTCGACGCAGCGGACCGTCTCGTCCGCGTCGGGAGCGCGGAGCGCGTCGTAGGCGCGCGCGAGGAGCGCGCGTTCGTCGTCGCCGTCGACCTCGAAGGACGCGTACGCCTCCGTGACGCCGAAGTACCGCGTCCGGGCGGCGAGATCGCGCGCGAAGCGGACGTGCGGGTCCTGATCGGGACCGACCGGGATGACCGTGGGCTTCGGCTCGTCCAACTGGGGCGAGAGGATGTCCGCCATCTGGGTGACGACGGACTGCATGTGCGAGACGTCGGTCTCGCCGTCGAAGCCGTAGATGGACTGGAACTCGGAGAAGTTGGCTTCGATGCCGAGTTCGAAGCCGAGATCCTGCACGTCGCGGTTCTCCGATTGGCGATAGAGGGTGCCCGCCTCGGGATCGAAGCCGAGCGCGAGCAGGCTGAGCAGGTAATCCTTCGCGTGCTCGTCGATCTCCGCCCACGAGAGGTCGCGCGCCGCGTGCGCTTCGAGGTCGGCGATGAGCGCCGTCGCGTCCCCGCCCTGCCGCTGGTGCCAGATGATCTCGTCGAACACCATCTTGTGGCCGATGTGGGGATCGCCCGTCGGCATGAACCCCGAGAGCGCCGCGAACGGCTCGTCGTCGCGCATCGCCGCCAGCACGCGCCGATAGTCGCGGTGGCCGAAGATGATCGCGCGGCGCATCAGGTAGTGGGGATTCGGGATTTCGCCGAGGACGTCCTCGAAGGACTCGATGCCGAACTCGTCGAAGAGCTTGCGGTAGTCGGAGACCGTCGACGATCCCCACGGGTCGAGCGCGAGGTCGTCGGCGCCGTCCGTCGTCTCCGTCCCGCCGTCCGTCGCGGTCGTATCGGTATCGTCTACAGTCATGGATCAGGGCGTGAGGCGGCTCGCGGCGAGCCAAGTGATCTCGTCTCTGTGTGCCAGCGCAAAAACCATTCTCTTCCGCACGCCGTGCGCGAGCCGGACGTCGAGCGCGAGATCGCGCGGGTCGAAGACGTGGCCGGGTTCGAGACAGCGCACGAGCCACTCCGAGTGGCCGAGATCGTCGACGTCCTCGACGTCAGCGTACGTCCGGAAGTCCGCGCCGAACTTGAACCCCGTCTTGGGGACGAGCCCGCGATCGCGGAGTTCGCGGTAGGTGCGCAGCCGTCGATCGAAGCGCCTGCGCTCGACCGCGCGCCCGCGCTCGACGAGTGCGTCCACGTCGCCGTCGCGCTCCGGGAGGACGAGATCGCCCTCCGCGCCGAGATACGCGGCCTCGACGAGCGAGAGCTGCACCGCACCGACGTCGGAGGCGCGACTGGAGAACTCCTGCCCGTAGAAGGCCGAGCGGTGGAGCGCCAGCGGCGGCTCCCAGACGACGACGCGGTCGTCGAGGAGGACGCCCTCGGCCGGCTCGTCGAGTTCGTACTCCGTGTCGCCGTCCGGATCGACGCGCTCGGTTTCGAGGTAGGTGAGTTCGGACTCCTCGTCGACGACGGCGAGCACGGTGCCGCCGAGGTCGGCCGCGGGGACGTCCGTGCGCTCGCCGACCACGCGGACGCGATAGGCGATCTCGTCGTCTCGCGGTCCCTTCCCGCGCGGATAGACGACGAAGTCCGCGTCGCCCGGCTCGTCCACCCAGTCCTCGCGCGCGGGCGAGAGGTAGAAACCGCGATCGCGGAGGTCCATATAGACGAGAAAGCGGGTGCTGAAACCGCTGTCGCCCGCCGCGAGGAACTCGCGAAAGCCCATCTCGTCCACGGCGTCGAGTTCGCCACGAAAGAGGAGGTGCGCCGCCTCGACGCGCGAGAGGGCGATCTCGTTCCCATCACGGGGCACCCCGTACCCGCTGGCGTCGTGGAACCGCTGTCGGGCGTCGCCGCCGACGACGACGCGGTCCCCCCGGAGTTGACCGTTCATACCGTCATCCTGCGACGCCGGCGACTAAAGGGCCTACGGTGCGGTCCTCGCGTCTCGCCATCGCCGCTCGCGCTCGGACGTCCCGCGTCTCCCGTCGGTCGCCGCGTTACCTCGCGTCTCGCTTTGGCCGCTCGCCGCGTTACGGCGCGCGCGCCGGGCACGCCGTCGCGAGACAGCGCGTCCCGTTCGCCGTCTCGAAGCGCGGCCCGCCACAGTCGCACTCGCCGGCGACCGTCCCCGCCGGGACGGCGTACGCGTTCTCGCAGTCCTCGCAGGCCGCCCGAAGGGCGTTCCGACGCTCGATGCGCAGCGTCCCGCCGCAGGCCGGGCAGTCCCACGCGCCGTCGAAGCGCTCGCGGACGCGTTCGTCGATGGATTCACAGTGTCGATCGAGGCAGGGGTCGAAGACCGCACCGCGTTCGACGCGGATCCGTGGGAGACCGCAGTCGTCGCAGACGTCGTCGAGTACCGTCGCGTCGCGCGGCAGCGGGTAGCGCGCTCGACACCCCACGCAGACGACCTCGCCGCGCGCACGCACGAGCGGGCCGCCACAATCCGGGCAGTCGCCGATTTCGGGTCCCGCGGGCGTCACGGGCGCGAAGGTGTCGAGCGTCGCCTCGTGGCTGTGCACGGCGAGGCGTTCGGTGCCGGAGCCGGCGACGAGACGGACGCCGTCGGCGTCGCTCGCGTAGCGCACCACGTCCGCGCGCGTCAGCCACGACGCGGGCTGATAGCCGTCCGCGTCGTGGACGAGCACGGTGTTGTCGGGCTTGACGAGCACGACGACCTCGCCGCGCTTCTCGTCCCGATCCGCGTCCTCGTAGGTGATGGTACAGTCGCCGGCCAGCACGCGGGTCGCGTCCTGCATCGGGGCGAGGTGGTGCCCTCCCGCTACAAGAACCCTCAGACGATCTCGACGGTCCGCTCCTCGTGGACGGTGTCGAGGACGGACTCGGGGAAGACGACTTCGACGGCGTAGACGAGCGCGTCGTCGTCCGCGCCGAAGACGCCGACGGGGAGCGTCGTCGCGTCGTCGAGGTACGTCGTCGTGCTCGTCATCTCGACGGTCTCGCCGGTCCCTCCATCGCGCGTCGCGGTGACGCGACAGACGACGCGCGCGGCCCCGCCGTCGTTGTGGACGGTGACCTCCTGCATGCTGTTCTCGCCGCGCGCGACCGAGTCGGGGAAGTCGCCCCAGTCGATCGAGACGTCGGGGAGCGCGGCGGCCTGCTCGATCACGGCGTCCGCGACGCCGCCCGACAGCCCGGCGTCCACGAGACCGTCACGGCCCGCGTCGCGCACGTCGGGGACGCTCGTGAGGCCCTCGTCGACGAGGCGGTGGGCGCGGCCCGATCCGACGCCGTCGAGCGCGGTGAGTTCGACGGCCTCCGCGGGGACGCCGGTGTCGATCCGGGCTTCGAGGCGGTGCGCGAGGTTCGCGCCGTCCGGCTTCTCGAACCGTTCGAGGAACTCGGCGAGCGCGGCGAGCAGGCGGAGGGCGTTCTGCCGGATGATCCACGCGTCCGAGCGGAGTTCGGGCGGCGTCGACCCCCGCATCGCGCCGTAGAGGACGCCGAGCACTTTCCGCGGGCCGGCGTCGAGGTCGTCGCCGCGCTCGCCGAGGACGGACGCGACCGCCTCGCGCTCGTCGCGCCGTGCGCTCACGCTCTCGAACTCCGAGGAACGCGCGACGGCGCGGAGGACGCCCGCCTCGTCGACGTCGCCCTCGGCGAGGTCGCGGAAGCCGACCGCGGTGTCCATGTCGAGGTAGTAGGTGGAGGTGAGCACCCCCAACTGCGTCGCGGTGAGTCCGAGGTCGTCGCTCGCGCGGACGAACCCCTCGTCCACGAGGTCGTCGAGGACGCCGCGCACGCGCTCGCGGACGTTCGCGAAGTCGTAGGCGTCGGGCGCGGACTGCGCGCGCCGGTAGTAGAACGTCGTCTCCAGCCACGCCATCACGTCGTCGAGGTCGTCGACCGTCCCCATCGCGATCTCGGCGTTCAGGTGCTCGGGGAGGTCGGCGGCGAGCGCGGACTCGATCTCCTTGCCCTCGCGGAGCAGTGTCCGGTACTTGTCCGCCTCCGCGTTGTCGCAGACGATCCAGCCGTAGCCGACGTCGTCGTAGCCCGGTCG
>NZ_BATA01000070.1 GCF_000474235.1 Halarchaeum acidiphilum MH1-52-1
GGCGCGCGGA
This sequence comes from Halarchaeum acidiphilum MH1-52-1, assembly GCF_000474235.1. Taxonomy (GTDB): domain Archaea; phylum Halobacteriota; class Halobacteria; order Halobacteriales; family Halobacteriaceae; genus Halarchaeum; species Halarchaeum acidiphilum. The sequence goes on from NZ_BATA01000070.1 coordinate 11, forward strand.
CGTCGACGTCGCCGTCCTCGAAGTCGGTATCGGCGGGAAGTACGACGCGACGAGCGTCGTCGATCCGGCCGCGGCCTGCGTGACGAGCGTCACGCTCGAACACACGGGCATCCTCGGCGACACGCGCGCGGAGATCGCGCGCGATAAGGCCCACGTCGCGCCGGCCGACGCGCCGCTGGTGACGGGCGCGACGGGCGACGCCCTCGACGCCGCGCGGGACGTCGCCGGCGACGTCGTGACCGTCGGCGAAGCGACCGAGCGCGACGTTCGCGTGTCGTACGACGGCCCCGTCTCGTCGGGCGAGGCCGGCGTGACGATCGCGGCCGGCGGGGGGACGCTCGACGCCCGAATCCCCCTGTTCGGCGAGCATCAGGCGGCGAACGCGGGCATCGCGGCGACGCTCGTCCGACAGGTGTGCGAGATCGACGACGCGACGCTCGCGCGCGGCCTGCGCAAGGCCCACTGGCCGGGGCGCTTCGAGGTGATGGGCGACGACCCCCTCGTCGTCCTCGACGGCGCGCACAACCCCGGCGCGTGCGACGCGCTCGCGGACACGCTCGCGGACTTCGACTACGACGACCTCCACCTCGTCTTCGGCGCGATGCACGACAAGGACCACGTCGGGATGGCCGCGGCGCTGCCGACGCCCGCGCGCGTCTGGACGTGCCGCCCCGACTCCAGGCGCGCGGAGGATCAGGACGCGCTCGCCGCCGCGTTCCGCGCGGCCGGCGCGGGCGAGGTGACGGCGAAGGCCTCCGTCGAGGGCGCGCTGGCCCGCGCGCTCGACGCCGCCGACGCGGACGACTGCGTGCTCGTCGCGGGGTCCCTGTTCACCGTCGCGGAGGCCAGACGGCGCTGGACGCGCGTGAACGTCCCGAAGCGCGCGGACGACCTCGCCGAGTCGCGCGCGCACCTCGATCGCGCGCACGTCACGCCGCCGGGCGCGTGGCGGATGCGCGCGAAGGGCGTCCACCGCGTCGTCCGCACGCGCGTCCAGAAGCGCCGAGCCCAGTACCTCAAAGAGGAGCTACTGAGCCTCGGTGGCGAGTGCGCGCTCTCGGGGCTGAACGAGCAGGCCCGCGGGATGCTCGACGTCGTCATGATGGGGACGCTCGCGCAGTTCAAGCGCCTCTGCGCGAAGCTCGACGACCAGCCGTACGGGCTCGCCGTCTACGCGGACGAACTGCGCGAGACGCTGGACATCGGCTCGGCGGGCGCGCGCGACGCGGGCGTCGGCGAGGGGAGCGACGACGCGGACGCGCCCGACTACCCGTGGACGGGCGAGGGGACGGCGGTGATGGGGATCCTGAACGTCACGCCGGACTCGTTCCACGACGGCGGCGAGTACGCGGCCGTCGATGACGCGGTGGCGCGCGCGGAGGAGATGGCCGCGAACGGCGTCGACGTCATCGACGTCGGCGGCGAGTCGACGCGTCCGGGCGCGGACGTCGTGCCCGCCGAAGCGGAGATCGAGCGCATCGTCCCCGTCATCGATCGCATCGCCGACCTCGACTGTCTCGTCAGCGTGGACACGATGAAGGCCGAGGTCGGCCGCGCGGCGCTGGAGGCGGGCGCCGACGTGCTGAACGACGTGACGGGGTTGGAGGACCCCGAGATGCGCTTCGTCGCCGCGGAGTACGGTGCGCCGCTGATCGTGATGCACTCGCTGAACGCGCCGGTCGAGCCGGACGCGGACGTCGACTACGACGACGTGGTCGAGGACGTCGTCGACGAACTGCGCGAGCGCGTGCTGCTCGCCGAGAAGGCGGGGCTCCCGCGCGAGAAGATCGTCGTCGATCCCGGTCTGGGCTTCGCGAAGTCCGTGGGCGAGAACTTCGAGATCCTGAAGCGGACGGACGAATTCCACGCGCTGGGCTGTCCCGTCCTCATCGGCCACTCGCACAAGTCGATGTTCGGCGCGGTGGATCGCTACCCGGATCGCGGCGGCTACGCGACCGTCGCGGGCACGGCGATCGCCGCCGAGCGCGGCGCGGACATCGTGCGCGTCCACGACGTCGCGGAGAACGTCGCGGCCGTGCGTGCCGTCGAGGCGACGCGGCGCGGGACCGACCTCGACACCAACCCTATGATGGACGGGCGCGGAGGTGCGGGCGATGAGTGAGCGCGAGTCGACGGTCGGCGGGGACGACGCGGACGGGCGCGCCGCCTACCTCCGGGCGGTCCGCGAGGGGTACGACGAGCTCGCGCGGGTCCACCGGGAGGCGCGGACGGCCGTCGGCGAACCCGGCATCGATCAGGTGGACGCGGTGGCGCGCGACCTCCCGGACGGCGCGCGCGTCCTCGACGCGGGCTGTGGCTCCGGCGTGCCCGTCCTCTCGCGCTTCGATCTCGCGTTCGACGTCGTCGGTCTCGACCTCTCGCGCGAGCAACTGGAGCGCGCGCACGAGCGCTCGCCGACCGCGGGACTCGCGCAGGGCGACATGAGCGCGCTCCCCTTCCGCGACGGCGCGTTCGACGGTCTCGTCGCCCTCCACTCGATCATTCACGTCCCGCGCGACGCGCACCCCAGCGTCTACCGGGAGTTCCACCGCGTGCTCGCCGCTGGTGCGCCCGCGCTCGTCACCACGGGCACGGACGCCTACGAGGGCGGCACGCCGAACTGGCTCGGGAGCGGCGTCGAGATGCACTGGAGCTTCCCCGCCGCCGAGGAGACGCTCGCCGCGCTCCGCGACGCCGGCTTCGAGGTCGAGGAGGAGACGCGCGTCCCCGACGAGCACGGCGGCGGCGAGTTCCTCTTCGCCCGCGTGCGGGCCTAGATCGAGCGATAGAGATCCACGTGCCGGGCGAGGAACCGCCCGGCGTCGTAGTCGGCGTACGCCTCGTTCACCGACTCGCGCTCCAACTGCGTGGCGTCGCGCAGGCGCTCGACGAGCGCCTCGTCGCTCGTCGCGAGGAAGCCGCGCTCCGTCCGCTCGACGAGTTCGTGCGCCGCCGAGTCGGCGTGGTACTCGACGACGCCGACGCAGCCGCAGGCGAGCGCGCGCAGCAGGTCAGTCGAGAACGGCGTCCGCGTCGCCGTCTGCGCGTAGACGTGCGCGCCCTTGAACAGCGCGAGGCGGCGATCGAGGTCGCGTTCGCCGACGAAGTCGACGCGCTCCGCGATCCGCAGGTCGCGGGCCTGTCGCTCGTAGACGTCGCGCTCCGGTCCGTCGCCGATCACGGTGGCCGACCAGTCGTACTCGCGGAACTCGGCGAGCGCGAGCAGCAGCGATTCGAGGTTCGCGTCGGCGTCGAGGCGCCGAGAGTAGACGACGTCGCCCGCGTCCGTGTCCGGTTCGACGGCGCGGACGCGCGCCATCTCGACGGGGTTCGGAATCCGGGCGAGCGCCTCGTCCGTCGCACCGCACTCGCGGACCGCGGTCGCGACGAACTCGGAGGGGACGACGGTGGCGTCCGCCGCCCGCACCGCCCACCGGTCGAGACGCGTCGTCCGAGGCGGATCGTAGTGGCTGAGCACGACGGGCGCGCCGAGCGCGGTGGCGGCGCGCGCCCCGAAGACCCGCGTCGGATTCGCGCCCGCGACGTGGACGACGTCGGGATCGAACCCCCGGAGCGCGCGGACGAGTCGGAGCGCGCCCCGGCGCTCGCCGGGCGTCACCGCGATCGCGCGATACGTGACGTCGTCGTAGTCGAACGTCGGGTAGTCGCCGTCCCACCAGCGCGCGCAGAACACCTCGACGTCGTGGCCGTTCGCGTCGAGTAGACCCACGAGCGCGTCGAGGCGCCCCACCGCGTCGTCCGCGGAGCGTCGCTCCCCGTCGTCGTGATGTACGGTCCGATCCGAGACGAGCGCGACGCGCATACGGCCCGGTGGGCGGGACGCGAGGAAAAGTCTTCCTCCATCTTTTTCCAGTGAGGGGTCGCTCCGCGCCCCCCGCGACGCAAAAACTTGGCCCGCGTGAGCGCCAGCGACCGCGGGACTCGCGAGACGGCGCGTCTCGCGAGGGCGAAAACGGCCCTCAGTTGTCGTCTTCGCGCCAGCGGTTCTCGCACTCCGTGCAGATGAAAAAGCGCGTCTCGGACTCGTCGGCGCTCCGGATCTGCTGCATGTAGTAGTACGCCCGATCGTTGCCGCACTCCGGACAGAAGGTCTTCGTGGAGGGGAGACCGCGATCCTCCGCGTCGGAGACGTCGACGATCTCAGACTCCTCCTGCCCCTCCGTGACGGTGTACTGGGCGGCGTCGCCCTTCGGCTGCTCGTGCCCGCAGGACGTACACACCCAGAAGTCGTCTTCCGCACGCATCATCGAGCCGCATTCGTCGCAGAATTCCATGCTACCCCCGTAGCCCGTCCGCCCGTATAAGCCCCCGGTGTTCCCGTCCTCGGTCCCCGCGCCGTCACCCCTCGCCCTCGGACTGGCCGGGTTCTCCGGCCGCCTCCGTGGGGAGGGCGTTCCGGATCGAGGCGGCGAGCGACGCGGGATCGTCGAACACGTCCTCCTCGATGCGGTCGACGACGTCGGCCGCGTCCGCCTCGCCGTCCCCGTAGACGAGGACGATCCCCGCAACCTCCTCGACGGCGTTCTGCTTGCTGAGCGGATAGGGCAGTCCTTCGAGGGCCTCCTCGAGGTCCGTGAGCGTCACCCGATCGGTCATGGCACGGGATACCGGCGGCCGCGCCTTAACTGTTTGTTGTGGCCGGCCGCACGCTCACCGGCCGTCACACCCGAGAACGAACGTCCCACTCCCGCTCGTTTCTCGTGGACCCGCGCTGACGCGCGGCCCCACGCATCACTCAAACACCGCCTCTCGCTCCTCCAAGAACGCGGCCATTCCTTCGCGCTGGTCGGCCGTCCCGAACAGGGACGCCCACGTGCGGCGTTCGAAGTCGAGACCGGCCCCGAGGTCGGTCTCGTGACTCTGCGTGATCGCCTCCTTCGCGGCGGCGAGCGCGAAGCGCGGCCGGTCAGCGAGGTCCGCGGCGAGATCCGCGACGACGTCGTCCAGTTCGTCGTGCGCGACGAGATCGCCCACGAGACCCATCTCGTAGGCGTCGCCCGCGTCGAGGCGCTCGCCGAAGTAGATCAGCCGGCGGGCGGTCTCGTCGCCGACGAGGCGCGGGAGGCGCTGCGTGCCGCCCCACCCCGGAACGATGCCGAGATCGGTCTCGGTCTGCCCGAGGACGGCGCTCTCGGCGGCGACGCGGAGATCGCAGGCGAGCGCGAGTTCGAGCCCGCCGCCGAGCGCGTACCCACCGATGGCGGCGATCGCGGGCGCGGGGAACGTCTCGATCGCGCGGGTGACGTCGTGGCCGAGTTCGGCGTACGCGTGCGCCTCGGCGGGGGAGAAGTCGGCCATCTCGGCGATGTCGGCGCCCGCGACGAACGCGTCATCGCCCGCGCCTTCGAGGACGAGCGCGCGGACGTCGGCGTCCTCCGCGTCGGCGAGCGCCGCATCGAGCGCGTCGAGCGTCGCGGCGTCGAGCGCGTTCAGCCGGTCGGGACGATCGATGGTGACGGTCGCGACGCCCTCGTCGTCGACGTCGAGGCGGACGGGATCGCTCATGGTGTCTCGGAGACGGAGCGAACCCATAACGGTACGGGCGGCGGGGGGCGGTGCGTCGAGCGGACGACGCCGGAGGGGAAACGGCGAAATAGGGCCGCCGAATACGCGGGGACATGACTCTCTCGGAGGAGACCGAGGAACGCCTCGCGGACATCGTGGAACTCCAACCGACGAAGAACAAGGCGCTACAGGAGCGCTGGGGGATGGAGTCCGGCAGCGACGTCCACCAGTTCCTCGAATCCGAACTGAAGGAGTACTACTACCGCGACGAGAACAGCCTCATCCGCGCGACGGCGGAGGCGCGCGCCGTCGTCACCGGCGAAGAACCCGAGTCCTTCGAGGTCCACGTGACGGACTTCGAGCGCCGGGTGTTCGCGGTCGCGCCCGGTCCCGACGAGGACTCGGAGAGCGTCGTGAGCGTCCTCCACCGACTGCGCGACGAGTACGGCGACGACCTCGCGAACGACGACGGCGAGGAGCCGAGCGCGAAGGACGTCCGGCGCGCCCTCCAATCGCTCAAGCGCAAGGGCGTCGTCGAACTGCGCTATCGCACCGTCCCGACGTTCCGCCTCGCGGTCGCGCGCGACGCCGTCACGTTCGCCGAGGACTGACCGCACAATCGTAGTCGAGCGACCCCGCGAGGTCCGACAGCGCCCCCAGTACCGCCTCGGTCGTCGCCCCGTCATCCGTCGGGACCGTCTCCGGTGGATCGCTCGCGAAGACGTCGTGGACGCGTCCGAGCGCCCGCTGAATGGGGTCGCGCGCCGTCGCCGTCAGCGAGCGCCACTCGCAGTCGACGCCGTGTCCCCCGCGAGTCGGGTCGGCCGCGACGAGACGGTCCAGCGAGTATCCGTGCCGGTCGTCGCCCGCCCCGTATCGGAGCGTCGTCGGCGTCAGCTCGTAGCTCGTTTCGCGGACCCGCCACGTGAGCAGCGGCTCCGCGGGGTACAGCGCCACGCCGAGGGACTCCGAGACCGCGTCGCGTACGGCCTCGCGGTACGCGGGCGCGTCGGTCGCGTACACCTCGCGGACGTGGGACTCGTGGGGAATCGAGTGATAGAGCGCGCGCTCGCCGTCACGGACGAGCAGGGCGTCGATGTCGAACGCACGCCAGTCGAGCGGGTCGTCAGAGCCAATCGGGTCGCCGAGGACCCGCAGGACGGTCCCCGCGTCCTCGGGGAGTCGCCCGACGCGCTCCTCGTCACCGTAGAGCGCGCGCTCGTCGTCGGGAACGGGCGCGAGCGATCGGAACGCCCCCATCGCCGCCGGCGCATCAGCGGCGAGCGCGTCCGCATCGGCGGCGACGTGGGCGTGGCTCCCGAACAACGACGTGGCCTCGATCACGGCGTTCTCGGCCGCGACCGCCGTCGTTTCGCTGACGTTCGGCCCGCGGTAGAGCCGATGGCTCGGGTCGGCGAGTTCGTACGACGGGCGGAGCGCCATGGTCGTGCTCATCTGTGCGCGTACTTCTCGTTCTCGGTACCGGCGCGCGTGCCCTCAGTCCGCGTCCCCGTCGAGTCCGGGGCGCCGTCGCCGCCGACGCCGATCGAGTAGCCGCTGGATCGCCTTCCCCGGTCCGCCCTCGATCGGCCACCCCCGCTGACGCCATCCCGGTGGTTCCGGAGCGAACTCGGCGCACGAACCCGAGCACTCCGCGGCCGTCTGCTCGCGCCCCTTCGCGTGGCAGTGCGGGACGTATCCGTCGCCGGCGTCGCGCAGACCGAACGCGCGGCAGTCCGGGCGCATCGTGTCGGCGTACGCGCGCCAGCCGCGGCCGTAGGCGCGTTCCGCGATCCGGCGGCGCGTCCCACGCTTCTCCGCCGGCGCGACGTACTCGAACGCGGTGGGATCGCCGTGCTCGGTGACGCGGACCCCGGTCGCGTCGGGATCGAGCGCCCGCGGGTGCCACGCGACGTCGGCGTCCATCGAGGGATCGCGCGTCGCCCTCGCGGCTTCGGCTTCGTCGCTCGCCTCGCTCGACGCCGGCGCATCGAACGACAACACCCCTGCGGCGCTCGGCATCTCGGTGACGAGCGCGCGCGTCGCGTCCGCCCGCGTGGCGACCCACACCTCGTCCGCGAGACCGAGCGCCACGTCACGCTCCAGTTGGTCGGCGAGGTCGCGCGCGGCCGCGGCGTCGAGGTCGGGCTTGTTCTCGATCGCGACGATCCGGCGCACCCAGTCCGGGTAGGGGGCGATCCGCCGGATCTCGATGCGATTCCCGCGTTTGCGCTCTTCGAGGACGCCACGCGCGCTCGCGCGATGGATCGCCTCGCGGACGTAGCGCCACGGATAGCCGGGATCGGGGAGCGCGTCGCGGTAGAACGTCCACGACGCGGGCGCGTGCCGGACGACGTCGAGGAGGTCGGGATCGAGTTCGTCGGCGCCGAAGGCGGCGCGAGCGCGGAGCGCGTCCGGGTCGGCCTCGACGACGATCGTGTCCCAGCGCCGCCGCTGCGTGCCGAGTTGGCGCGCGACGAGGGCGTGGCTGTCCGCGTCGGCCGGCTCCCAGTACCGCTCGGCCCACGCGCAGACACGGAGTTCGAACCCGAACTCCGCGCCGGCCATCTCAGAGGTCCTTCTCGTCGAGGAAGTCGTGGGCGTCCTCGAGGATGTTCCGCGGGCCGTCCTGCGTGATGGTGTTCAACGCCTGTTCGTAGTCGCGCCATTGGAGGTCCGAGTGCTCGTTCGAGAGCTCGGCTGAGGCCTCGAAGGACTTCGCGATGAACAGGTGTACCGTCTTGTGAATGCGGTCCCCGTTCGCCTCGAAGACGTAGTCGTAGTCGTCGCGGAAGCCGTCGATGAGGCGGAAATCCTCGATCCCGGCTTCCTCTTGGACCTCCCGGATGGCGGTCTGCTGAAGTTCTTCGCCTCCCTCCACGCCGCCCTTGGGGAACTCCCAGTCCCCGGGGCGGCTCTTGAGGAGGAGGTACTCGCGCCGGCCTCGCGTATCCCGGAAGAGGATCGCACCGGCGCTGGTTGCTTCGACCGTCATTGTGTACACTAAATCGACGGCGGATTAAGAGAATGTCGGAGACTCTCGCCGCCACGGCCGCGGCGCGCAACCACGCCGCTTTTGAGGGTGGACGTCGTCGTGTACGGTTACGCACACCCCAGCCATGACTTTCGTCACCAGCCTCACATTAGAGAGCGGGGACCGAGCGGCCCTCGACGACATCGTCGGGGAGATCCGCGACACGGTCCGCCGCAAGGGCGCGGAACTCAAAGGCCCGCACTCCGACTCGCCCACGCAGCACTTCGTCCCGCAGTACAAGCGCCTCGACGGCGAGCGCGACACGTTCGACGCGTGGAGCTACACCGTCTATCGCCGTCGCGTCGAGATCCGCGGCGCCGACGACCTCGCGCGCGAAATCATGTCGTGGGACTTCCCGAACAGCGTCCACGTCACCGCGGACATCGAGCGCGTCCAGCACGTCGGCTCGCCCGCGTAACGCGTTTCTCTCTCTCTCTCTGTTACGATAGCACAGCAGCGGCGCCACCGAGCGCGGCGCCTCAGTACGTCGATTCGCCGACCGTCCGCAGGTACTCGACGTCGCCGGTGTGAGTCGACGCGTCGAAGTCGCTGACGCGGACCGCGATCTTCGTGCCCTCGGTGACGCCCGCGGGCGCGCCGTGGACCGTCAGCGCGGTGTCGCCGACGCGCGCGAGCACGTCGCCGTCCGACGCCGTGACGTACACGGTGAGTTCGTCGTCGACGTCGAAGCCCGGCGCGCTCGTGCGGAACGACCAGCCGGCGGTGAGCTTCTCGGTGTTCATACGCGGCTCACCTCCTCGGATTCGCGGTCGGGCACGTACTCCAGTCCGAACCCGGTGAGGGCGGCGACGAGGAACACCGCGAAGAGGAACCAGCCGTGGAAGACGAAGGGCACGACCCTCACGGGGCTGACGAGCATCTGCGGGCCGTACTGCTCGGCGAGCGCCGGCATCTGCGAGTAGCCCGCGAGGACGCCGCCCGCCCACGGGAAGATGTATCCGAGCGCCGCGGTGTTCGCGTCGAGGATGTTCGCGCGCCGGTAGCCGTTGATGTTGAACGACTCGCCGATGCGCGCGACGTACGGCGAGATGGCGATCTCCGCGGCGGTGTTGATCGTGATCGCGGCGTTGACGAGCGCCGTCCCGAGGACGAGCGTCGTCTCGGCGCGCCGCACGGACGTCGCCGTCGTCGAGAGCAGGAAGTCCTGAATCGCCTCGAAGGCGCCGCCGCGGATCATGATGCGCGCCCCCGCGACGATGAGTAAGGTGAGCACGATGAGCGGGAAGAAGCCCGACGCGCCCGCGTAGAGGCTCCCGCCGACGCCCGAGGCGGTGTCGGGACCGGCCATCGAGAGGATCGGGAGCCACGTGAACGCGGCCGCGAACGGCGCGTTCTGCGGCGCGACGAACGAGACGATGCCGGAGAGCGATTCGAGACCGAGGGCGAGGTTGCAGACGATGGCGACGAGGATGCCCCACGTGATCGCCTCGATGATGTGGCGGCCGCGAACGGCCGTGTAGATGACGACGCCCATGGAGACGAGGTGGACGAGTCCGATCGGGTTCCCGGTCGGGAGCGTCCCGCTCCCCGTCGCGCCGCTGGTCATCGTCGCGCCCGCGATGAGGTAGGCGACGAACGCGAGGACGGCCGCCGTCACCGCGTACTTGAATCGCGAGGCGACGACGCCGCCGATATCGGCGTCCTGCGTCACCGCGCTGACGATGGTCGTGTCGCTGACGGGCGCGAGGTTGTCGCCGAACGCCGCCCCGGAGAGGATCGCACCGAACATCAACACGGGGTTCGCGCCGAGCAGCACGGTCGCCGGGAAGAACGTCGTGACGAACGTCACCGCCGTCCCGTACCCGGTGCCGATGCCGGTGGCGAGGAGCGCCGCGAGGACGAACGTCACCGCCGGCAGGATCTGGAGCAGCGTCCCGTGTGCGACCGGGAGGGACTGCGCGACCCAGACGAGACCGGTGACGAAGCCGCCGTCCTGAAGCAACTGGGCGAACATCCCCGCCCAGAGCCACGCGACGATGGCCGTCGCGGCCACCCGCTGGGTCATCCCCTCGAAGACCGCGTTCGCGTAGGCCGCCCAGTCGCCCTTCGCGAGGAACAACCCGACCACCAGCGCGAAGAGCATCCCGACGACGAGACCAGTCGTGTCGCCGATCCCGAACACGCCGCTCTGTACGACCGCCCAGACGACGAACAACCCGAGGGGGACCGCGCTCGCGGCCGCCCCCCCATAAAATTCGAGGTCGGATCCGGACGACTCGGCCATCCCGAGTTCCGCCTCGACCTCCGATTCCGGGGTCTCGTCGCCGTTCGATTCACTCATGCTCGTGGGTGTCGGACCCGCCCCGGCAAATATCTACGGGACCGACACGAACCACCCGTGCACCCGCCGGTGTTCAGCACCGAACCGGCGTGGCGCGAGTCCCGACCGACCGCGCGGCCCGTCGCGAAACTCGAACGCGTCGGCTCGACGGTCTCCACGTCGGTCCCGACGCCCCCGATGGCGACGCGCGTCTCGACGTCGCCGGCGCCAACCACTTCGGCGTCCGCCACACGCCGACGTTCGACGTCGACGAGGCGACTCGACTATCGATACCGGCGTGCGCGTGCTCACGGAGAGCGTGCTCGCGTCGCTGGACTGGGGCGAACGGACGGCGCTCCCTTCAGCAGTGGGGCGCGCCGTCGCGTCGCGTGGTCCCACCGCCGCTCTCGTCACAGGATACGTGACGCTGGTCGCGCGCTCGAACGTGAAGGGTCGTAGCGAGGGGGGATCGAAAACCGTGGCTCGCGTCCGCGCATCGGGTGGGGACGCGCGCATCGGGTGGGGACGGTCAGTATTTCGCGTCGGCGCCCGTGACCTCGTAGACGTCGTCCATGATGGCGTCGCGGCGGGACTGCCAGCGTTCGAGTCCGTCGGGACTCGACGGGTAGTCCTCGTAGTGCGCGAGGAGGCGGTCGGCGACGCGCTTGGTCTTGTACATCTTGTAGATCTGTCCCCAGTGACCGAAGCTCTTGGCGGCGACCTTCGCGGCGAGACCGACGCCGAAGCTCGCACTGCCGGCGTAGAGCGCCTCGCTGAGCTGATCGCCGGGGAGGGAGGCGAGCAGGCTCATCAGGTCGTCGACGTCGACGGCGGTCGAGAGGACGTTGTAGACGTCGAGGGCGGCGTAGCGGGCGCCGAAGTGGTCCATGACGCGCTCGTTGTACGACCAGAGGGCGGCCTCGCCGTGCTCGCCGTCTTCGAGGGCGTCGATGGCGGCCTCCGCGGCGTACGTGCCGGCGTAGGCGGCGCCGGCGATCCCGCCGCCCGTGGTGGGGTTGACGTGGCCGGCGGCGTCGCCGACGGCGAGGTAGCCGGGGTGGGTCGCGGAGTCGTACGGCCGGCGCGTCGGGAGCGCCGCGCCGAGTTTGTCCTTCACGGTCGCGCCGTCGAACTCCGCGCGGTTCCGGAGGTCGGTCTTGAGGTCCTCGACGAGATGCATCGGCTGCTCGTTCATCTGGAAGCCGAGACCGGCGTTGATCTGCGTGTCCGTGCGCGGGAAGTACCAGAGGTAGCCGGCGGCGCGCTCGGTCGGCTTGAAGACGAGGGCGTCGTCCCACTCGACCGGCTCGGGGACCTCGACGATCTCGCGGTACGCCGAGCAGAACTGGGAGTAGTCGACGTTCGTGTCGAAGGTCGAGTCAGCGAAATCCACTTTGTCCTGCAGGAGCGAGAGCGAGCCGGCGGCGTCGACGACGAACTCGGCGTCGTACGTGGCGACCTCGCCCTTCCTCGTCGCCGTCACGCCGGTGACGCGTCCGGCACGGTCCTGCTCGACGTCCTGTACGACGGTGTCGTAGTGGAACGTCGCGCCCGCCTCGCTCGCGCCCTCGATGATCCGCTTGCCGTACTTCCAGCGGTCGATGACGGCGAGTTCGCCGGGGATCGGGATTTCGAGGACGGTGTCCTCCTGCGGGATCTCGAAGCGGCCGTGATCGACGCCGGTGTTGGTGAACGCGGGTTCGAGGTCGGACTTCGGGATGGCCGCGGGGAAGTTCGCCGCGCCCTTGAGGGCGTCCCCGCAGGCGATGTGTCCCGCCTCCTCGGCGTCCTTGCGCTCGACGACGACGACGTCGTAGCCCGCCTTCGCGGCGGTCGCGGCGGCGTAGCACCCGGACGTGCCGGCGCCGACGACGACGAAGTCGAACTCGTGAGTAGTCATATCGCGGTGATTGTGACGGGCCGTGAAAACTCTTTACGGACGTTCTGTGCATCGAATCCGTCGGCCGCGCGGGGACACGGCGCGATAAAGAGTTTTACCGGCGCTCGTCGAACGGCGTTCCATGACCGACCACACCGTCGAGTTCGTCGGGCGCGAGGAGACCATCGAGGTCTCGGAGACGGAGACGATCCTGAAGGCCTGCCTGCGCGAGGGGATCGCGCAGGAGTACTCCTGTCGCGTCGGGATGTGTCTCGCCTGTTCGGCCGAGATCGTCGAGGGCGAAGTCGCCCAGCCGGCCGCGCGCGGCCTCAGCGAGGAGGAAGCGGCGGACTACTGTCTCACCTGCATGGCGCGTCCCCTCTCCGACCTGAAGATCGAGCGCGGCAAGTACCCGCCGAGCGTCGAGACCGAGGCCGCCGCCGTCGACGCGGACGGGCCGGTCACCGCGGACGACGACTGAGCGGCGCCGACTGGTTCCGGGACGACTCCGGACGACTTCAGGTGAACTACCCTACCCTACT
>NZ_BATA01000069.1 GCF_000474235.1 Halarchaeum acidiphilum MH1-52-1
GCTTTGTGAGGTACTGACGTTATGGTATCCAAATGAGCCAAAAACGGCATCCTTTTCGTCCACATGGATTCATCCGCCCGCGGCTGGAGGCGTCGATTGCTGGATCTCCCGCGTGGGAGAGAGTCCCGCAACCGGAAAATCCGGCCACTCCCTTGAGGGGGAAGCCATCGGCCGCCGGGGGAACGCGACGAGGCCTCGTCGGCCCCGTCGCGTCCACACCCCGCCCCCTCTCTGGCACCTCGACACGCGCGCCGCTCTCCCGTGTCGTGCAGGAAAAACCGTCAGCGGCCGCCGCGTCCCCCGCGTCGGCGATGCGGAGAAGCGACGCGATGCGGAGAAGCGACGCGATGCGGAGAAGCGACGCGATGCGGAGAAGCGACGAACCGACCGACGTGCTCCCGCTCGGCAGAAACGGCTTCGCCCTACGGACTCAGACGTTGCCGATCCCGCGGGAAGAGGACCGCTTCCCGGATGTTCTCCAGATCGAGCATCGTCATGACGAGGCGCTCGACGCCGTACGCCCACCCCGAGTGGGGCGGCATGCCGTACTTGAACATCTTCGTGTAGTAGTCGAACTGGTCCGGATCGAGACCCTGCTGGCGGAACCCCTCGACGAGCGCGTCGTAGCGGTGCTCGCGCTGGCCGCCGGAGACGAGTTCCATGCGCGGATGCATCAGGTCGAAGCCCTTCGAGGTCTCCGGGTCGTCGTCGTAGTCCTGAATGTAGAAGGGCTTGATCTCGCTCGGCCAGTCCGTGATGAAGTAGTGCCCGCCGACGTCGTCGCCGAGCGCGCGCTCGGCCTCCGTGGAGAGGTCGTCGCCGTAGACGAGCTGCGTGTCGAGTTCGCCCGTCGCGTTGATCCGCTCGATGGCCTCCTCGTAGGTGAGTCGCGGGAAGTCGCCCTCGGGCGTCGCGAAGTCGTCGTAGCCGAGCAGTTCGAGTTCCTCGGCGCAGTTCTCCTCGACGGCCTCGTAGGCCGCCTTCAGCGTGCCCTCACAGACGTCCATCGCGCCCTCGTGGTCGATGAACGCCGACTCGAAGTCGATCATCGTCGCCTCGTTGAGGTGCCGCGGCGTGTTGTGCTCCTCCGCGCGGAAGATCGGCCCGACCTCGAAGACGCGCTCCAGCCCGCTTCCGACCATCAGCTGCTTGAACAGCTGCGGGCTCTGGTTCATGAACGCCTCCTCGCCGAAGTACGTGATCGGGAAGAGTTCCGTGCCGCCCTCGGTGCCCGTCGCGACGATCTTCGGCGTGTTGATCTCCGTGCTGCCGATGCTGCGGAAGTAGTCGCGGACCGCGCGCAGGATCTCGGCGCGGATCTCGAAGATCGCCTTCACCTCGTCCTTGCGGAGGTCGAGCGTCCGGTTGTCGAGGCGCGTCGAGAGGTCGGCGTCGACCTTCCCGGAGGGATCGAGGGGGAGTTCCGCGTCCGCCTCGTTCAGCACGTCCACCGACTCGGGGAGCATCTCGACGCCCGTCGGGGCGCGCTCCTCCTCCTCGACGGCGCCGGTGACGGCGATGACGGACTCGCGGTGGACGCCCAGCCCCGTCTCGACGAGGTCGTCGTCCATCTCGTCCTTCTCGAACTTCACCTGAATCTTCCCGGATTTGTCGCGGAGGATGAGGAAGGCGATGCCACCGAGGTCGCGGACCTCGTGGACCCACCCGGCGACCGTGACGCGGTCGCCCGGTTCGGCGTCGGCCGTAAACGTTCTGTCGTCCATGCGCGCCCCTACCGTCGTGGCGCGCTTAAATCACCGCCTTTCGCGTCGCCCGTGTGGGGGAGTCACGCCTCGCCCGCCGCGTCCCTACTGTGCCGCCGTCCCGTCCCGCGCGCCCTCGACCGTCTCGCGGACGGCGCCGCACCCCTCCTCGTGCAGCAGGTCGCCGACGACCACGACGTCCGAGCGCTCGCCCATCGTGCGCGCGTCGTCGTAGTCGTGGACGCCGCCGCCGTAGAACAGCGTCGCCTCGTCGAGCGCGTCGTGCGCCGCCGCCACCGTCTCGGGGTCGCCGAGCGTGCCCGAGTACTCGAGGTAGACGATTTCCTGCCCGAGCATTCGCTCCGCGACCTCCGCGTACGCCGCGACGTCGTCCGGGTCCTGCTCGCAGTCCGCGTCCGTGAGTTCGGCCACCGAGGCCTCCGAGTTCAGGACGATGTAGGCCTCCGTCGCGGTGCGCTCCCAGTCCACCGAATCGAAGCGGACCCACTCCTTGTGCGCGCCCGTGATCCACGCGACGTCGCCCGCGTTCAACACGATGGGGACGAGATACCCGTCCAAGGCGTCGTCCTCGACGACGACCGCCGGGTTCGATGGCTCCTGATAGAGCGGGACGTCGTGCGTCCGACAGGCGTCGATGACGCGTCGCATCTTGTCGCTCGTCACGTCGAGGGTCCCGCCGATCTCGATGGCGTCCGTCCCGGTCTCGCAGACGTCGTCGAAGGTCTCGCCGTCGACGAGGTCCTTGTCCGGGTCGACCTTGAGGACGTGATCCCAGTCGGCCCACGGGGCGTGCATGCTCGGGGTATGCTCCCATGCGAGCAAAACCCCTTCGAACCAGTCCGAACACCGGCCGGCGACCGGCGAAACGGTAATTCCTATACCGTCGAGGCCCCGATCTCGGGTCGAATGCCGGTCATCGACTGCGATCCCGAGACGGCCCGCGAACGCCTCGAAGACGCGGGTGCGGCCTTCGCGGACGGGAACACCGAGCACGAGCGCTGGCGCGCGACGCTCGGCGACGCGAACGCCGTCGCCTACGACGATCAGGTGGTCGTGCAGGGCGAGCGCCCCGTGGACGTCACCGCCGTCATCCGCGAGCGCGGCGGGCGCGTCCACGCCTACTTCGACGGCGCGTCACGGGGCAATCCCGGCCCGGCCGCGGTCGGCTGGGTGCTCGTCTCGCCCGGCGACGGCATCGTCGCCGAGGGGAGCGAGACCATCGGATCGACGACGAACAACCGCGCGGAGTACGAGGCGCTCATCGCCGTCTTAGAGGCCGCCGCGCGCTTCGGGTTCGACGAAGTGGAGATCCGCGGGGACTCCCAGCTCGTCGCCAAGCAGGTGACGGGCGAGTGGAACACGAACGATCCCGCCCTCCGCGAGCGCCGCGTGCGCGTCCGCGAACTCCTCCGCGAGTTCGACGACTGGTCGATCACCCACGTCCCCCGCGAGGTGAACGAGCACGCGGACGACCTCGCGAACGAGGCGCTCGATCGTGCCTGACGCCGACCTCGATCCCGCGGTCGTCGAGGAGGCCGAACGCCTCACTCGTCTCGCGCTCCGCGCGAGCGATCCCGACGAGGCCGCCGCCTACCGCGCGGAGCGCGACGACCTGCTCGCCGACGAGGGGTACGCCGCCCGCGAGCGCGAGGACGACGGTGTCGTCACGCTCGTCTGCTACCCCGACGACTGGCTCGACGAGACGGGAACGATCCGGATGGACGCGTTCGATCCCGCGGAGGCCGTCGAGCGCCCGCTCGGGGGACCGGGGGATCCCGATCGGTGGGACGACGTCGCCGCGCACAACCGCGGGATCGCCCGGACGGTCCACGAGGCGCACGGGAGCGTCCACGGCGAGACGGCGACGGCGCTCGCGGCGTTCGCGAGCAACCACTACGCGAAGCCGATCGAGGCGCTCACGCGCGACGAATTCGACGAGTTCCGCGAGGAGTACCTCGTGCGCAACGCGTGGCCGAGCGAGGCGCAGATCGAGCGCGTCGCGGAGTCGCTACGCTACGCGTTCGCCGTCGTCGATGAAGAACCACCGTAGCGCGCGGGCCGAACGCACCCGGGTCGCTACTCGTTCGCCGCGACGATCTCGCGGATCCGCTCGGCGCGCTCGTCGTTCGCGATGAACTTCCCGAGCGCCCACGAGAGGTCGTCGAAGACCGCCTCGACGCCCGCGTCGGTGAGCGCGTACTGGTTCGTTCGCTTGTCAAGTTCGCTCTTCTCGACGAGCCCCTCACCGACCAAGTCGTCGAGGTTGGGGTAGAGTCGCCCGTGATTGACCTCCTCGCCGTAGTACTCTTCGAGCTCCCGCTTGACCGCGAGCCCATATCGTGGTTCCTCCGCGAGAACCACCAAGATGTTCTTCTGGAACGCTGTCAGATCACGAGCGCCGGTGCGCACCGTGGGTTGTGCCTCTGACATAGCTGATCTAATGACATACACGGTACTTAAACGCTTCTCACGCTTCCGGCGCTGATCCGCCGTTTCGACGACCCGAAAGGCCCTTTACGGCGTCAATCGCACACCAAACCGTCATGGTCAACCTCTGGGAAGACCTCGAAACCGGACCCGACGCGCCCGACACCGTCTACGCGGTCGTCGAGTGCCTGAAGGGCGAGCGCAACAAGTACGAGTACGACAAGGACATCCCGGGCACGGTGCTCGATCGCGTCCTCCACTCGAACGTCCACTATCCCTCGGACTACGGCTTCATGCCGCAGACCTACTACGACGACGGGGACCCCTTCGACGTCCTCGTCCTCGTGAAGGATCAGACGTTCCCCGAGTGCGTCATCGAGGCCCGCCCCGTCGCCCTCATGCGGATGGACGACGACGGCGAGCAGGACGACAAGGTCATCGCCGTCCCCGAGGAGGACCCGCGATACGACCACATCGAGGACGTGGATGACCTCACCGAGCAGAAGAAGGCCGAGATCGCCGAGTTCTTCGAGACCTACAAGAACCTCGAAGCCGGCAAGGAGGTCTCCGTCGGCGACTGGGAGGACGCCCAGTCCGCCAAGGACGCCATCGAGCACGCGCAGGACTCTACGAGGAGAACTTCTAGCGCTCCCACCCCGTTTTCGCGTCGAGACGCCGGCAATTACCACCGGGTATCGCGTCCGACGATCCCATGCGCTATGCGTATGGGTAATATTTTGTCCGTGGCGGCGCTACGTTCGCGTATGTCCACCGACCAACCCGAAGCGGGACTCGATCACCTCACGGTCGTCCCGACGAACCTCGACGAGTCGGACGGGGACGATGACCGCGACGCGTGACGTAGGCAGAGGCGAAACGTCGGGACGAACGAACGTTCTTATGCCGCTCGCACGGACATAGGCGGTATGGGACTCTTCGACCGGCTCCGCGGCGACGACGGCCCGCGGGTCGCGTTCATCGGTATCGACGGCGTGCCGTACTCGCTCATCGCCGACCATCCCGAGGTGTTCGAGAACCTCACGGCGATGGCCGAGGAGGGCGCCGGCGGCGCCATCGAGAGCATCGTGCCGCCCGAATCCAGCGCCTGCTGGCCGTCGCTCACGACCGGCGTCAACCCCGGGAAAACGGGAGTATACGGATTTCAGGACCGCGAGACCGGGACGTACGACACCTACGTGCCGATGGGGCGCGACGTGCAAGCCACCCGAATCTGGGACCGCGTCGACGACGCCGATCGCTCCGCGTCCGTCTTCAACGTTCCCGTCACCTTCCCGCCGCAGCGTAACGTCGATCGCATGGTCTCCGGCTTCCTCTCGCCCGGCGTGACGAAGGCCTCGCATCCGAGCGACGTCGGCGACTACCTCGACGAGCAGGGGTATCGCATCGACGTCAACGCCAAACTCGGCCACGACGAGGACAAGACGGACTTCATCGAGGACGCCAACCACACCCTCGAGAAGCGCTACGAGGCCTTCGATCACTACCTCACGCAGGACGACTGGGACCTCTTCTTCGGCGTCTTCATGACGACCGACCGCGTGAACCACTTCCTCTTCGAGGACTACGAGCGCGACGGCGACTACCGGGAGGAGTTCTTCGACTTCTACCGGCAGGTAGACGCGTACATCGGGAAGCTCCGCGAGGCCGCGCCCGACGACGTGACGTTCGTGATCGCCTCCGATCACGGCTTCACGACGCTCGACTACGAGGTCCACCTCAATCAGTGGCTCGAAGACGAGGGGTGGCTCTCGTTCGAGGGCGACGAGCACGACAGCCTCGCGGACATCGGCGACGGCACCCGCGCGTACGCCTTCGTCCCCGGGCGCTTCTACCTCAACCTCGAAGGGCGCGAGCCTCGCGGGAGCGTTGCACGGGACGACTACTACGACGTCCGCGACGAGCTGAAGGCCGAGATCGAGGCCCTCGAAGGACCGGACGGCGAGCCGGTCGTCGAGCGCGTCGTCGAGAAGGAGGACGCCTTCGCCGGCGACCACGACGAGATCGCCCCGGACCTCGTCGCCATCCCGAATCACGGCTTCGACCTGAAGGCGGGCTTCCGCGGAAGCGACGACATCTTCGACCGAGGACCACGCAACGGCATGCACTCCTTCGAGAACGCGACGCTCGTCACCGACGCCCCGCGCGTCTCCGTCGACGAGGCGAACCTCTTCGATCTGACGCCGACGATGCTCGATCTGCTGGAGATCGACTACGACACCGCCGACTTCGACGGTGGAAGCCTCGTTCAGGGGTGAAACGCCGCCAAAACTGACCTTCTTGTACGGTCGCGAACCCACCGCGCCCCGTGTCGACCGACTTCCACGCCGACCCCGCTGACGCCCGCGAGACCGACCATGATCCCGCTGACGCCCGCGAGACCGAACACGACCCCCTCGATCCCCGCGAGACCGAACACGACTCCCTCGATCCCCGCGCGACCGAACACACCGACGTCGACGCTCGACTCCGCGCCGTCGAACGCGCGTTCGGTGGCGATACCGCGGCCGACGCCGCTCGTCCCGCCGACGAGGCGACCGACACCGACCGTCCGGCCGCCGAGATGGGGGTTTCCGACGCCGATACCGCCGGCGTGACCGGCATCGACGACGCGACTGGCCTCGACGCGCTCGGCAAGCGGTCCGACGCCGCCGCACCGACCGACCATGCCGCCGCACCGACCGACCATGCCGCCGCACCGACCGACCATGCCGCCGCATCGGCAGAGAGAGACGGATTCGCCGCGCGACTCGACACCGTCGAACGGCGTCTCGACGCCCTCGACGCCGCTGTTCAGTCCCTTCAGGGACACGTCGGCGCCGTCGACGCGGTGAACGAGTCCGTCGAGCGCCGCGCGAACGCCGCCCTCGCGGCCGCCGATCGCCCGCGAGCGACGCACCCGCTCCCGGACCTTCCCGATCCGGAGCCGTCGTCCGCCGACGCCGATGCGGACGAATCGGGGTTCTTCGGTCGCCTCGTCGGGCGGTGAGCGGGTGAGCGTCCTCCGGGTCCTACTCGCCGTCGTGCTCGCCGGCGCGCTGACCGCGGCCGCCGCGCCGGCCGTTCACGACGCGCGCGATTCGAACGCGGCGAGCGCCGGCCACGTCGCCGCCACGGCCGTCCGCGACGCCGTCGTCGCCCTCGCGGCGAGCACGCCCGCCCCCGCTGGTGCGCCCGCGGCCGAACGCACCGTCACCGTGTCGCTGCCGCGCACCGACGCCGCGACCGCACCGGTCTCGCTCCTCGTCGGCAGCGCGCCGGGCGCGCCCGACGCCGCCACGACCGACGTCGTCGCGGTCCGAACCCCGACCGGAACGAGAGTAACGATCCTTCCGGTCGACGTGCGCGTCCGCGTGAACGGCACCGTCCGCGGTGACGCGACCGGCCTTCGAATCACGCGGCGAGTCGGACTCAGACTCCGGTACGTCCGATATCGGAACGCCTCGACCGTCGTCGTCACGCCCGTCGGCGGCGCGCCGGTTTATACGAGAGCGCGACACGACGACGTCGCGTGACCCTCACCGACCTCCTCTCGTCGCGACGCGCCCGTCCGGGCGCGGCGTGCGCGTGCGAGCCGACCTACGCCGACGGGCGACTCGACGTGATCGCCGACGACTGTCCCGGACGCGGCGACCTCGCCGGCGAGGCGGCCTGCCGCGAGACGGCCGTACGCGCTCTCGACGGTCGCGACGCCGCGGCCGTCCGCGTCACCGCACGCGGTCTCGAACGCCGTTACGCCCCCGACGCCGTCGCCCGCCTCGTCGCGGCCGGCCGGTTCGCCGCCCGCGCCGCCCGTCTCGATTCGCGACTCGCGGCGCGCGCCCGCCGGGATCCGCTCGGCGCCGCCCGCGAGGCCGCCGGCCGCGCCGGAGTCGTCGCGTCGCTCGCCGCGGAAACCGGGCTGGCCGACGCCCGCGGCACCGACCCCGAGCGCGCCTTCGCGGCGTACCGCGGGCCGGCGATCGCGCTCGCACACGTCGACGCCACGCCGCCCGCGGACGCGACGCTCCGCGACGCCCGCGAGGTCGCACCCGAGACGACCGTCCGCCGCTACGACCGGCCGGACGCCCTCCCCGTCTACCACCTCGATCCCCCCGAGACCGACCTCGGTACGTCCGATTACCGCGCGCTCGACGCCGCGGTCGAGCGCTCGTGGTCGCCGACGCGCCGCGGCCCGATCGCGCGCTCGCGGCAGTCGCGGACGACCCGACGCGCGTCGCGCCGCTCGCGCGCGTCCTCCGGAAACACGTACGGGGGTACGGCGTCCTCGACGACCTGTTCGCCGACGAGCGCGTCAGCGACGTCTTCGCGCCCGCTCCGGCGGACGCGACGCCGCTCTACGTCCGCTGTGCGGGCGAGCGCCACCGGACGAACGTCCGTCTCACCGGGGGCGGCGCGGCCGCGCTCGCCTCGCGCTTCCGCGCCGGGAGCGGCCGCGCGTTCTCCAGCGCCGACCCGACGCTCGACGCCGTCGCCGAGGACGTCGCGGGACGGCGCGTCCGCGTCGCCGGCGTCACCGGTCCCGCGAGCGACGGTCCCGGATTCGCCTTCCGCGCCCACGGCGGCGAGACGTGGACGCTCGCGCGACTCGTCGCGGGGGGAACGCTCCCGGCCGACGCCGCGGCGCTCTGCTCGCTCGCCGTCGAGCGCGGCGCGGCCGGTCTCGTCGCCGGCGCGCGCGGCGCCGGGAAGACCACGCTGCTCTCGGCGCTCCTGTACGAACTCCCGCGCGACGTCCGGGCGGTCGTCGTCGAGGACACGCCCGAACTCCCCGTCGCGGCGCTCCAGCGCGACGGCCGCGACGTACAGGGGCTCCGCACCGATCTCGACGGCGACGGTCTCTCGCCCGCCGACGCGCTTCGCACCGCGCTCCGCCTCGGCGAGGGCGCGCTCGTCGTCGGCGAAGTGCGGGGAACGGAGGCCGGAACGCTCTACGAGGCGATGCGCATCGGCGCGCACGTCAGCGCCGTTCTCGGGACGATCCACGGCGAGGACGGCGCCGCGGTCCGCGAGCGCGTCGTCTCCGATCTCGGCGTTCCGCCCTCGGCCTTCGACGCGACCGACTTCGTGGTGAGTGCGGGACGCGTCGACGGCGCCCACCGCGTCCTCCGCATCGAGGAGTACCACGACGGCGCGTTCCACGGTCTCCACGCGCTCGACGGCACGCGACTCCGGGCGACGCCGCGACTGCACGACTCGCGCTCCTCGCATCGCTCGCCCGGCCCGGCGAAGCCCCCGCCGACGTGTCCGCCGCGCTCGACGCGCGAGAACGCGAGATCGCGGAACGCGCCGCGACGCGCTCGTGACCCGCCCCGCCGCGGCGCTCGACGACGCCTTCGTCCGCGTCGCCGCACGCCTTCCGGAAGTCCCCGTGCCCGTGCCGGCCGACCTCGACGAGACGCTCGACGCCCTCGACTGGCGTGCCGCGCCCGCGGACGTCGCGCGCGTCGCCGCGCTATTCGTCGCGCTCGCCGCCGGTTCGGTCTCCCTCGCTGTCGTCGCGCCCCTTCCCGCGCTCGTCCTCGCGGCCTACGTCCTCGCCGGTGCGTGCGCCGCCCGCCACGCCCCGTCGCTCGCCCTCGCGCTCCGCGAGAGCCGACTGGTCGGCGCGGTCCCGGGTTCGTCGCCCGTCTCGCCCTCCGCGTCCGGATCGAACCCTCCGCGGAGGCGCGGCGGCGTTCGCCGCCGAGACGGCCGAGACGCGCTCGCGGACGCGCTCACCCGTGCCGTCCGCGCCACCGCCGGCACCCCGGAGACGCCGCTCGACGCCGTCGCACCGACCCTCCCGACGCCCGGGCTTCGCCGCGCCGTCGCGCTCGTTCGCGCGGCCGTCGAAACGCCCGCCGCGGATCGCGGGCGCGTCCTCGATCGCGCGCTCAGCGCGGCCCACGACGCCACCGAGCGCCACGTTCGCACCGGAACGCGCGCCGTCCGCGGTCCCGTCAACGCCGTCTACGCCTTCGGCGTGATCCTCCCGCTCGCGCTCGTCGGTCTCGTGCCCGTCGCGCCCGCCGCGGGCGTCGCCCTCCCGCTCGGTCTCGTCGCCGTCTGCTACGACGCCGTCCTGCCGCTCGCGCTGCTCGCCGTCGCCGCGTGGGCGCTCGCGAACCGACCCGCAGTCTTCCCCGCCGGCCGCGCGGACGCGACCGCCGACCGCGACCGGCGTCGCGCCGTCCTCGCCGGACTCGGCGCCGGCGCCCTCGCCGCCCTCGGCTGCGTCGCCCTCGGCGTCGCGTGGGCGCTGCCCGTCTCCGTCCCCTGCTGCGCCGTCGGCGTCGCGCTCGCCGTCGCCACCCGCGCCTCCGTCGCGGTCGACGAGCGGGCCGACGCCGTGGCCGACGGCCTCCCCGACGTCACCGCCGTCGTCGGCCGACGGCTCGCCGCCGGCGATCCGCCCGAGACGGCCGTCGCGGCCGTCGGTGACGCGCTTCCGGGTCCCGCGGGCGAACTGTTCGCGGCCGCTGATCGCACCCGCCGTGCGCTCGGTCGCCCGCTCGACGCGGCCTTCTTCGGCCGCCGCGGCGTCATCGGTCCCGAACACGGCCCGCGGGTCGCCGGCACCGTTCGGCTCGTTCTCGACGCCGCGACCGGCGGCGCGGCCGGCGGCCGCGTTCTCACCGAGGTCGCTGACGGTCTCGACGCCGTCCACCGCCTCGAAACCGAGGCGCGAGCCGATCTCGCGGATCTCGTGGACACGCTCGTCCGCACCGGCGGACTGTTCGCGCCCGCCATCGCCGGCGCCACCGTGACGCTCGCCGGCCACGTCGGCACCTTCGCCGGCACCGGCGCGGCGCTCCCCGTCCCGACGCTCGGTCTCATCGTCGGCGCGTACGTCGCGTGGTCCGCGGTCGTCCTCACTGCGCTCGCCGTCTGCCTCGACCGCGGCGTTCGGCCCGCCCCGCTCTGTCACCGCGTCGGCAGCTGTCTCGCGAGCGCCGGCGCGTGCTACGCCTGTGCCGCCGCGGCGACCGCGCTCCTGCTCTAGTTCATATCGGAGGGCGGCGCCACCCGCTCGCATGTTCGACAGTCAGGGCGACGCGCTCCCGACGTGGGTCGCCCTCACGCTCGTCGCCGGCGCCGCGTTCGCGCTCGCCCTCGCCGTTCCCCGGACGCCGCCGCCCGACGCGAGCGCCGTCGCGAACGCCGCGGACACCGTCACCGCCGGCGAGCACGCCGCCGCGCGTATCGTCCCGACCGACGCCGCCGCCGTCCGCGTCCGTCCCTCGCGCGTCGCTCTCCGGAACGACGCCGGGACCGCGCACGCGACGCTCCGCGAGAGGGTCACGCCCGCCGCCACGCCTCGCCTCCGCCGCGTCCTGCGCGGCGACCCGCCGATCGCGGTCTACCCCTCGCTCGCCGCGTTTCGCGCGGACTCCCGGCGCGCCCGCGTGAACGCGCGAAACGAGAACGACGACTGGCGCGCCTGCGACGGCTCGCTGACCGTCCGCCGCGTCGTCCGCGGAGGTGTCGATGTCACGCTCCTCGGGTAGGGCGCAGGTCGAGCCGACCGCCGCGCTCGCCGCCGTCCTCGCGCTCACGCTCGCGCTCGGGATCTACGCGAGCGCCTACGCGGCCGTTCCGACCGGGAACGCCGCCTCTCCCGCGTCGTCCGCGAGCGCGCTCGCCGCGCTCACCGACGCCCTCGGCACCGGGCCGACCAGTCCGGCCGCGGTCCGCGCCGCGGTCCGCGACCTCGACAGTGAGGGATCGCTGAACGCGACGCTCCGCACGCCGACGCGCGTCTGGGCCGTCGGCCCGCCCCGACCGCCGCGGACCCGCGTCGCGTCGGCCGCGCTCCCGGTCCGCGTCGCCCCCGATCGCGTTCGACCCGGCCGGCTCTCCGTGGCGGTGTGGACGTGAGCCGCGAGCGCGGTCTCAGCACCGTCCTCGACGTCGCCGTCTGCGTCCTCCTGATCGGCGGCGCCGTCGTCACGCTCACCGCGGTCGTCCCGCGCGCCCACTCGGCGGCCAGCGCGCCCGTCGGGACGGCGCGCGCCGTCCTCGACAGCACTGTGAGCGTTCGCGCCGGATCCGGCGTCGTGAACGGCTCGCTCGCGTCGCTCCTCGCCGACGCCGCCGTCGCGAGCGGTACGCGCACGGCCCCGCAGGGATACGTCGCCGGCGTCGAGCGCGTCGCGCTCCGTCGCCTCGCGAACGCCTCGCGTCGCGCGTCGCTCACGGCGTCGTGGCGGCCGGACGCCCCGTGTCACGCGACGGCGCTCTCCGCCGGCACGGAACCGCCCGCGGGCGCGGCGGTCGACGCCGTCGTGCTTTCGGTGCCGATCGGAAACGAGACGAGGTGCGGCGACGCGCCGGTGCGCCTCACCGTTCGGACGTGGTCGCGATGAGGCTCGATCCGTTCCCGGATCGGCGCGGGCGCGTCCCGTTCGCCGTGATCGGCGCGCTCCTCCTGCTCACGAGCGCGACGCTGGCGACGAGCATCGCCGGACGGCCGGTGCAGACGGGCTACGACGCCGGTCCCGCCCTCGCGGCGTCGTGGACGGCGACGCACGCCGCGGTCGAGCGCGCGGTGTTGCGCGCGAGCGTCGCCGCCGCCCGCGAGCCGGTCGTCGAGCGCGCCGACACGCCGTACGGCCGCGTCCTGAACGCGACCGACCCGTTCCGCGACGCCCTCCGCCTCCGGATCTCCCTCGCGGTCGCCCGCGCCCTCCCGGAGAGCGCCGTGACGGTCGACGGCGTGCGCGCGACGGCATCGCTTCCCGCCGTCGCCTCGCCCGCGGACGCCCGCGCCGCCATCGACCGCGTGACGCTCACCGAGGTCGAGAACGGGACGGTGCTCCGCGTCCGGATCCGCGGCGTCCGCGTCGTCGCGGCGCGCGCGGGCGGCGTCGTCGAGTCCCGCGAGCGGCCGGTCACCGTCACCGCGCCGACGCCCGTGCTCGCGGTGCACCGTCGCGTCCGACTGTTCGAGACGCGCCTGCATCGCGGCGTCGCCGCCGGATCGGGCCTCGCGCGCCGCGCGACCGTCTCGCTCACCGCCCTCGCGGAGGCCCGCCGGTCTCGCGCAGCACGGTGGCGCGCCGATCGCGGACGTCGTCGCGAACCGACACGTCGCGCTCGTGACGAACCGGAACGTCCTCTCGCTCGAACGCGCGGCGTTCGGGAGCGCGGACCCGCTCGGCGTGAGCGCGACGCGCGCGCCGCCGTCACCGTCGCCGGTCGGGATCTC
>NZ_BATA01000068.1 GCF_000474235.1 Halarchaeum acidiphilum MH1-52-1
TAGGGTTCGTCTGTAACTCGACGATGACGGAGAGCAGGAGAAGGTCAGGCCAGCTTCAATCCGACTAGGGTTCGTCTGTAACTGCTCGCCCACTCGAGGATCGCCGCGCGCGACTCGCTTCAATCCGACTAGGGTTCGTCTGTAACGGTGCCCGGTTCAGGGCACACAGCCCGTCGTACCGGGGCGTGACACAAAGTGTTTCCGTCGACCTGCGATCGACCCCGTGCCCCCGGGGGGTCGACGACGGATGCGGTGGTATCCGACGCCTCCCGGAGCTACAAGCCGGGCCCACTCCACAGTCTCCGTATGCGTGCATACGAGCTGCGAGAGCACGACCCGGATTTCGAGGGCTTGACGATCACGGATCGGGAGCGTCCCGAGCCCGGTCCCGGGGAGGTGCTGGTCCGCATCGAGGCGGCGTCGATCAACTACCGCGATCTCGCGATCGCGGCGACGGAGTTCGGCTATCCGGGCGAGGAGTATCCGATGATTCCGCTCTGCGACGGCGCGGGCGACGTCGTCGGGGTCGGCGAGGGCGTCGAGCGCCTCGAGGCGGGCGACTCGGTCGTCGCACCGTTCTTCCCCGACTGGGTCGACGGTCCCGGAACGCCGGAGAGGACGCAGGTGGCGACGGGCGGGAATCGATCGGGGACGCTCGCGGAGTACGCGGTCTTCCCGGCGGACGCGACGCCGAAGATGCCGGAGTCGCTGGACTACGCGGAGGCGTGTACGCTCACCTGCGCGGGGCTGACGGCGTGGACGGCGCTCGTCGAGCACGGCGACCTCACGGGTGGCGAGAGCGTGCTCTGTCTCGGGACGGGCGGCGTCTCGACGTTCGCCCTGCAGTTCGCGGACGCGATGGGCGCGACGCCGGTCGTCACCTCGTCGAGCGACGCGAAACTCGAACTCGCGGAGACGCGTGGTGCGGACGTGACGATCAACTACGAGGAGAGCCCGGAGTGGGACGAGTCGGTGCTGGAGGCGACGGACGGGGTCGGCGTCGATCACGTGGTCGAGGTCGGCGGCGCGGGCACGCTCGAGCGCTCGCTGGAGGCGGTCCGGTACAACGGCGAGATCCACCTCATCGGCGTGCTCTCGGAGCCGAACGCGGAGGTCGCCCCGCGGCCGATCCTCGAGAAGGCGTGTCGCGTGCGGGGCGTGAGCGTGGGGAGTCGTGCGGCGTTCGACCGGATGGCGCGCGCCATCGATGCGAACGGGATCGAGCCGGTCGTCGATCGGATCTTCGACTTCGAGGACGCCGCGTCGGCCTACCGCTACGTCTGGAACGGCGAGCACACGGGGAAGGTCGTCATCGACGTCTGAGCTAGTCGAGCGTGCGCTCCATCTCGAATGCGAGGGCGCGCTCCTCGGTGATGGCGAAGTCGTAGTGCTGGTAGAGTGAGACGGCGGGCGTGTTGGATTTCTCGACGTGGAGCCAGACGGTCTCGACGCCGTGTGCGGCGCCGTAATCGAAGAGCGTGTCCATCGTGTGCGTGCCGACGCGCGCGCCCTGATAGTCCGGTTGGACGAAGATCGCGAGTTCGTGGGCGTCCCCGTCGGGGACGAGGACGGCGTGCGCGACCGGCGTCTCGTCGTGGCGGACGAGGACGTGGCGTGCACCGAGGTCGCCGAGTCGGTCGAGCCACGACCGGATGGCCTCGGGACCGGTGGGTGGCAGTCCCTGCGCTCGGTCGTCGAATCCGAACGTCCCGTACATCCCGGCGAGTGCGTCGACGGCGGACTCGGCGAGCGTTCCGTGATAGCCCGCGATGTCGAGGGCGCGACCCTCGCGGTCGGTGACGGCGGCGACGCGAACGCCGTCGCCATAGATAGTTGACGAACCGGCACCGATCTCGGAATCGAGGGTACTTTTCGACATCTCTTTCTCATATTCCTGTACGTACGCATCATACAAATAGCTTTTTCCCAACGCGATCACACGGGATATTGAGCGCAGGTCGGCGGCGAGTCGCCCACATACAAACGGTGGGCGATCGAATCCGGACGTATGTCGACACTCGATCTCCTGATCGGTTCGAGCACCGGCCAGCACGTCGTCGTCATCGGCACGCTCGTTCTCTACGGCTACCTCGCCGTGCGACGCCCGGACACCGCGCGCGAGGCGGCCGAGCGCGGTGCGAAGACTCTCGTCGGACTCGCGACGCTCGTCCTCGCCGCGCTCCTGTTGGCGAGCGCCATCGGCGAACTCCTCCCGCGGGAGGCCGTCGCCGGTCTCGTCGGGCACGCGGCCGGCGCCTCCGGCATCGTCCTCGCCGGTCTCATCGGTGGCGTCCTCCCCGGCGGCCCGTACGCCGTCTACCCCATCATCGCCGAAGTCGCGAACAGCGGCGCGGGGTTGGCGGCCGTCCTCGCGCTACTCGTCGGCTACGGGGGCATCGGCCTTCTGCGCGTCCCGTACGGTCTCGTCTTCTTCGAGACCCGGATCGTCGCCGCGCGCGTCGCCATCGGTCTCGGCGTCACGCTCGCGTTCGCCGCCATCGCCGCGGTGGTGATCGGCGCGTGAGCCGCCTCGGCACCCTGATCGGCGACTCGTGGAGCCAGCGCGTCGTCGTCCTCGGCACGCTCGCCCTCTACGCCGGTCTCCTCGTCACCGACCCCGGCGTCGCGCGGGCGAGCTTCGAGGGCGGTCTCTCGACCGTCGTGCATCTCGCGACCACCATCGTCGCCGCGTTCTTCCTCTCCAGCGCCATCGGCCAGCTCCTCCCCGAAGACCGCCTCGGCGAGATGCTCGGCGCGTCCGCGAGCGTCCACGAGGTCGTCGGCGCCGGCTTCGTCGCCGGTCTCGTCCCCGGCGGCCCGTACGCCGTCTACCCCATCATCGACCGGATGCGCGAACGGGGCGCGGACACCCCCGCCGTTCTCACGATGCTCACCGGATACAGCCTCATCAGCGTCGGGCGCGTCCCGTACGGTCTCGTCTTCTTCAGCCCGCACATCGTCGGAATCCGGCTCCTGATCGCCGGCACCGCGACGGTCGTCGTCGGCGTCGGACTGTTCGCACTCGGCGCGGCCCGGCGCGAGTCGTAGCCCGGCCCGCCGCCTCCCCGACGGTTTTCCGACGCGCCACCGAAGAGCGCGTATGCGCGGACACACGAACGGAGGCGTCGCGGGATCCGGAGCTGATCCACTCGCGGGCCGCACCGCACTCGTCACCGGCGGTAGCCGCGGCATCGGCCGCGCGATCTGCGAGGCGCTCGCGGTGGCGGGCGCGGACGTCGCGGTCAACTATCACGAACGCGCCGACGCGGCCGCCGAGACCGTCGTCGCCGTCGAAGAGGCGGGGTGTCGCGCGACGGCCGTGCGGGCCGACGTGAGCGAGCGCGATGCGTGCGCCGAGCTGATCGCGTCGGTCGAGGACGACCTCGGCGAGATCGACGTGCTCGTGAACAACGCCGGCATCGGGCGCACGCTCGCCCCCGCGGAGGTCACGCGCGAGGAGTGGGACGACCACCTCGCGACGAACCTCACGGCGGCCTTCGACCTCACGGACGCCGTCCTCCCCGGGATGCGCGAGCGCGGCTGGGGCCGGATCGTGAACGTCACGTCCGTCGCGGCGCGAAACGGCGGCATCGTCGGCCCGCACTACGCCGCCTCGAAGGCCGGTCTCATCGGGCTGACACGGGGGTACGCGAACCAACTCGCCGGCGACGGAGTCACGGTCAACGCGCTCGCGCCCGGTCTCGTCGAGACGGACATGGTCGCCGCGACGACCGCGGAACCCGAGGACGTCCCAGTCGGGCGCTTCGGCCGCCCCGAGGAGGCCGCGGCCGTCGTCGCGCTCTTCGCGACGAACGGCTATCTCAACGGGCAGACCGTGAACGTCGACGGCGGCATCCGCTTCGACTAGGCGGGCGACGTGTCGAGAGAAGGAATGACGGGTAGCGAGCGATCAGACCGCGAGGTAGGACGCGATGGCGTCCTCATCCTGCAGTTCGTCGGACCCGATCTCGTCGACGATGCGGCCTCGTTCCATCGCGTAACACCGATCTGCCATGTCCTGAATCGCGCCGAGGTTCTGCTCGACGAAGAGGACGGTCGTGCCGAGGTCGGCGTTGAGATCCCGGAGGTTTTCGCTGATCTCCTCAACGATGGACGGCTGTACCCCCTCGCTGTGTTCGTCGAGGAGGAGGAGGTCAGGATTTCCGACGAGCGCGCGACCGATGGCGAGCATCTGCTGTTGCCCACCGCTCATCGTTCCGGCCTTCTGGTCGCGGCGCTCTTCGAGGATCGGGAAGTACCGATACACCTCGTCGTAGAGGTCGTGGTCGCGTTCCCGGTTCACGCTCTCCCCGATGAGGAGGTTCTCCTCGACCGTGAGCGACGGAAAGACGTCGCGCCCCTGCGGGATGTAGCCGATTCCGACGTTGGCGCGCTCGTTCGCGTTCGTCCCGGCGAGATCCTCCCCCTCGTAGCGGACGACGCCCGATTTGGGTTCGAGCAGGCCAATGATTGCCTTCATCAGTGTCGATTTCCCCGCGCCGTTCTTCCCCATGACGCCGACAATCTCGCCGTCGTTGACAGTGAGATCGACGTCGCGGAGGACGAGCGTCGTGTCGTACGCCGCCGAGAGCTCCTCGCATTCGAGCACCGGTGGCACGCGTCACTCACCCCCCAAATAGATTCGACGGACTTCGTCGTCGGCGCGGATGTCCTCGATTGATCCCTCGCGGAACACCTGCCCCCCGTGGAGCACCGTCACCTCGTCGGCGATTTCAGCGACGAAGTCGATGTCGTGCTCGATGACGATGAACGCGATACCGTCCCCGTTCAACTCGGTGACGAGATCGGCGACCTCACGGCGTTCCTCCAGCGACAACCCGGCAACGGGTTCGTCGAGCAACAGCAAGTCTGGTTCGAGTGCGGCGGCCATCCCGATCTCTAAGCGGCCCTGTTGGCCGTGGGAGAGTTCGCCGGCCGGCGTGGTGGCGCGTTCGGCGAGATCGATCCGCTTGAGTCCGTCGAGGATGGCCTCGTCGAGATTATCGTCGCCGTGGGTGCGTTGGACCGAGAGGCGCATGTTCTCGTAGGCGGTGAGTTCGTCGAAGACGGACGGGACCTGAAACTTCATCCCGATGCCGAGATCGACACGATCGTTCGGCCGCAGATCCGCGATATCCTCGCCGTCGTAGTAGATGGCGCCGCTCGTCGCGTCGTGTCGGCCCGTGATGAGCTTCAGGAGCGTCGACTTCCCTGCGCCGTTCGGGCCGATGAGACAGCGGAGCTGGCCCTCATCGACACTGAAGTCAACGTTATCAATGGCGGTGAATCCTCCGAAGCGTTTCGTGAGCCCGCTCGTCTGCAAGAGGGTATCGGTGCCCGGCCCGGTCGCGGCGACCGGGGGCGACTGTCGACCGGCCGCGTCGAGGGCCGTCTGCGATTCTTCCGTAGAGTCGGTGTCGGTAGCGGTGTCAGTAGCGGTCATACTATTCTGGTGTCCCATCCGGAGAATCGGGAGTCGTTTCGGAGCGATCGCGAACGTTCAGTAGCGCGACGTTGAGCCGCGGAATGACGCCCTCCGGGACGAAGAGGATGGCGAGTAGCAGGACGGCGCCGACGATCACCATCGCGTACTGGCTCCCCGTCGCGGAGAGCTGCTGGCGGAACCACTCGATGACGACCGTCGCGACGACGGCGCCGAGCAGCGAGCGGCGGCCGCCGACGGCCACCCAGACTACTGGAATCGAGGCGAACGTGATGCCGAAGACGGAGGGACTGACGTAGTTGCCCCACGTGGCATACAGCACGCCGGCGAACCCGGCGAGCGCGCCCCCGAGTCCGAACACGAGTAGTTTGATCCGTCGGACATCGTATCCCAGCATCTCGGTGCGGTCCTCGTCCTCGCGCGTGGCGACCATCGTGTAGCCGAACCGCCCGTTCACGAGCGCGCGGAGTCCGAGGTACACGACGAGGAGGGCGATGAGCGTGAACCAGTAGAACGACGAGCCGTCGAGGACGACCGATGCGTCGCCGACACTGAAGGTCAGGCTCGGAATGGCGGGGATCCCGTTGAATCCTCCGAGTGCGACGGATCCGACCGTCCACTCGCTGCCGGCCGTCTGGGCCATGAAGGTGTTCATCACGATCGAGACGACCAGCGTGAGGATCGTGACGTAGACGTCGCGAACCTCGCCATAGAACATGAAGTAGCCGAGGACGAGGGATGCGATCGTCGCGACGGCGACCGAGATCGGGAGGGCCAGCATCGTCGTCAGCGTGCTCGAGAGGTTCATGCTGATGAGCGCGAACGAGTAGCCCGCGATACCGAAGAACACTACCTGCCCGAAGCTCAGGATCCCGGTGTACCCCCAGATGATGGAGAGCGAGAGACCGAGGATCGCGTAGAGCAGGTAGAGGGCGGCGCTCGACGCCGCATATCCGCCGAACCCGATCGGGTAACCGAGGAGCGCAAGGACGACGACGACGAAGCCGATCCAGAACCGACGGGTGTTCCCGATCGTGTTCGGGCCCTCGAAGGGCCGGCAGAGCCGATCGAAGGTGTCACCGATCCCCATCTCACTCACCCTCCATTCTGTTGCGGACGTCCTCGACGAGTCCCGTCAGCCCGTTCGAGAGGAGCCGAATGACGACGATGGCGGTGAGAAGCATCGCGATCTGTCCGAAGAACGTCCCGTAGAGGTTCGTAAACAGCGCGTCGATGACGCCGAGGAGGCCACCGGAAAGCGTCGTTCCGAGCAGGACGGATGGCCCGCCGATGACGACAGCGACGAACGCCTCAACGAGGAACGACGATCCCATGCCGGGGACGACGGTGAGCGTGGGCGCGTACAATGCACCGGTCAGTCCGGCGAGAGCGGATCCGATGACGAACGTCGACGTGTACATCCGATCCGTGTCGACGCCGAGGGCGCGCGCGGTGTCGGGATCTTGAATCGTCGCCCGAGCGCGGATCCCGAACTCCGTCCGCGTGAAGAGGACGTACAGCCCGGCGAGAACGGCGAGTGCGACGACAGAGAGGACGACGCGGTACGTGGAGTAGGAGAACTCCCCGTAGGCGATCGTGCCGAGCGGTGTCGAAATCTGCGGGATAGAGTTCCCAAGGGCGATCCGCACCCCCTGCGTGAGGATAAGTCCGATCGCCCACGTGGCGACCATCGAGTCGAGCAGCCGATCGTAGAGGCGACGGATGATCGTCCGTTCGAGGACGAACCCCATCACTGCCGTCACGAGGACGCCGATTACCATGGCGAGGGGGAGCGGCACGCCCGCGTTCGCGGACAGCGTCGTACCGTAGGCACCGATCATGATGAACTCGCCGTGGCCGAGATTGATGACCCCCATCATCCCGAAGATGACGGCGAGACCGACGGCGGAGAGCACGATGAAGGCGAAGTTGTCCGCGAATAGGAACAACAGATTGAGGGGGTTCATTCTCTCGTGGCGTCGGCGGCCTCGAAGTAGTCGGCCGGGACGTACTGCTTGGTCTGGTCGTTCTCCCGGAGGTTGACGCCGACGGTGTCGGAGAGGAACTGCTCGGGGATCTTGTGTTCCTCCATGACGTGGATGTCGTGGTTCTCGTCGCAGCGGAAGACGCGCATGTCGTGGGTCATGTGGTGAACCTTCCCCTGCAGTGAGATGTCCCCCTCCGGCGCCGAGACGTCCATCCCCTTCTCCAGTTCGGCGATGATATCCTCTTGATTCGTCGAGCCTACGGATTCGGCAGCCTGCGCGTACATCTTGATCGAGAAGTAGTTGTTGACGCATTCCTCGTTGACATAGGGCGCGTCGGGGTACTTCTCGTAGTACCGATCGACGAAGTCCTGATTTCGGTCTGTCGGGACTTCCTGCATGTAGTTGAACCCACCGTAGACCCCCTTCATCGCGGGCGGATCGAGGCGCTTGTGCTGATACCCCTGCGCCATCACGGTCGATGTTCCGAACGGGAGGTCGAGACCCGCAGAAGTGCGTTGGTTCCAGAACGACGTGTGGTTCGCGCCGACGAGCAGCGCCATCACGAAGTCGGGATCCGCATCCTGAATGTTGTTGATCGTCGAGCCGAACTGGGAGACGGAGAGTGGAATGAACTCTTCACCGATGACGTTCGCGTCGTGCTCGTTCGCGAGCACGCGGACCCAGTCGGCCGAGATCTGTCCGAAGTTGTAGTCGGCGGCGATCGTGTAGATGTCAGTCCCGAACTCATCGATCAGGTAGGGCATGACCATCCCGAGCTGCTGGCGTGCCGTCGCGCCCATACAGAAGGTGTAGGAGTCGGCAACGCCCCCCTCGTACTGGGTCGTGTAGAAGTAGAGCTGTTCGTTCTGGTCGATGATGGGTCGGATCGCCTCTCGGGTCGCCGAGGAGTAGCCCGCCCAGAGCGCGTCGACCTGCTCTTCGTTGATCGCCTGCCGGGTGAGCTGCTGGTAGCGCTTATTGTCGGATTGGGGGTCCGGCGCGAAGGTCTCGATCTGCTTGCCGAGAATCCCGCCGTCGTCGTTAAGTTCGTCGATTGCGAGCATGCTCGCGTTGTACTTCGGCGTCCCGTTGAGCGCGAAGTTCCCGGAGCGGTCCTCGAGGATGCCCAGCGTAACGGTATCCTTGCCACCGCTGCCACCGCCGCCAGTCAGGCAGCCAGCGAGCGCGGCGCCGGCGACCGTGCCACCGGTCGCGAGGAACGAGCGACGTGAGGGTCCGGACCGGCCGTCATTCATCCGAGACACCGAGATAGCGTACAGACACATTCGAAAACGCGATTCTATGCTTGTATCGAGCTTTAATTCCGCCAGATCCTGCGTACCTGTCCATGTTTGTCGACATGCTTCCGGATCAGATGCATATTGAAAAGGGTTTCCTATCGGTAGCCACGTATTATACAATCAGGATTAAATTCTTTAAGGACAGAGTAAGATACTCAGAATAAGCAGCGGTTCGGTCAGATGCGTCGATTCTGACGGCATGGCCGCTCATGATCGCTGCACCGAGCCGCATCGTGTACTCGCAGTTCGTGATTCGTGGACGGTCTCCTGTTACTGGCGTGCAAGTATTGTCTTCTGTGTCGTATCTTATTAGGATCTGGCTAGAATCGGTTCGTAGCATGGAGACTGTGGATACCAGCGAGTCTATCGGGGCGAGTCGATGAGCGAGCGCCTCGTCCCGGGGGAGATCGTTCCCGGCGAGGGCGACGTGACGATCAACGAGGGGCGGGAGACGGCGACCGTGACGGTCGCGAACACGGGCGATCGGCCCGTGCAGGTCGGGTCGCACTTCCACTTCTTCGAGGCGAACGCCGCGCTCGCGTTCGACCGCGAGGCCGCGTTCGGGATGCGCCTGAACGTCCCCGCGGGCACGGCGGTCCGCTTCGAGCCGGGCGACGAGCGGGATGTCGATCTCGTCGCGATCGGCGGGAAGGGGCGCGCGCACGGGATGAACGGGCTGGTGAACGGGAGCGTCACGGTCGATCCCGCGGCGGCGCTCGAACGCCTCCGCGACGCCGGGTTCGCCGACACGGGTGCGGGTGATGCCGAGTGACACGCGACGTCTCCCGCGAGGCGTACACGGAACTGTACGGGCCGACGGTCGGCGGACAGGTGCGGCTCGGAGACACCGACCTCCGCGTCGAGGTCGAGGAGGACTACCGGACGCCGGGCGACGAGGCGGTCTTCGGCGGCGGGAAGACCGTCCGTGATGGGATGGGGATGGCCCCGGGCGTCACGCAGGCCGAGGGCGCGCTCGACTGGGTCATCACGAACGCCACGATCCTCGATCCCGTCCTCGGCGTCGTCGCGGCGGACATCGGCGTCCGGGACGGCCGGATCGCCGGTATCGGCAACGCCGGCAACCCCGATACGATGGACGACGTCGACATGGTGATCGGCGCGTCGACGGACGTCTACCCCGCCGAGGGGAAGATCGTCACGCCGGGCGGGCTGGACATCCACATTCACTTCAATTCCAGCGGGCTCTACGAGCACGCGCTCGCCTCGGGCATCACGACGATGCTCGGCGGCGGCTACGGCGGTGGTGCGGCGACGACGACGACCGGTCCGGAGAACATCGAGCGCTTCCTGCAGGCGGCCGAGGAGTGGCCGGTCAACGTCGGCTTCTACGGGAAGGGGAACTCGAGCGAGCCGGCGGCGCTCGTCGAGCAGTTAGAAGCCGGCGCGTGCGGGCTGAAGATCCACGAGGACTGGGGCGCGACGCCGAGCGTCATCGACACCTGCCTCAGCGTGGCCGACGAGGAGGACGTGCAGGTCGCGATGCACACGGACACCCTGAACGAGACCGGGTTTCTCGAGAACACCGTCGAGGCCATCGACGGCCGGACGATCCACCTCTTCCACATCGAGGGCGCGGGCGGCGGACACGCCCCGGACATCATGGAGGCCGTCGGCGACCCGAACGTCCTCCCGTCGTCGACGAACCCCTCGATGCCGTACACCGAAAACACGTTCGACGAGCACCTCGACATGGTGATGGTCTGTCACCACCTGAACCCGGACGTCCCCGAGGACGTCGCGTTCGCCGAATCGCGCATCCGCGCGGAGACCATCGCCGCCGAGGACGTCCTCCACGATACGGGCGCGATCTCGATGATGACGAGCGACTCGCAGGCGATGGGCCGGATGGGCGAGGTCGTCTCGCGGACGTGGCAGACCGCGCACAAGATGAAGACTCAGCGCGGGACCCTGCGCGAGGACGGGCCGGCCGACAACGAGCGCGTGCTGCGCTACCTCGCGAAGTACACCGTCAACCCCGCGATCGCCGCGGGCATCGACGACTACGTCGGCACGCTCGAACCCGGCAAAGTGGCGGACTTCGTCCTCTGGGACCCGGCGTTCTTCGGGAGCAAGCCACACGTGACGTTCAAGGGCGGGTTCCCCGTCTACGGCGAGATAGGCGAGTCCAACGGCTCGCTGATGACCTGCGAGCCAATCATGCAGCGCCCGCGCGCCGGCGCAGTCGGGAAGGCGAAGAACGCCGTGTCGTTCACCTTCGTCAGCCCGGCGGCCAAGGAGCGCGGCGTCGGCGAGGCGTACGGGCTCGACACGGAGACGATCGCCGTCTCCGGGACGCGGACGCTCGGGAAGAGCGACATGGTTCGCAACACGACCCGGCCAGACGACATCGAGATCGACCCCGAGACGTTCGAGGTGCGCGTCGACGGCGAGCACGTCACCTGCGAACCCGCGGAGGAACTGCCACTCACCCAGCGGTACATGCTATGAATCTCACGCCGAAGGAACGCGAACGGCTCACGATCTACACGGCGGCACAGCTCGCGCGCGACCGCAAGGAGCGCGGCGTGAAACTCAACCACCCGGAGGCGATCGCGTACATCTCCGATTGGATCTTCGAGGGCGCGCGCGAGGGGAAGGACGTCGCGGAACTCCGCGCCGGCGCGACCGGGCTGCTCGGCCGCGAGGACGTCATGGAGGGCGTCCCGGAGATGATCGACATGGTGCAGGTCGAGCCGATGTTCCGCGACGGCACGAAGCTCGTCACCGTCCACGATCCGATCCGGACGGACACCGCGCGCGAGGTGGGGAGCGAATGAGCGCCGACGGGCGCCTCACCCACCGCGACGTCGCGACGGTGGGCATCGGCGGTCCCGTCGGCTCCGGGAAGACGTCGCTCATCAGCGAGGTCGTCCCGCGTCTCCGCGAGGCCGGTCTCGACGTCGGCGTCATCGCGAACGACATTCTGACGCAGGCGGACGCGGACGCCCTGCGCGAGCGCTTCGCCGGCGTGGTCCCCGAGGACCTCGTCGCGGGCGTCGAGACGGGCGCGTGCCCGCACACGGGCATCCGCGAGGACCCGTCGATGAACCTCCGGCAGATCGACGAGTTCGTCGAGGCGCACCCCGAACTCGACCTCGTCATCGTCGAGAGCGGCGGCGACAACCTCGCGGCGACGTTCGATCCCGAGCTCGCCGACTACTCGCTCTACGTCATCTCCGTCGCGGAGGGCGACGACATCCCGGCGAAGCGCGGTCCCGGCGTCGTGAGCTGCGACCTCCTCGTCGTGAACAAGACGGACCTCGCGCCGCACGTCGGCGCGGACCTATCGAAGATCGAGCGCGACGCCGCGGCCGTCCGCGACGGGCCGTACGTCCTCACGGACTGTCGCTCCGAGACCGGCGTCGGGGACGTCATCGACCACGTGCGCTCGGAGGTGCTGTTCGCGTAGATGGCGACGGAGCGAGCGCCCGAGGCGGGCGCGAACGCCACGAAGGAGGAGCGCGCCACTCCTCGCGATCCCGTACTCGCGCACGCACGTGACCTCCCGCCGACGTTCGAGACCTACGACCGGGAGTCACTCCCGCAGGTCGGCGTGGGATCACCGGGGAAGGTCGGCGAACTGGAGGCGACGTTCGCGACGGACGCGGACGGGAGGACTCGTCTCGTCGCGGACTACGCGCGCGTCCCCTATCACCTGAGCGGGACGCTCGATCACGACGTCGGACGTCCCGAGTTCTCCTCGGCCTACGTGCAAAGCCCGACAGGGGGCGTCGCACAGGGCGACCGGAACCGCATGCACGTCACCGCTGAAGCGGACGCCCGCGCGCACGTCAGCACGGGGAGCGCGACGAAGGTGCTCTCGATGGACGCGAACTACGGGCGCGTCGACGCGTCGTTCGTCGTCGATGACGGCGCGCACCTCGAGTACGTCCCCGAACAGACCATCCTCCACCCGGACGCGCGCTACTGCGGGGAGACGGCGGTGACGCTCGGGCGCGACGCGAGCGCGATCCTCACGGACGTCGTCGTCCCCGGCCGTCTCGCGCGCGACGAGGCGTTCGACTTCGAACGGTATTACGCGCGCACGACCGTCGACGGCCCGGACGGGCGCATCCTCGCCGACACGACGCACCTCGCGCCGGACGACCCGCACGCGGATCCGCGGACTGCGGGCGTCCTCGGCGACTACGCCGTGCTCGGGACGTGCTACGTGGCGACGACGCGCGACGTCGATTCGGGGACGCTGAGCGACCGCCTCGTCGACCGCATCGCCGACGGGCCGGCGCGCGCGAGTGCATCGACGCTCCCCCTCGACGGCGGGGCGGTCGTCCGCGCGCTCGGCGACCGAGCGGACGACGTGCGCGCGGCGCTCGACGCCGCGTGGGACGAGGCGAGTCGCGTCCTGCTGGACGCGCCGGCGCCAGACCAGCGCAAATACTGATCAGTTTCATGGAACTCTACGACAGCTCTCTCGGGAACGCGAACAGGGACGACGACCTCGCGTCGCGGGTGGAATCGGAGGGCGCGCGCCGACTGACGCTCGACGAGACGACGCGACGGCGTTCGCGCTTCCGCACGGAGGCGGACGACGGCACGGACGTCGGCGTGATCGCGGCGGACGCTGGCGGGCTCGAACCCGGCGACGTCCTCGCGGGCGCGGAACACGACCGCCTGCTCGTCGTCGGTCTCGCGGAGCGCGAGGCCATCGTGATCGACGTGGGGGGAGCGACGGCCACCGGCGAAACGCTCGCACTCGCGGCGAGACTCGGACACGTCGTCGGCAACCGCCACCGCGATCTCGCCGTGCGAGGGGCGGAAATCCTCGTCGCCGTCGAGGAGTCGGTCGATCGCCAGCACGACGAGATCGAGCCGCACCTCCCGGAGGGCGCGACAGTCACCACGGAGGACGTCGATCCGACGCTGTTCGACGACGCGACGCCCGACCACGAGCACGCACACGACGGCGAGCACGCGCA
>NZ_BATA01000067.1 GCF_000474235.1 Halarchaeum acidiphilum MH1-52-1
GCCGAGCGCGGCGAACCGTCGCGTCACACCGGTCAACCGAGTGTGCCCCTAATCGGCGTATTGCCGTTGTGAGTCTGGTACGAACCGGACAGCACACTCAGAAACGAGTCCGCCAGCGTCTGACGGGCTAGACTCTCGTGGGGAATGTTTATCTGATATACGGACGTAAAGCATTAGTATATCATGTCTGATGCCGAACGCTCAACGGGGGATGGGCCGGAGACTGTCCAGGTCAATCTCCGACTCACGCAAGCGTTCCTGGATGATATCGACACGACGTGGGAAGAACAAGGCTTCAACTCACGAAGTGAATTCCTCCGCTATGCAGCGCGAGACGCGGTCAAGCACCCGGAGTTCTCGCGTGAGGGCTGGAAGCAGATTGCCGCAAGCGAACACGAACTTCGGACTGGGGACGAGGAGCTTGTGTCTCGTGAGGACGTGCTGGCGATGATGGACGACGGTACGGATGGGGAGTAAGGATGACGAGTGGACGTGGAAGTTCACACCACGTGCTGCCACGCAGTTCGACAATCTGGAACACCACGTTCAGGATCGGATTGTTTCAAAGCTCGACGAGATTGTCGACGACCCATGGCGGGATCCGGACGACTATCTTGAACCACTGACTGGTGGCCCGTTCGAGAAGCTTCGCGTCGGGCAGTATCGACTTGCGTGTGTCCTTGACCGGGACGCGCTCGTCCTCGAAGTTCACCGAATCGAACACCGGAGCGGAGCCTACACAGCTGACGACTGACTGACTGACTGACTTTTCTACTCTACGAGGAAGGCCGACGTCAAGCGCGAATCGAACCACCCAGCCGGGCTTGACACGACGACGCACCCGCCGTCGCGATCCGAGTGCCGCCTCCAGCAGTATTACACCGAGACCGGTGGATCACGGTCTATCAAGGGTGTTTAGACCACTAATTGGAGCGTTCGACACACCACCGTTTCCAGTAAAGGCGGTGAAGAAGCGAGCGCTCCCTACTTCCAACTCTGCCATTCAGCAAGTCGAGCACCCACAAACTACTGTGGGTAGACCGCGTAGTGATGAGTAATGTCGGAGGAAACCCCGCCGGAACTCAACCTCACTGGGGAGTGGGAGACGAGGCTGGAAGGGCGAACGGTGCCGGAGCGCGTCTTCGAGGTTGCGATGGCGTTGACGGCGCGACGTCGGTCATGGAGATTGCGGAGCGGGCGGACTGCGCGACGGCGGAGGTACGGCCACATCTCGAGTGGCTCGTCGAACGCGGT
Organism: Halarchaeum acidiphilum MH1-52-1; assembly: GCF_000474235.1. GTDB lineage: Archaea > Halobacteriota > Halobacteria > Halobacteriales > Halobacteriaceae > Halarchaeum > Halarchaeum acidiphilum. The sequence goes on from NZ_BATA01000067.1 coordinate 1,255, forward strand.
CTCGATTCGGCCCACCGAGCTCACCGACAACACGTTGCGGGAGTTTGAGGACGACGCTCGCACGCCGGACTGCGCGTCGAAACCGCTGATACTGTGGATTTGAGGGATGCCCGATTGCGAAGAAGATATTCGCGTCGACGAGGACGTCTTGGTCGGGTGCGAGTGGCGAGTCTGCACTCATCCGTCGTCCGGTGGGGACGGTGTCGTCTCCCGCTCGTCAAGATCGGGAAGCTCCATCGCGTCGTGGACGTCGGGGAAGAGATACTCGAAATAGGGGTCGTGGTCTCGGCCGACGGCAAGGGCAGGGACGAGTGCGTAGCTGATCATCATCGCTTCTGTCTCGCGAACGTCGATGTCGTCGGCGACCATCCGTTGGGTAGTCTGTCCCGCGAAGTGGAGGCCGGCACCACGGAGTGCGGCGACGAGTTTCCCGATGCCGTAGCGGTCGAGGAAGTACGCGACGTCCGCATCGATCTCTTGGAGGGCGAACGCGTGGAGGACGGTCGGCGTAATGACGATCGGTGCGTGTTCGTCGACGACAGCAATCGGTTCGGCCGTCAGTTGCTGCGGCCGTGTTGAGTCGTCCCGCGTGATGAGACCGAGGTTGACGAGCTGGTCGATGTATTCGTAGGCCGTCGATTTCGAGAGGTCGAGGTCGTCTTGGACATCGGGTGGTGTCGTCGGCCCCCAGTAGCAGACGTAAACGTAGACACGCGTGAGCGCTGGGTGATTGAGGAGTTCGACGACAGTCTCAAGCCCCGGTGTGTTCTCGGCGAGACGCTTGGGGGTGAGTGCGTCGCTAGAGGGCGTATCTGCACCACCAGTTGACCGGGCTGTGTCGTTCGGTGGCTCTTCAGGCATACGACGACGTTCGAAGTCGATAGGCCTCAGACTATTGGTCGAAGTCTTTCGAATACCGCTGTGCGCATCTGCGTACCATCCCGACGGTTGGGATCTGCCTAACGTCTCGTGTTGAGAAACGCCTCAAACGTCGGCGACGTCGTTGATGTAGCCCTGGTCGAGTTGCTCTTTCAGGATGCGGTAGTTCGCGGCTTCCTCGGCACCGACAAGTGACTCGAGTTGGTCGTAGGTAATCTCGTCGTCGTAGTAGGCAGCGGCGATCTCGTGGCTGAGTGCGTCGTCGTGCGCTACCTCCTGCAGGTACTCACGGAGTGCAGTGACGACGATCTCGGTACGGTCCTCGCCGAGGATGTCGGCGAGTGCGTCCGCTCGGTCGATGAGCCGGCCAGGGGCGCGGAATTGGATGCGTTTCTTCTCACCGCTCATGGTGTGTTTGTTGTATACTCCGCTACTTCGTGGTTGTTGCGTGAACGACGTGAGCCACGAACGTCGCGGGTGGCGACTACTGTTCGATCGGGGGTGCTGCCCGCTCACTCGTCTTCGAGGGCGTCGTAGATCTCGGCGTAGCGTTCCTCGTCACTCTCCGCCGCCTGGTAGCGCTCGTAGAGCTTGCGGACTTCATCGTCAATCGCCATCAGGAAACCCCGCTAACACGCCTCCAACGTAGTTAGTCGACGAGATCATTGACGAACCTAAATCCATTTATGTATGTGATTGAGTCGCCGTAGCCTTCGCTGGCGAATATCGTCTCAATGCCTTCTCCGGCATCGTGATCGGTTGTGTAGACGTATGCTTCGTTCGCAGTTCCCTCACTGAAGGCCTGGGCGGCGACGCCGGCGAGTGCGGCATCCGCTCGCTCGATTTCGTCCTCTGGTCGGCTGTCAGCATTCGCGATATACCGCTGAACGCCGTCCATCACACGGGAGACAAGCGGAATCGTATAGTTGAGCGGATCCGCAACACGAACCCAGCCATCGTCAATCGCTGCATCAATCGGTGGTGTTCGATCGGCTGATCGGTTAGCGGTCAGTTCGTCATAGACTCGCTCCGGAAGGACGAACACGATATCATTCCGATAGGCGAACGTCCGGACTGCGTGATAGCGGCGGTTCTTGGTGTCGCCAATCGCGACGAAGAGCCCGGTATCGCCGATGTGGATGGCGCTCACGCGTCGTCAAAATCGGTGTCGACACCCTCAATATCGGCGAGCGAGCCACCAGTTGTCTCGATGTCAAAGTGTTCGTGGACAATCGGCCGGAGCGCCTGCAGGATGATTTCCGCGGCGAGCGGTGAGATGTCGAGGTCGCGGGCCATTAGCCGGTGCGACATTTCCCCCCGCTCGCGTTCGACTGTATAGGTGAGTGCGGTCGCGAGTCCCGCGATCCCGTGGCGGTCGATGTAGGTGTCGATGTCGGCGTCGGTTTCGCGTCGGCCGACCGCGTCGATAAGCGCCGGCGTAATTGTGTATTCACGCTCGCCGTCGGCTGTCGTGACGGTGAGCTCGATCTCTCGTGCTGCATATCGGCGCGGTGGTGTCTCGGAGACGACCTGAATGACGCCAGCGTCGACGAGGCGGTCAACATAGCTATACGCGGTTCCCTGTGGGAGGTCGAGGGCCTCAATGAGTTCTTGCGTGGTCGCCTCGCCGTCGCGTGCGAGATATGCGTAGAGTTGCGCCAGGCGCGGCTCCTCGAGGAGGTCCGCGATGGAGAGGAATTCGCGGAGGAGATCACCGTTCGCTTGGTTCGAGGTCCGGGACATTCGATGTACTAGTTATAGATTACAGAGAACCAGTAATAGGTGTTTCGGGACCGGCATCACAGCCTTCGAGCGTCTGCTGGCTCATGCATCCGCCTCGTCGTCGCGACCGGCTTCCCAGCCACGGTGGTAGGCGGCGAGCTGGACGACGTCCTCGAAGACGGCGTCCGTTGGCTCGTGGACGAGCAGGCGATCAGTCGGCACCGCCGCCACGGTGTCGTCCTCGAGAAGGTCGGCGATCAGCTTGCGGGCCTCCGACTTCGTTTGGTCGTCTGTTCGTCGCCGGGCTTGATCGGCATCTCTGGCGAGTTGCTCGCGCTCGAAACACTCGGCGTCGTTGCTCGTGTCGGCGTGTCGATCTGGTGCAGTCATCGATGGAACTCGCGACGCGTGGTGTGCGTCGCACCCCTCGACGGCGCCGACAAACGCGACGGCGGTCACATTCCGGCTCCCAACATCTTAACCAACATAATCGTCCACTCTCCCGGAAGCGTTGGTTAAGAGTGGGCGACCAGGGCGGTCTTGGAGCGGGGTATACTTCACACGCGATTCCGTATGGTGGATCGAATGGCAGATGATGACCCGGTCGTCCACTGCGAACTCGCTGACAGCGTGAACCTTCGAGCGGGACTGGAGGCCGCGTACATCGAACATCTGGAGGTGGACGCCGAGCGAACGATCGTCATCTACCAGAGTGCAATTCTGATGGTGGTCGCGACCGACGGCGACGCGACGGCGGCCCACGCGTTCGACGTCGAACTCTGGGAACCTCCCATCCACACTCACGATTTGGGCCCGGACGAGGTTCTTGCGGAGTTCGTTGAGGACTTCACTACGGCGTTGCCGACGACACGCCAACCGGAGTGACACCTGCTCCATCACCACACCCTACAGTATCCTACGGTAGTCCCCCTCACAACTCCCCACAGATACGTCCCTTCACGGCTCCTTTCTCCCGGGAACACTCCAAATGACCCCCATCTCGATTCCCCCTCATCTGGCCTTCCGAGTCGGACACTCCGCACTGTGTCGTGACCGACGACGACGCGCGCCGAGCGTGCCGGACTCTGGGAACCACTCGACCACAGTCGGAGTCCAGAGGGGGATTCTTGCGGAGTTCATCCAGGAATTCACCACTGCGTTGGCGACGACCCGTCAGTCAGAGTAATACCCGGGACTGAACCAACACTGTCTGCGACTGGCAGTAGGCAAAGACCTATATTTGATTAGAGGGTGTCACAAGATGAATGGAACGGCCGACTCGAGAACGCAGCGAAGAGCAGGCCGAGCAGAAGCAGACCAGCGACGAGACCCAGCACTGCCCGGAGTGTGAGTCGACGAGTATCGTCACGGATCAGGGCGAGCGGCTCTGCGAGGACTGCGGGCTCGTTCTCGACGGCGACCAGATTGACCGCGGCCCGGAGTGGCGGGCGTTCAACTCCAGTGAGCGCGACGAGAAATCACGGGTGGGCGCGCCGACCACGCAGACGATGCACGATAAGGGGCTGACCACCCAGATCGACTGGAAGGACAAAGACGCCTACGGGCGGACGCTCGACTCGAAGAAGCGCAATCGGATGAATCGCCTGCGGAAGTGGCAGGAGCGCATTCGGACGAAGGACGCCGGCGAGCGCAACCTCCAGTTCGCCCTCTCCGAGATGGATCGGATGGCGTCCGCACTCGGCGTTCCCCGGAGTGTTCGCGAGGTTGCATCAGTGCTCTATCGGCGCGCGCTCAAGGAGGATCTCATTCGCGGGCGCTCCATCGAGGGTGTCGCCACCGCCTGCTTGTATGCGGCCTGCCGCAAGGAAGGGATCCCGCGCTCGCTTGAGGAGGTCACGGAGGTTTCGCGGGTCGACCAGAAGGAGATCGGGCGCACGTATCGCTATGTCGCCAAGGAACTCTCTCTCGAGATGGAGCCGACCGACCCCAAGGAGTACGTGCCGCGTTTCGCAAGCGAACTTGATGCCTCTGAGGAAGTCATCGCGAAGGCCAACGAGATCATCGACACCGCCGCCGAGCAGGGTCTCCTCTCGGGGAAGAGTCCTACTGGGTTCGCGGCGGCCGCCATCTACGCCGCGGGCCTCCTCTGCAACGAGAAAAAGACCCAACGAGAGGTCGCCGACGTCGCCAACGTCACCGAGGTCACCATCCGCAACCGCTACCAGGAACAAATCGAAGCGATGGATCTCGGTGTCTAGCAGTGTTGATGTTTGGGTCACAGCCGCAGTCCCCTTCTACGCGTTCTGAGACCCCAGTCGCACGTACAAGCGCGCCAATACTGAGGGACCGATGGCGTCATCTGATCGAGGACGTACTCATAGGTGACTATACCCCGTCCGCTCGAGCTCTTGGTTCAACTCGACGTTCATCGCCTCAACCGTCTGGTCGTCGAAGAACTGACCGGACGCAGCCGACGCTATCTCGGCGATTTCGGCGTGCCACTCCCGCGCCGCACTCGCGAGGGCTGATAGGAGTGCTTCCTCGGTCTTGTCTCCGCCGTCGACTTCCTCGATGACCTCCCAGCCGCGCGGCGAGTTCTCCAAGAGGTAGCCAACGTCGTCGAACTGAATCATGAACCGCTCGGAAACCGCCCCGAACCCAGTCTCAATACTCAACAGGACGATGACGTGTGCGACGTCGTCGCGGTCTTCGAGTGCACGCAGGTCGCGGTCGGGACCGCCGTGTCGGGAAGCCCGAGTTCTTGGAGGCGATCTGGAAGCGGTGATCCGTCCCCGCCGGCGGACGCATACTGGTCGATTTCGTTGCCTTTCTCTTTGACGACCTCGGGCGCTCGGCGGTCGGGATCGTCGACGACCTCTTTGAGGATCGCGTAGAAGCGCCACTCGTCGCCGTAGTCGAAGAGGTAGCAGATGCGGTCGTACTGGTCGAGATCCAGTTGTGCGACCATCTCGCCGACTGTGGTGGCGCCCGCGCTGTCCGTTGTCTCGCCGAACTGCATCGGCTGGCCGCTCGGGAGGTCCTCGTGCTCCGCTGGACACTGGTACTTCACGTCGCTCTCCCAGTAGTCCTCGTCGATACCGAAGAACCAGAGGTGGTCTTGGTTGAGGCCCATCGCGGCGTTGATCGTTGTCTGGAACTCGTCGAGGGTACGGTCGGCGCCGACGACGATGTCACGCCACAGCGACGTCGGGTCGGGGGCGAATTTGACGCGGAATCGGTAGGCCGTCATTCCTGCATCTCCCTCCCCGTGTTGAAGCTCGTGAGTTCGTCGATCCGGTCTTCCAGTTCCTCAATCTCCTCTCGGAGCTCGTCGGTCTCGGCCTCATCGCTCGCCGCGAGGCGGTCTTTGAGCCCTTGGAGTCGCGACGCTTTCACCTCTTCGTCGACCTCGGCCTTGCGTACGTACTCGCTCTTGTCGACGTCGTAGACCGCCGCCTCAGATAGGCCCGTGACGTCGAGGGCCTCGTCGACCTTCTCGCGATCGACGCTCATGACGCGCTCGCGCTCAATACCGGCGTCTTCCAACACCGCGAGAACGTCCGCGTCGTCTTTGAGCGACCGATTGCGGCGAGCGGTACGCTGAACCGACCCATATTGGCCGTGGACGGGCTGGTCGTGGTGGAGTCGGTCGAGCAGGACGTCGGCGACATCCCGGCGGAAGTCGTTTGCATCCCGCTGAACGTCAGAGAGGAGCGTGTAGAGGTTCACCAACGCGGGTGTCTCCAACTGGCTGAGGTCGGTGACGTCGTGGCGTTCGAGCGCGTCAACGAGCAAGAGTGTATCCGAGTAGACGTCGACCTCCTCTGGTTCGGTGCGCTCACTCGCAGTGGTCTTCGAGTCGCCGTCGACGAGTTGTGTCCCCGTCGCGGCGTCGACTTCGGTTATCACGCCCGCGTCCTCGTCGATCTCGAAGCGGGGGTGCAGGCTTAGTACCGCGGGATATGGGTCGGTGTCGGATGGGAGCAGGCTTAGATCGAACTCCCCATCCATGTCCTGAATCCGCTGGTACAGCGTCTCGAACTGGTCGTGCTGAAGTGGTCGTGTCTCCTCTGTGGTACTGAACTGGACGACGACGCGATACTCTTGGACGTCGGTGATGCGGAATCGGTCGTGAGACAGCGGTGCGATGAGCTCAGTCCCCTCCTCTAACTTGTCGAGTTCATCGAGGAGCGTATGCCACGTGGCGCTGAAGGGCATACCACCGTCTACGCGTTCTGAGTCTATAACGCTCCGGGGAACGTCGCGTGGAACTCGTGCCCCGGAAGTTGGTTCCCGATCAGAGGTCCAGTTAGTCGCCAAGAACGAAATAGACCTGTGTCTGCCTAGTCGAGGGTTGTTTCGGTGATGCGGAGTGTTCCATCGGCTTCGTAGAGATAGCCACGGTTGAGCAGGCGCTTGACGGCATACTCGCTATCGCTATGTTCTGCCGAGAACATGTCCGACTCATTAAGGAGTGCATATGCTTCGTCGTAGGAGAACTCGCTCTCTGGGCTATCTGCTGCATCCACGAGGATTTCGTAGGCCTCCTGTACCCAGTCTGGGAGTGAGGGTCGTGGATCGGATGAGTTAGGGAATCGCGTCATTGGGACGTGGCGTTCGTGACTGAGTGTACGACCGGTTCGCTTGTGAACCTTCCCACCAACTACCGCATTCTGCGTGCGCGATCTCAGGCTTAACCAACGGATGATCGATGAACCGGAGCGCGTTGGTTAAGGCTGTGCCTAGCGACGCCGAAGGACGTCGATGGGGCGAAGCCGACAGCAGTCGCGGCGTCGCGCCCACTGGCCGTCCTCGACTGGCCGATCGAGCGTGAGCCGGGCGACGAGTTCGTCCTGCACGGTGAGCTGCCGGACGGACTCTTCGCGCCACCCCAGCCGTGGGTCATACAGCCGTTTCTGGAACGTTGTCCCCGAGTCCTGCGCGATGTACTGCGTGCGCTTCGTCCCGAGGAGTGTCGTCGACGTGTACTCCACGCCAACGGGAGACTGCTTCAACTCGGAGATAATCCCCTCGACGAACCGCCGGATCGCGAACTCGCCGACGTCGTTGGGCACGTGGAGTTGGAGTGGTGTTCGTGGGCGCTGTTCCGTTTCGAGTTCTGCATCGCGACGTCGCGTTCCGTGTCGCTGGTCGTGTTCGGACATGGTTGCTTGAGGAGGCGCTCAATGGCCCCTCTACCCCTACTAGGGGCGACAAACACGACCGGCGGAGACACATGACTGAGGAAGGCGCATAACCGAGTATCACGACCCTTGAAGTGTCTCGTCGTCGACTCTCTGATGAGTAGTCGTGTATCTGCAGTCGCCGTCGCGACAGTCCGCCGCTCCGAAGTGGACTGCCGCATTAATGAGTGTGCGGGCGTCGATCCCCGAAAGACTAAATCCACGAGCGCCGTAGACAGGGATACGATGCATGAAGACGCCCACCGCCGCATGAATCGGGATGTGGCGGAGAACGAAGACTTGTACGAGGCGTTCGCGGCGACACCCGAGGACGACGAGGAATAACTCGGCCCGTCCGACACGACATCACCGAGCGGCATTTTGCAGCACGATTTTGAAGTAGAGGAGCCAGACGAGGAAGAGTCGATCGTGCCGATAGAGCGGATCTAGTCGGACTGGGGGGAGCTGTTGACGGACTTGATGGGAGTGTAGGACGGTTTCTCGCGAGATGGACGCCGGCCACCGTCCTGGAGTAAGGTTGTTCTGGCGAAGGAGTTCGCGGAGCAGAACGAGTGCAGTCCGATGGTTCGCGTCTGGAAAGAAGTGCTTCCCGGCGATTGCATGTATCCAGCCAGCACACTGCTCGTACAATGGTGCATCTCGCGGGAACTCATCGAGCACACGCTGAATATCGCCATTGCGCGTCACCCAGATTCGATGACGGAGTACATCAAACTGTTCTGCGCCGGTCTGCTCGTACTCCGTATCGCTCTTCAGGAACTGTGTATTTTGAATCTTGAAGTCGATCGGATCAATGCCCGACAGATCGGTGATTCGTGGTTGCGATGCCGGATCGGCAAACCCCATTACGCCGTCTCACTCCCGCCACGCCCTTGAGCACCCACGGTTTTCACCGGGAGTTCATCTAACCCACCAGTATTGCATGCGAGCGCCGCTCCTTCTGGAAGTTCTTAGTAGCCGATTGAGTGAGCTGCTCAACACGCTCATCGCACCATCAATGCTGTGGCGAGCATGCACTCTATTTCGCCAAGGCGAATAACAACGACCGCCGGCAGCTTCGAAACTGAGACTGAATACACTATCTGCACCTCCACTTACTGTTAACCAACGTCCAAACGGAATCCCCCCAATTTGTTGGTTAAACACGGCGCATCGCTATGCCGCTTCTCCTCAGTGCACCTCTCACAGAAACATCCTAAGATACAGATATGAATATAGACTGAACAGAACTAAATTCCATCCTCCAGCCAGTCATAGCCCGTGGCATCTGCACCCTGTACCTCTACCTTCCTTTGGACGATTTCGAAGGTGCAGAGAGCAAAATAACGGGCTTAAAATCTGGTAGAGGTCCGTCGCGCAGATTTAAGCTGATAGCAATCCGCGCGACGACATCGGGGTTTCATGTAGAAATAGGAATTCTGCGCGACGGCGGGTTTAGAACCCCGAAATCGCGGGTAAATCCAAATACCGGCCCTGTTACACGGATCACGGACTAGCATTCAACCCCTGGCTTTGAGCCGGCCCTCAGATCTGAATTAGAGAATTAGGGTTTAGAGCGCGTGAAACCCGAAGAAAATTGCGCGACGAGAATTGGACTCTTCCATAATATCTATGTCTTCCTACCTATCTGAATGTGGAGGTATTCGGCTGGTGCTAGAATTCGCTGGCGGAATCTAGCCCGTCGAGTTGGTCGTACATTTCGTCCGGGAAGGGGACACTACCCCAGATCGAGTAGTCGCATTGATCCTGGCCGATACAGTAGCGTTGGAGGTCGTCGTTATCGCAGTTCATCGGAAGCGGGGTGTCGCCCTCAATGGTGTTGGAGAACTCGTAGCGGATCTGGTACTCGGTCGTCTGCTCGTCGTACCATGGCCACTGGGAGAAGACGTCCTTGAGGTCGGCGACGATTTCGTCTAGACTACTCTCCTGGTACTGGGGGAGCCACATCACCATCCGCACGAAGTTATAGAGATCTTTCCGAACGGGCTTCTTCTCTTGGAGCCGCTCAGCCATATTCGCCATGCAGGGCAGCTCGAAGAGGTCCTCGATCGACTCGACGGTGATCGGGTGAGCGCCATGTGACGATGCATCAATCCGGTACTGGTTCGTTTCTCGGTCGTGCTTGACGGTGAGCCTGCGGTGGTCTTGCTGCGAGACGAGGAGATTGCCGAGACTGCGCGGACTCGACACCCGACCCTGGATGCTCTGTTTCCACGCTGCTTCCGGGTCGTAGGCAGCCAGCGCGTCATAGAGCGCTTGCGCGGAGTGGAACGCCCCAACCGTCGCCGTGTCATCCGCAGCGTGGGTGACTGCCTCTCGAAGGACGCGAACGAGACGTTCACCTCGGTCCCAGTCTCGCCAAATTCGGTCGTGATTGCCACCCTCAAGGAAGCGGTCGATCCGCTCGGTGATTGCCGACTCGTTCGCCACCAACCACGTCTGCTGGTCCTCAGAGAGTCCATCCTCCTGCACGCGGAGCAGTGTCTTGAACGCCTCTCGGGCATACTCGCTGTATTTCTCGTCGAAATCACCAGCCGGCACGTACAGGTTATTGTCCTTCACACGCGTCCGAATCTCCGCCGTCTCACCCTCACTACTGGATCGTTGGTCGTCGCGGACGAGACACTGCCGGGAGGCGGCGGCCATCGGGATTTCGAGGTAGAGGCCGCCGTCGAACTCGGGCATCTCTTTGATTCCGGTGCAGACACGTCCCGGATGCGGGCCATCCTCTCCCGGATCTTTCGCGTAGAGGACCTCCGCGATATCCTGCTGGAGCGCACCGTTACTGTAGTCGCGCATGAGTGAGCCGAGGTTGTTCACGTAGAGTTCGCGGACGTCGTAGAGTGGCTGGACCTTCCGCGGGGGGACGTCCTCGAACTTCGGGTGGGCTTTGATGCAGATCGCACTCAGCGTCGCAAGTACCGCGAGTGTGCCTGGTTCGTCGACGAACGGCTCCCGTGCTGCCGCATTTCGGACGTCGTCTTTGAACGCGGCCGTCCCGAAGCGTTCAAGGTCGTCGAGGAGGTCTTGGGGCTGGTCCTCGCCGTCGACGATATAGCGGTTGAACCCACGCGTGAACAGCTGGTTAATCCGAATTTCCCCATACTCGGTGGGGAGCGCGGCGACTTGGTAGGCGGTGCGTTCATCGTCCATAGGGGTTGTGGTAGCCATCAGTCGAGGAAGGCTGGCGTGGCAGTCCGTGGGTTGAACTGCGGAGACTCGATCGGCTGGACGATACGGGAGACGTCAGCGTGGAGTGAGTAGGGGAGGCGGGCGACGCGGCGCCGATCAGCAGTGACGACTGGGTCAATTGGGATGTCGTACGACTCGAGGAGGAGGTCGTTGAGAACCTCGCGACTCTGTGCGTCGTAGCGATGGGCGAGATCGGTATCGAGGAGGTAGACGTGGACGCCCTGGCCGCTGTAGACGACCATCGTTTCCTCGGCGTCGAAGTCGTCCGCGAAGATATCGCGCACCTCGAATCCGTACTCGATCGCTTGGTCGATGTCCGCGAACGCATACGGATAGCCCGCTGGGTCTGCATCCAGTATGCCGGTCGCTTCAAGAAGTGCTTCGTCGTCGCGATGGCTGGTGTCCTGTGGGAGTGCGGCCTCAGCACGATTGCGGGCGATTGTCTTCGCGTCGATGTCGACGAGTAACACCCAGGGGCGCTCCCAGTTATCGAGGGCGTAGTAGACTGCATCCGGACGCGGGTCTGGCTGATCAAGGAGGCCGGGGTCAGCGAGTGCGAATTCGCTTCCGCCGAGCGGGTCGTTCCGCGCGGGATGCTGGATGAAGTCGAGGACGTCGTCGAAGCCGTCGAACTCCGCATGTTGGCGTTCGCCCGCGGTGTCGGTCTGCCACGTATCCCGTCGGACGAAGTCCTTGTCCGGAACCTCGTCTTTGCGGACGGGATGGGGGTGGTCGAACGCGAGCGCGTACTGTTTCGGCCCGGTCGCCGTGATGAACGACGGGAGGTCGTCGACGTAGTCGGGGAATTCCTCGGTGTAGTACGTGTAGAGGTCGTCGCGAGTCGCGTGTCGCCACGTCATGCGTTGTAGTCCTCGTCGAGTGTGTTGAAGCTGCGAAGCGTCGTGAGTCCGGATGCATCAAGGTCGTCGACGGCAGCACGAATCTTGGTGAACGACCGTGCATCCCGTCCGGTGACGCGTTGCTCGATTCGGTCCTGGTCTGCAAGTTGGTCGAGGATGTCGAGTGCCGTTTCGCGGTTGTTGAACGCCCAGACAGCCTCGGCGTCGACGGCGCCCATCTTCTCGTAGTCCTCGATTGGTGCAACACGATTGTGACTCGGCAGTTCGCTTCGCCGACCCAGACAAGGGTATCGTCGCCGTCGAAGCCAGCAACGTCGAAGACGGTGTCTGCGTCGTGCTCCACATACGTTGCGACACGGGCGACGCCGTCTCGGTCCTGAATCCAGCGACGCAGAAGTTCGACGCCGACCTTATGTGGTGTTCGCTCACCGATGTCGCCTTCCCCGGGGCCGATTGCGAGTTTCTGCCCGAGCAGTTCCCGACCGGCCGGCAAGACGGTAAAGTAGGTGCGTCGGCAAACGAGCGTCTTCGACAGGAGATTCTGGTCAATGAGCCGGTTGATATCGAGGTCATCACGGCCGTCTTGCAGAGTACTCATCGGCTCAAGGAGTGATTGGGCGTCGTCGGCGCCGTTCATTACGTCGAGGACGTCCTGCAGGAAGCGTGCGTCGTCGCG
>NZ_BATA01000066.1 GCF_000474235.1 Halarchaeum acidiphilum MH1-52-1
CGAGGAGGCCGCCGACGTCGTCGCCGGGGGCGCGTTCGGCGTCACCGGGCAGGCCTGTACGGCGACGTCGCGCGCGATCGTCCACGAGGACGTCTACGACGCCTTCGTCGACGCCGTCGTCGAGCGCGCCGGGAACATCGAGATCGGTCCCGGAGACGAGTACGACATGGGCCCGCAGGTCACCGAGTCCGAGGTCGAGGGCACCCTCGAATACATCGATATCGCGGCCGACGAGGGCGCCGAACTCGTCGCCGGCGGCGACCAGCCTGAGGGCGAGCGATTCGGAGACGGCTACTACGTCGAACCGACGGTGTTCGCCGACGTCGAGCGTGACATGCGGATCGCCCAAGAGGAGGTCTTCGGGCCGGTCCTCGCCGTCATCCCCGTCTCGGACTACGAGGAGGCGATCGACGTCTGTAACGACGTCGAGTACGGCTTGGCGGCCAGTTTGGTCTCGAACGATCACTCGGAGATCAACCGCTTCGAGCGCGACGTCGAGGCAGGCGTCGTGAAGATCAACGAGGCGACGACCGGTCTCGAACTCCACGTCCCCTTCGGCGGGTTCAAGGACTCCTCCAGCGAGACGTGGCGCGAGCAGGGCGACGCCGGTCTCGACTTCTACACCATCTCCAAGACGATCTACGAGAACTACTAGCGGGACGGTGTGCTCCGACCGAACGGGGGGTACGGAGCGGGACGACCACGCGCCGGTACGCCGACGACGGTGTACCATCGGCGTTCGGTGAGTAGTGCGTGGTCGCACGGACGCCGCGGTCGGACAATAGTGTTCGACCCCGTTTTACGATATCGAATTTATATATTCGCGTAGACATCACATCCACCGCTATCCAATCTGAGAACGGCGGATTCGCGTTTCGAGCTGATTTTCGCCATCTGCCCCCTATTTGGCGTTTCGAGGCTGGTTTCGAGCACGGGCTACGCTCAACGCGTCCGAGATATCGCGATCCGAGTCGCCAGCTAGAGATATTCGATTCCGGGCTCTATTCTCATTCTCTCGAATTACCAACTATTAGCGATCGAGCGCGTTCCAGCGTCGTCGGATGTCGATCGGGAGAACGGAAGTGTATGCGGCCGCGGTATCGGGGCGCGATCGACTCCGCATCCGAGAGCGCCCGCGGCGACTCGTCCGAGATCCGTCGTCGCGATTTTCGTCCATCGCGCCATCACTGCTGAGAGTGACCAGCAAATCGCCGAGTATTCCGTACTCGACGATGAGTGTGCCCCCGACCCCCTGAGAGGTCCGCCCGCCAATTGATATCGCAACATATAGTGTATGTCCATCGGTCCAGATAACGCGCCGAAGACGGCCGCGAACGGCTCATGTGCGCGGAGGCGACGACGCGGTCGGGTTGATCCTCGACGGTCGCGGGCGGCGCGTTCGGGAGTGTCCGCCACGCGAGACGCACCGTGCCGAAGACAAAGAGCACCAGCGCGACGGGGGGCGGCTCAGTCGGCGGCGTTCGCCCCGCCGGTGGCGTCGTCGATCGCGTCGGTGAGCGCCCGTTCCACGTAGACGGCGAGGAGGTGGGCGCGGAACTCCGCCGACGCCTGCTCGTCGTCCATCATCATCATCTCTCGAGGTCGTGCGCGAGGTAGGCCTGTCCGGCGATCTCTTGGATCATCATGGCGCGCTCGGGCGCGCCGCTCGGAGCCACCGAGCGCTACCGGCGGGACATGGGGCGATAACGAGACGCGACGGCGGCACGAGAACCTCGGAAAGACTGGTGGATCCTATCTCATACTAACTATTCCAAGGTATAGTAGTATTTCATATATATCTTCCTCAAGACGGATCCGGCGGACACCGCGATGTCGAAAGCGTTTCATCAGCCAGAGATATTACCGGGTCATATGACGGAGACGACGATCGGAGCACGAGGCGGGACGGGGGAGAGATCGCTGTGGCGTCGCCTCGACGTGGATCGCGGGGGCCGTCGCCGCCGGGCCGGCGAGCCTCGCGACGCTGGTCACGGCCGGTGCGTCCGGCGGTTATGTCTATCTCTGGGTCGTCGTCCTCGCCGCCGTCGCGGGGGGGTTCGCGCAGTACCTCTCGACGCGTCTCGGTCTCCGGACGGACGGCGGCATCGTCTCGCTCGTCGATCGCCGTCTCGGGACGACGTGGAAGTGGGTGCTCGTCGGCGACGGCGTGCTCGCGGCCGGCCTCGCGCAACTGGTCATCATGAAGACCCTCGCGGACGTCAGCGCGGCCGTCACGGGCATCGACGCGCACGTGTGGGGCGTCGCGTGGGCCGTGACCCTCGCCGTCGGTCTCGCCGGCGGCGGCTATCGGCTCGCGGAGTGGGGCGCGAAGCTCCTCGTCTCGCTCGTCGTGCTCGCGTTCGTCGCGTCGCTGATCGTCGTCCCGGTCGACGTTGGGAACGCCGCGGCGGGCCTCGTACCGACAGTACCGGGCGGCGCGTCGGGCGCCCTCCTCGTCGCCGGCGTCCTCGGCGGCGCGGTCCACGTCACGCTCGTCACGATGCAGACCTACACGGTGGACGCGCACGGATGGACGTGGCGCGACGAACGCATCGCCCTCCTCGACGTCTCGACGTCGATGCTCGCCGCCTTCGGGATCTTCAGTCTCGCCGTCTACCTCGTCGCGGCGAGCGTCCTCCACACGCCGGACGTCAACGCTGCGTCACTCACCGCCACGACTGCCGCGCAGGCCCTCGGTCCACTGGCCGGTCCGTACGCGAAGTGGCTCTTCCTCCTCGGCCTCTGGGGTGCGGCCGTCTCGACGCTCGGTGGCAACACCGTCGCGCCACCGTTCCTCGTCGCGGACGCCCTCGACTGGGGGACGGACACGGCCGACGGCCGGTATCGGGCGCTCCTCGCCGCCACAGCGCTCGTCTCCGCGCTCGGCGCGTTCGTCGGCGGCGCGTTCTTCCCGCTGCTCGTCCTCGTGCTCGCCTTCGGCCTTATCGGGACGCCGTTCGCGATCGCCGTCGTCCTCTACCTCCTGAACGACGGCGGCCTCGTGGACGCGACACCGCATCCCGCCGCGAACGCGGGCGGCGTCGCGCTGATCGCCGTCACGAGCGTCGCCGCGTGGTCCTCGATCTCCGGGAATCTCGCGGGACGCTGGACGACGCCGCTCGGTCTGTTCGTCCTCGCGTTCGCCGCCGTCCTCGCCGTCGCCACGCTCGGACTGGTCGTCGAGCACGCGCGAGCCTGATCAGCCGTCCCCCGCGAGTTCCTCGGGGAGCCCCTCGCTCTCGATGGCGTACCTCAGCCACTGCTGAACGAGGGAGTTGACGGCGAGGAGCAGGACGGCGCAGAAGACGACGAGGAAACCGACGGCGCCGACGAGGGCCGCGACGCCGCCGGCGCTGAACAGGGCGAGGGCGAAGAGCGCGGCGAAGCCGGAGACGGTGACGACCGTCGCGATGTAGCCGCCGATGGAGGGAGCGCTCGTCATATCGGCCGAACGAATTGGTGTGATATAGAGGGTGTCACGGGTCGGCGGCGCCCGCGACCAGCGTCCGCGCGCGCTCGACGGCGTCGCGCGCGTCCGCGCCGAAGACGTAGCAGACGGGCTCGATGCCGTACGCGCCGTCGTGGTACGCGACGGTCGGGACGCCGTCGGCGAAGGCGTCGCGGAGCTCCGTCGCGCGGTCCTCGTACCCCGCGTCGAACGCCACCGGCTCGTGGTCCCGATCGCGCGCGGCGTCGAGGAGCGCGTCGCTCGTCGCGAGGTTCAGCGCGCCGCCGACGGTCGCGTCGACGTCGCGTGCGACGAGGAGCGCCCCGGCGACGTGTTGCGAGGCACCGAACGCCGGATCGGAGGGGACTTCGATCCGCCCGCGGACCGCGTGGAGGCGTCCCGGGACGGCCGCGACGTCCGCGGCTTCGTCGGCGTCATCGAGCGCGCTCGCCACGTTCGTGCCGACGTTCGGGACGTGCTCGGGGGTCGCGGGCGCCGCGGCGAAGCGTCGGACCGCCGTCCGGACGTCGCGCAGCGTCTCGCGCTCGCGCGTGGCCGCGTCGTCCCGCCCGCGGACGCAGAGGTCGCACTCCCTCCCGTCCAGCGCGGGCATCGCTTCCTCGTGGAGCGCACAGACCGGTCCGCGGTCGACGAACGTCCGGAGGAGTTCGTGGATCTCGACGAGCGCGTCGTCCCCCTTGAGTTCGCCGTCGACCCAACCGTCCGCGACGCGCTCGACGGTCGCGGCGAAGCGCTCGTCGTCAGCGATCCGATCAGTCGCCCGCGCCCGCCCCGAGAGGTACTTGCTCACCGCTGCCTGCGTGACGCCGAGGAATCCCGCGATCTCGCGCTGTGCGCAGTCGCGCTCGGCGAGCGCGCGAGCGAGGGCGATCCGGAGCGTCGGCACGAACTCCTCCGCGATGACTTCCGCCGGGAGCACGAGGCCGTCGTCGCGTGACATCGGTGATAATCAGATCATACCACCAGATTATATAGGTGGCGATGGCGAGGGGACCAGTATGGCGTACACCGACACGCTGACCGACGTCGCGGATCCGATCTGGGACGCCATCGAGGCGCATCCGATGGTCGAGGGGATCGGCGACGGCACGCTCGACGCCGAGCGATTTCGGTATTGGGTGCGACAGGACTACGTGTACCTGATCGAGTACTGCCGCGTCTTCGCGTACGGGGCGGCGCGCGCGCCCGACCTCGACGTCCTGCGGACGTTCGCCGAACTGCTTCACGAGACGGCGGAGACGGAGATGGACCTCCATCGCGAGTACGCCGCCGAGTTCGGCGTCTCCGCGGCCGACTTGGAGGCGACGGAGGCCGCACCGACGACGCGGGCGTACACGGACTTCCTCGTCCGGACCGCCGCGACGGGGACGTTCGGCGACCTCGTCGCCGCCCTCCTCCCCTGTATGTGGGGGTTCAACGAGACCGCGAAACGCCTCGAAGCCGACGGTCTCCCGGACGACGAGCGATACGCGGAGTGGATCCGCACCTACGCGGGCGACGACTTCACCGAACTCACCGAGTGGTGTCTCGGTCTCGTGGACGACGTCGCGGCGGCGTCGAGCGAGACCGAGCGGGAGCGCTATCGCGACGTCTTCGAGACGTCCGCGCGCTACGAGTACCGCTTCTGGGACGCCGCGTGGCGCGAGGAGGGGTGGGAGGCGTGAGCTTCACGGACGAGGCCCGCGCGGCGAGCGCGTGGGACGACGCCGTCGGGCATCGATTCGTCGCGGAACTGGACGCGGGAACGCTCGATGAGGCGGTCTTTCGCGACTACCTCGAACGCGACTACGCGTTCGTCGAGACGCTCGCGGGCCATCTCGGGCACGCCGTCGCGGACGCGCCCGACATGGCGAAGAAGCGACGCCTCGCGGACTTCCTCTCCACCGTCGTCGGTCCCGAGGACGACTACTTCGCCCGCTCGTTCGATACGCTCCCCGGGCCGGCGCTCGACGAGACCGGCGTCGACGGCGGCGCCGTCGGCGAGACCTTCGCGGACCTGTTCGCACACGCGGCGCACGACGGCGGCTACGCGGAGACGCTCGCCGTCCTCGTCCCCGTCGAGTGGGTGTATCTCGACTGGGCGAGCGGGATCGAGACGCCGCCCGAGCCGTTCTATCACCGCGAGTGGGTGGAGATGCACGCGAGCGACGACTTCCGCGCCCTCGTCGGGTGGCTCCGCGACGAACTCGACCGCGAGGCCGAAGCGGCGAGCGACCGTCGGCGCGCGCGCCTCGAACGGTTCTTCACGCGGGCGGTCGACCTCGAAGTCGCGTTCTTCGACGCCGCGACGCGCGGGGAGGGGCGCTGATGCTCGGCACGACGCTCACGCTCGCCGTCGTCGTCCTCGCCCTCGCGGCGACGAGCCTCGTCGGCGTCGGCTACACGCTGCGGCGCGAACGGTCGCTCGACGCGCTGCTCACCGCACGCGGGAGCGCGAGCGAGGGCACGACGGTCGCATCGGTGGTGGGATCGGTGATGGGCGCGTGGATCCTCCTCAGTCCCGCGGAGGCCGGCGCGGCCTACGGCGGCGTCACGGCCGTCCTCGGCTACGCGGTGGGGAGCGCCGCGCCCCTCCTGCTCTTCGTCCCCGTCGCCGCGCGCGTTCGCGAGATGATGCCCGCCGGCCACTCGCTCACCGAATACGTCCGCGCGCGCTTCGGGACGGCGTTCTACGCCTTCGTCCTCGTCGTCTCCGTCTTCTACATGTTCGTCTTCCTCGCGGCGGAGATGACCGGCGTCACGCAGGCGCTCGCCCTCGTCGCCGGCGTCCCCGCGTGGGCCACCGCGGTCGTCATCGGCGGGTTCGTCCTCTGCTACACCGCCTACGGCGGTCTCGTCGCCAGTCTCGTCACCGACACCGTCCAGACCGCGGTCGCGCTCCCCCTGCTCGTCGTCGCCGCCGTCGGCGCGCTCTGGTCGCTCGGCGGTACGAGCGCCGTCTACCACACGGCCGCGCACGCGACCCCCTCTCTCATCACGCTCGCGAACCCGACCGCGCTCGCCTTCGGCTTCTACGTCGTCTTCGCCGTCCTCGGCGCGAACGTCCTCCATCAGGGCGTCTGGCAACGGATCTGGGCCGCGGAGTCCACGGCGTCCGTGACGCGCGCGTTCGGCGTCAGCGCCGTCGCCGTGCTCCCGATGATCGTGCTCGCTGGCGTCTTCGGCGTCATCGCCGCCGCGCGCGGCCTCGTCGACGGCAACGCCGGCGTCTCGTTCTTCCTCGTCGTGAACGACGCCTTCTCGACGCCGCTCGCACTCGCCGTCGTCGTCCTCGCCGTCCTGCTCGTCGCCAGCACCGCCGACACCGTGCTCAACGCCGTCGCGAGCGTCGTCACCGTCGACCTCGCCGAGTACACGGACGCCGACGCGACGACGCTCACGCGGGTCGCGCGCGTCGCCACCGTCGCCGTCGCCCTCGCGTCGATCGTCGTCGGCGCGCGCGGCTACGACGTCCTCACCCTGTTCTTCCTCGCCGACCTCCTCGGCGCCGCGACGTTCGCGCCGTTCGTCCTCGGACTCTACCTCCCGACGCTCGGCGAATACGGCGCGCTCGCGGCGTCCGTCGCCGGCCTGCTCGTCGGACTCACGTACTTCCCCGGTCTCGGCGTCGCGAGCGCGCTCGCCGCACTCGGCGCTCCGCTCACGCCCTCGTTCTTCTGGGTGTTCGTCGGTTCGACCGGTGTCTCCGTCGCGCTCACGCTCGCCGCCGCCGCCGTCGCGCCGGCGAGTACGACTTCGACGCGCTCCGGCGCGTCGGCGCGCGCTTCGAGGAGGTGAGTGAGCGGTGATCTCCCCGCTCACCTTCACCGTCCTCGTCTGGGGGTCGCTACTCCTCACCGCCGCCGTCTTCGGCTACATCGTCCTGACGCTCCGGCGCTAGCTCGACTCGCGATCCCCGTGCCCCGAGCGCGTCGGGCGACCGGGCCGCGTCGAGCGCGTCCCCTTCGCGTCGGTGGGACACCCCGCAGTCCGGACCGCAGTTCCGACGCGACGCACGTCAGCGTCGTCCAGCGCCACCGGGAGGCGAAGCAGGAGCGTCACCCACGACCGCCGCACGTCATCGCACGTCGTGTCGCGTTCCAGATGATACGACGCGCGGACGCCCGTGCCGGTCCAGCGGAGCGCGCAGAGCCGAAGCGAGTCACACGCGCGGACTCGGTGCGTGTCGATGCAGAGCGTCGCCGCGTCGTAGTCCATCGTCTCGACGAACGACCGGGCATCGTCGACGCCGCTCGCGTCGGTCGCGAACCGGACGCGCTCGGCCGCCGAATCGGACGTCACGACGGCGAGACGCGTCGTATCCGTGCTCGTCGCTCCGGATTCGCCCGTCGCGTTCGTCGTCACGTTCGACGTTGCGCTCGTCGCGTTCGTCGCGGGGAGCCACGCCGCCGGGCCGCCGGTCGTGCGCAGGCGCACGCGCTCGGGGTCGCTCACGGACGTCGGGTCCGGGACGGCGTCCGGCGTTTCAGTTTCAGTGTTATCGGGCGTGCGGTTACAGCCCGCGAGGTCAGCGAGGAGGGCCGCACCCGAGGCAGCGAGGAAACGCCGACGGGTCGTGTGAGACATCGTGGGAGTGGGGACTACACCGGGTGCGCGAAAAGGCGTTCCCTTTCCCGATGGACGCGTCGTCGCGACCGGGCCGTCACGCGAAGAGACCGGCGAGCGAGTCCGCCATGACGCGTCGCAGGTGCATCCGCCGGTCGGCCTCGCTCAGGTAGTTCTCGATCACGACGGAGGCGTCCGCGGACCCCTGCGCCTCGGCGACGGGCGTGAATCGCTCCGCGACCTCGATGACCGCCTCGCCGTAGCGCGAGTACCAGAACCGACGGCCGAACTTGGGCGTCGGGGCGTCCCCGCGCACCGTCACGCCCGCCCGCGCGATGAGCGTCTCGAACCACCGCCGGAGGGTGTCGACGTGGACGTGCCCGCTCGCGGCCGACTCCGACGGGAAGACGTACCCCGTCCATCCGTCGCGTTCGGCGACCGCGTCGAGTCGCGCGTCGAGCGCGTCGGCGCCCGCGAGCATCGCCACCGTGCCCGGCCCGTTCTTCCGGTCCCCGTCGCGGAAGTCGAGATAGGGGTAGTCGTCGTCCGCGGGGTCGAGGACGGCCTGCCGGACGTGGAGCGCGGCGAGTTCGGAGGGGCGCAACCCCCACCCGCAGAGACCGACGACGAGCAGGCGCTCCCGGTCAGAGTCGGCCGCGTCCCACAGCGCCTCGACGTCCGCGGCGGCGAGCGAGGGGTTGTCCCAGTCGGGGACGTCGAGACCGAGTCGGGTCTCCATGCGCCGCATCGGGTTGTAGCTGATGTAGCCGGCGTCGAGGAGTTCGCGGTAGAAGCGCCGGACGTCCTCGACGTACTTGCGCCGCGCCGCCGGAGTCCGCAGGGTGCGATCGAGCACCTTGCAGACCGCGAACGCGCGGTCGATCTCCGCGGCGCGCCGCGACTCGTCCCGGAGACCGTCGAGGAGGTCAGGACCGTGGAGGTCGCAGTAGAGCCGGACGTACTTCTTCAGCCGCGAACGGTACGGTCGGATGGTCGTCTCCGGATGGCCGCGATACCGGAGTTCGTCGAGGTGCGCGTCGAGCCGTTCGCGCGTGCGCGCGGCCGCCTCGCCATCGGGGAGACCCCAGTCGTACCCCTCGCCGCCCGCGTCGTCGAGCAGGTGGTCGCGGTAGAAGTCGGCGGGCGAGGCGTCGAAGGTCCGCTGGAGGTGTTTGACGAACCCCGGATAGCGGCCGTTCAGCCACCGGTAGGTCGGCGGCGCCTCCTCGGGGCGGCGCTCGCAGTCGGGATCGGTACGCATCTCGGGGACGACAGTCTCGCGGAGGAAGGCGACGCAGTCCGCGCGATCCATCGTGGAGTAGCGTTCGGCCATGGCGTGATCGGAGGGCGACGGGCCGTTCAAGCCCGCCGATTTCGACGGCTAGAGAGACGTAGTCAGGACACTTAGTGGTTGTCTTGTACCGTTGTCCGCTACCAGACAACCGTGCAAGACGCGTGTGGCGGCCATCGGCGGCGAGATGGTATAAACCTCATGTCGCGATAGCAAATGTGTGGATTTCGAATGCCGTCGAAAGCGTTCACGGGTCTCGCCAGTGCTCCTCTCTATCGTCTCGATTCGGGTCAAAAACAGCTCTTCAGCGCGGCCACGAAATCGGCGTCCTCGGGGTCCTTCCCATCGACGCACCCTCGAAGTCGACAGAGACGACGAGTGCGCCGTGCATCACGCTCGCGTCCGACTCGTGGGTCCGCGCCCGCCGCGCGGGTCGCGGTCCGCCGAGTCGGCGCTACTGCGGTTCCGCTTCCGCGTAGAGGTTGAACGACTCGAAGACCGGGCGATCGGTCATCCCGAGCAGGATGGCCTCACCGTCGGGTTCGTGGTGGTGGATCGCGTCGCGCGGCACGACGAAGATGTCGCGCTCGCCCCACTCGAGGGCCTCGTCGCCGACGTGGGTCACGCCCTCGCCCTCGATGACGAAGTAGATGTCGACCGCGTTGTGGAAGTGGGGGTCGGTCTCCTCCTGCAGGAGCTGCGCCCGGAAGGACATCGTCGGGAACAGCGGCGGGCTTCCGGTCGCCGGATTGACGTAGGAGACGCTGTAGCCGTCGTGGGGGTCCGGCTCGTCGTTCTCGGCGCGCTGGCGCAGCGTCTGAAGGGTGTCCTGCCAGCTGAAGCGATACGGCGGCGTCGCCTCGCGATCCCCCTGAAACGGGCCGGGGATGCCGCCCTCCTGCGCCTGCTCTTCGGGGCGGGCGCGACCGTACTGGGACTCCCAGTAGCCCTGCGACTTCGTCACCGGCTGGCGTTCGAGTTCGTGGTTCTCGAAGGCCTGTCGGGTGTTCAGCGAGTCGAGCACGAGCGGGAGGTCGAGGACGTCGAGCCACGTCGCCGTCTCGTCGGAGTCGTTGACGTGGTCGTGCCACTCCCACTGCGGCGTCGTGACGAGGTCGCCGTCCTTCATCGGGAACTCCTCGCCGGCGACGACCGTCTTCATGTCCTCGCTCCCGTCGATGGCGAAGCGGAGGGCGTTCGCGGAGTGGCGATGCGACGGCGCGGTCTCGCCCGGCGAGACCGTCTGGACGCCGACGTAGATCGTGTTCGAGATGGCGTTGTCGTAGCCGCCCGTGTTCAGCGGGACGGCGACGCGACGCTGGAATCCCGGCGGGAGGTCGGCGATCGGGACGTCGCGCTCGATGCCGTCGATCGCGGCCTGAATGTCCTCCCACTTCCAGATGTCCGCCTCGAGACCCTCGGACTCGTTCCCGAGGTCGTCCTCCACCTCCCACAGCGGCCGGAGGTCGTTCGACTCGAGGAGGCTCCGCGTATCGTCGCTCAGTTCGAGGAGATCCTCGGGATCCTGCTCCTGTGGCTCTTGCTGGCCCATGAGAGCACGTTCGCCCCCTTCTATAATAAATGTACGGGAGAATTATCTCGGCCGCCGCGCCGCGGCCGCCTACGCCTCGACTTGCGCGTCGAAGACGTCGCCGGACGAGAAGACGGCGCGGCAGTCCTCACAGACCATCTGGCCCTGAATGGCGTACTCCCAGAGCCTCCCCCCGCATTCCATGCAGTCGAAGTGCGCTCGGACGAACGGATCCGACTCGCTGTAGATGTTGTCGAACTCTGCCATGGTCCCTCATGATCGTTCGATCGACAAAAGCGTATCGTCCCCGGCGCGTCGGCCGCGACGGGCTACTCGGACGAGTCCGCGGCGTACGCGTCGAGCGCCGCGCGGAAGTCGTCGGGAACTTCGATCGCGCCCTCGCCCCCGTGCGTCGCGCAGACGCGCTGTTCGTATCCGGAGAAGGTCACGACGCCGTCGCAGGTCGCCTCGTAGTCGAGCCGAACGCTCTTCGTCCCGACAGAGGGCGTCACCTCGATGACGACGTCGTCGCCGGCGTTCATCGGGTGCTCGAAGTCGAAGTCCATGTGGACGAGCGGGAGGCCGTAGCCGTGCTCCTGCGTGAGCGCCCAGAACGGGAAGCCGATCTCCTCCATGAACATATCGGAGGTCTCGTGGACGGCGTCGATGATGCGCGGGTAGTGCGCGATCCCGAACGGGTCCGTATCGGAGAAGCGCACGGTCCACGTGCGCTCGTAGCCGCTCATCCCTCGATCACCACCGGGCCATCAGGGCCGTTCGCCTGATCCGGCGTCGCCGACACCGGATTCACGTCGGTCACCGCGACCGCGAACGGATCGAACGACCCGTCGAGCGCGAGTTCGCCTGTCATACTCACCCGTAGTCAGAACGGTCGCATATGGCTTTCGGATCCGACACGAACGACGGAGACGGATTCGCGTGACGCCACGCGACGGCGCCCGTTCCGCGGCCGTCAACGCGCGTCCACGGTACCTCACTCGCGCCCTCGCGCACGCTCGACGATGTAGGAGAGCGGGGCGGCCTCGTCGTCGAGAGCGCAGCGGGGCGACGGGGCGATCCGGTCACGCCGTCACTGGTACGCGAGGTTGACCTCGACGTCGTCGACCGCGGTGAGCAGGTGCTCGGCGAGGTCGGTCTCGCGGTCGTCGCGCGTGAAGCGGCGCGCGGCCCCGGCGACGGCGAGCGCCCCGTGGACGACCCCGTCGTGGCGGATCGGCGCGCCGAGCGCGTGGAGACCCTCGACGTCCTCGCCGCGGTTGACCGCGTAGCCGCGCTCCCGGACCGCGGCCAGTTCGGCGCGCAGTTCCTCGCGGTCGGTGACGGTGTTCTCGGTGCGCATCGGAAGCCCGTGCCGATCGAGGATGCGCTCGATTTCGGTCTCCGGGAGGGTCGCGAGGATCGCCTTCCCGCCGGAGTTGACGTGGAGGTGGCGCCACGTACCGACGATGGATTCGAGGCTGATCTCCGCGTCGCCGCGCGAACCGTAGAGGTACATCGCGCGCCCGTTCTCCTCCACGATGAGCCACACCATCTCACCCGTCTCCGCGGCGAGGGCGTCGACCGGCCCCTTCGCCGCGTGATACACCTCGTAGCGATCGCGGGTGTACTCGCCGACGCGGAAGAACTCCAGTCCGACGTGGTACGTCCCGTCGCGGTTGACCGCGTAGCCGTGTTCGACCATCGTCCGCAGGTGCTTGTGGACGCTGCTCTTCGCCAGTCCGAGCCGGTCGGCGAGTTCGGTGACCCCCGCGCCGTCAGACTCCCGAAGCTGTTCGGCGATGGCGAATAGCGTCTCGTCCGATCCGACCGTCTCGCCGCCCGCGGCGCCGCGTTCCATGCGAACAGGGAGAGCGAACGCGCACTTAGGCCCTTCGCTGCGATCGGCGAGGACGGTCGTTCGCCATCAGGAAACGCAGTTGGCGAGAGGTCTCACGGTCGATCACGCGCGAGACGTCGCCCCATATTACGAGCGTATCGCTGTAAATATCTCCGAGAGACGCGGTGTATCGCACCGAACGGCCGATCAATCCGTTCGCTTACAGCGAACGAATGGCGTACACCGCCGCGGTGACGGCGTACGTCGTCGCGGCCGCGAGCGCGGGGAGGGACGCGGGACCGGCGAGCACCCCACCGAGGACGGCCATTCCGACGGCCGGCCCGGAGAAGCGCGGCTTCACGACGGACGCGAGCGCGCGGCCCGTCTCGACGGTCGCCATCGCCGTCCCTCCGCTCCCGACCGTGTTAGGCGTGTCGCCACCGGGCGCGCCCGACCGCCCGCATCCAAAAGATTATGTACATTCCGTGAAGATCGGCACTGTCTAGTTAAGCCAGTTTGAGAAGTGAGCAGTTCGTTGGTTTCGGTGTCTATGCTCAACCAAGAACTGCTCAGAGAGACGTTGGAGACGGCGAATCTTGAATGTTGGGAGCGTGAGCGGACGGCGACGCCCGTCAGAGCGTTCGCCGTCCGGCTCCACGCGACCGGTTGTTCGCTCAGGGAGACACAAGAGATTCTTCGGCTATTCGGCGTGGAACGCTCGCATCAAGCGATCTTTCAGTGGGTACATCGAATATCTGATAGCGTTGGCGACCCGCCTGAGGCGAAGCCGAAGCGGGTCGCCGTTGACGAAACCGCTATCAAGATCAATGGCGAGTGGTCTTGGTTGTACGCCGCAATTGACCTCGACACGAAGTTGATTCTCGACGTCGAGTTGTTCGGCCGGCATGGCACCGATCCGGCGGCTGCGTTTCTACATGGACTCCGCGAGAAACACGATCTCTCCGACGCGGTGTTTCTCGTCGATCAATTCGGCTATCGGACTGCCCTTGCTCGATTAGGATTGAACGGTCGGGTGGACTATACCGACCGGAACCTTATCGAAAAGTGGTTCCACACCCTCAAAATGCGTATCGACCGTTCATAACTCGTGGGTCGCAGTCGGTCGAGCGCACGTGAATGGCTTGAACAG
>NZ_BATA01000065.1 GCF_000474235.1 Halarchaeum acidiphilum MH1-52-1
GAACCCTAGTCGGATTGAAGCAGTGAGCGGGTTGCGAGTGTGGTCGATGTGTTTGCGTGTTACAGACGAACCCTAGTCGGATTGAAGCGGTACGTTACCCTAACTGCGCCGACTGGTGAAAGCGGTTACAGACGAACCCTAGTCGGATTGAAGCTAACACGACGCCGCGCCACCGTGCCATCCTCTCCCAGTTACAGACGAACCCTAGTCGGATTGAAGCTCGTTTTGTGTCAAAGTCAGGTAGAAGCTGTTTTGAGTTACAGACGAACCCTAGTCGGATTGAAGCCGGCTCGCGAACGAGCCGGAGCCCGAGGAGTACTGGTGTTACAGACGAACCCTAGTCGGATTGAAGCTGGACTGTCATCTTCGAGAAGACCCTGATCCGCATGGTTACAGACGAACCCTAGTCGGATTGAAGCTGCCAGTGGGACTCAACGAGCCGCCAGTACGCATCGTTACAGACGAACCTTAGTCGAGGCCGCGTCGGCACTGTGTCCGCGAAGTCGAGGAGAGTGTCGTCTTCGAACTCCGCTTCGAGCGCGCCGCTGATTGGTTCTCCGGACGCCGTTTCGCGTCGGTCAGACCGACGTCAGTTCCACGGCGCGAAGTCGGGATCGATGCAGCGCTCGCGTTCGTCGACGGCGTCGATGGCGGCGATTTCGTCGTCGCTCAGATCGAGGTTTCGGGCGCCGAAGTTGTCGGCGATGTGTTCGCGGCCGGTCGCGCGCGGGACGGCGGCGACGTTCTCCTTTGCGAGGAGCCACGCGAGCGAGATCTGATACGGGCTGGCGTCGTGGGTCTCGGCGGCCGCCTGTACGGGGTCGAGGTCCGCGACCCGTCCCTGCGCGAGCGGGGAGTAGGCGACGGCCCAGTAGTCGTGTTCGCGCGCGTCGGCGCGCAGCTCTTCTTGCGGGAGGAGCGGGTGCATCTCGAACTGGTGGGCGGCGATGGGGACGTCGAGGATCTCGCGGGCTTCCTCGAGGTGTTCGGGCGTGAAGTTCGAGACGCCGATGTGTTCGATGAGGCCGTCGTCGTGGGCCTCCTGATAGGTGGTGAGCACTTCCTCGGCGTCGTAGACGCCGGTCGGCCAGTGGACGTAGCACAGGTCGACGGAGTCGGTGCCGAGGCGTTCGAGACACCCCTCGATGGCGCCGCGGACGTCCGCTGTTCGTTCGGGGACGTCGTGGTGGACGGTCTTGGTCGCGAGGAAGACGCTGTCGCGATCGACGGGCGCGTCGGCGATCCCGGCGCCGACGTACTCCTCGTTCTCGTACACCTGCGCGGTGTCGATGTGGCGATAGCCGACGTCGAGTGCGGTCTTGACGGCCTCGTATCGGCCCTCCTGATCGTCGTCGGTGTACGTCCCCAGTCCGAGTCGGGGCATCTCGATCGGCATGTGCGATCCTTTTCGTCGCGTCCCCTTCAAGGGTCGCTCCCCGGTCACGCCGACCTCCTTTTCCGCACGTTAAAGCCGATGGTCCCCGTGCGTCGAGACGTGACGACCTTCGTTCTCCTCCACGGCGCCTACCACGGCGCGTGGTGCTGGTATCGCGTCCGCGACGCACTCGAGTCGCGCGGACACGCGGTCGTGACGTTCGATCTCCCGGCGCACGGGATCGACACGACGCCGCCCGGATCGGTGACGCTCGACGACTACGTCGATGCGGCCTGTGCGGCGATCGATCGCGCTGCGGACGAGACGGTGCTCGTCGGGCACAGCATGAGTGGCGTCGTCGCGGCGGGCGCGGCGGAGCGTCGCCCGGACGCCCTCGACGCGACGGTCTACCTGACGGCGTATCTCCCCACCGACGGCGATTCGATGCTCGACCTGCGCGCGCCCGACACCGCCCTCGACGGGAATTTCGTCGTCGACGAGGATCGAGGGCTCGGAACCGTTCGAGAGGGGGCGCTGGACGACGTCTTTTATGGTGACTGCCCGCCGGAGGAGCGCGCGCTCGCACACTCGCTCGTCCGCGCGGAGCCGATGGCGCCACTATCGTCCGGTATCCCGCTCACCGACGCGAATTTCGGGCGCGTGCCGCGCGCGTACGTCGAGTGTACGGCGGATGCGACCATTCCGATCGCCCACCAGCGCGCGATGCGCGAGGCGACGCCGGTCGAGCGCGTCGTCACGCTCGACGCCAGCCACTCGCCGTTCCTCTCGTTGCCGGTCGAGACGGCGGACGCGCTCGAACGCGCGGCCGCCATCTGAGCGACCGCGAAGGTTATGGTCGGCTGACGCGTCAGGACGGCACGATGTATCCGAGATGGGGGTCGCGTCGATCGGCGCGACCGCGGGGCGATGGAGACGGGCGCTGATGCGAAGCGGCACGTACTCGCTCGTACTCCTCGTCGTCGGTTGCCTCGGGCTTTGTAGTGGTGCGACGATGTTTCTACGCGAGTTCCTCGGTGCGCCGGTGGCCGTCGCGACGGGGGCGCGCGTCATCGTCACCGGGAACGCGCTCGCGGGAGCGGTGGCGGTCGCTGCGAGCGTCGGGCTGATGGCCTTCGCCGCCGTCGTCTTCTGCGTCGCGCGGGGCAAGCACCGGCGTCGCGCCCGCCACTTGCGGCGGCTGTGATCGCCGGACGGATCCCGGATTCGGGCTTCGTCGAACCAGCGAAACACACGGCGGATTTATCCGTCCGTGACGATTCGAGGTAACACGATAGCCATGAAACTCGCTACGATCGGCGTCGGGAACGCCGGTAGTAAGATCGTTGACCGAATGCTCGAGTTCGAGTCGCGGACGGACCGGAACCTCTGCCGGCACGTCCACGCGATCAACACCGCGCGGACGGACCTCGCGAAGCCCGATTACATCCCGGAGGACCGTCGGCTCCTGATCGGTGACACGAACCAGAAAGCGAAGGGCCACGGTGTCGGCGGTGACGTCGAGATCGGCGCGGAGGTCGCGGAGGGCGACATCGACGAGATCCGGCGCACGTTCGACGACGTCGAGATCCACAAGGTGGACGCCATCCTCGTCGTCGCCGGTCTCGGTGGCGGGTCCGGGAGCGGCGGCGGCCCGGTCGTCATCGACGCGCTACAGGAGATGTACGACGAGCCGGTGTACGCGCTCGGCGTCCTCCCCGGCGAGTACGAGGGCGGGCGGCCGGCGCTGAACGCCGCGCGCTCGCTCCAGTCGTTCGTCTCGAAGGTGGACAACTTCATCGGCTTCGACAACGACGCGTGGCGGGCGCGCGAGCAGACCATCGAGGAGGGCTACGAGCAGATGAACCGCGAGCTCGCGGCGCGCCTCGTCACCCTCCTCGCGGCCGGTGAGACGGACGACTCCGACGTCGCCGAGAACGCGATGGACTCGAGCGACATCATCCGCACGCTCGACACGGGCGGGGTGTCCTCGATCGGCTACGCCGCGACGCCGGTCGACGACACCGAAGAGGGACTCCTCGACCGCTGGAGTTCCGATCAACAGCAGGTGAATCGGGACGACGGGAGTCAGGCGACGAAGATCAAGGGGCTCGTCCGCCGCGCCGTCAACTCGCGTCTGACGCTCCCGGGCGAGGTGTCGAGCGCCGATCGCGCGCTCGCCGTCATCTCCGGGCCGCCGAGCGAGTTCTCCCGGAAGGGCATCGAGAGCGCGCGCCAGTGGCTCGAACAGGAGGCCGACACGGTCGAGGTCCTCGTGGGCGACGACCCGCGCGAGGACTCCCCGCGTCTCTCGGCGGCGGTGCTCCTCTCGAACGTCACGGAGGCGCCGCGCATCAAGGAGATCCAGAATCAGGCCGTCGACGCGCAGGAGAAGATCGCCGAGCAGGAGGCCGTGCGCGAGGACGAGATCAACGACCTGATCACGGACGACAACAACGACCTCGATCCCGTCGTCTAGTCGATGAAGCTCGCACTCGTCGGCGTCGGTGAGACCGGCAGCCGGATCGTCGACCGCGTCCTCGAAGTCGAGGCGGACACCGGGCGGGCGTTCACTCGCGGGAACGCGCTCGTCTGCGACATCTCGCGAACGCCGACCGACGGGTTCGACGCCGTCCCCGAGGAGCAGCGCGTCCTGATCGGCGACACGCACGCGGCCGTCACCGCGGACGGTCTCGACGGCGAGGACGTCGATCTCGCCGCGGAGGTCACGCGCACCGACCTCCCGGAGATCCGCCGGGCGCTCGATTCGCTCGCGATCCACGACTCCGACGCCGTGCTCGTCGTCGCGGGACTCGGAGACGCGACGGGGAGCGGTGCCGGCTCGGTGCTCGTCGAGGAATTACAGGGGACGTACGACGAGCCGCTGTACGCCCTCGGCGTCCTCCCGGCCGACGACGACGGCGGGCGCGCGGCGCTGAACGCCGCGCGCTCGCTGCGCTCCATCGTCCCGACGGCCGACAGCACCCTCACGTTCGACCGTGAGATGTGGCCGGTGCGCTCAGATGGCGACGACGACGATCCCGCGATCCGCGCGCTGGCGACGCGCGTCGCGACGCTGTTCGCGGCGGGCGAACTCGACGCCGACGCGGTCGCCGAGAACGCGATGGACTCGAGCGACCTCATCCGCACGCTCGACCCCGGCGGAATCGCCTCGATCGGATACGCCTCGACCGACGTGCAGCCCGACGAACGGGGGGTCCTCGCGCGTCTGCTGGCGTGGTTCCGGAGCGACGACGACGCGGACGAGACGACGGACGCCGCGAAGGTGAAGGGGCTCGTTCGGCAGGCCGCCGGCTCGCGACTCACAACTCCGGCCGAGGTGTCGAGCGCCGAGCGCGCGCTCGTCGTGCTCTCCGGGCCGCCGAGCGAGCTCTCGCGGCGCGGCTTCGAGAGCGCGCGCCAGTGGCTCGAACAGGAGGCCGACACGGTCGAGATCCTCGCCGGCGACGACCCCCGGCCGCGGTCGTCCACTCTCGAGGCCGTCGTCCTCTTCTCGAACGTCACGGACGTCCCGCGGGTCGACGAGCTGCAATCGCGCGCCGTCGACACGCAGGACGCGCTCGCCGCCGAGTCGAGCGCGACCGGTGACGGGGCGACCGGCGAACACGAGACCGCAGTCGAGTCGCCGGACGACGAGTAGGCGTCGTCAGCGCCGCTGTCCCGTCTCTCGTTTCTGCGGGCGGACGGCATCGGCGAGCGTGACGAGGAGGCCGAGCGCCCACCCGATCGGCACGGCGAAGCCGAACCACATCGCGACGAACGCGAATCCCGCGAGGTCGAATTGCTGTCGGATGGCCGCGCCGAGACCTCCGACGCCGAGCACGTTGTCGAGGAGCCACGCCGCGAACGACGTGCTTCCGGGGAGGACGACGTTCCCGAGCGTCGGCGAGTAGAGCGCGGCCGTCACCGGCGGGAGGAAGACGGCCGCGACCGCGAACGGGTAGCTGAGGACGAGCGTCAGGGCGCGCGAGCGGTGGCGCGCGAACGCCCAGCTGAGGCCCACGGATACCGTCGCGACCACGCTCGCAGCGAGGACGGCTCTGAATCCGGCCGCTGGCAGGCGATTCCACGCGAGCGCCGTCAGCCCGCCCCAGACGACGGCGACGACGCAGCCGATGACGAGCACGCCGAGTCCGGCGACGATGCGGTCGATCCGCCGGCCGACGTATCGGACCCAGAAGCCGAGGGCCGCGAACGGATAGACGATGGCGATCAGGACGGCCCCGATGACGCTCCACAGCAGGTAGGCGACGCGCGCCGGCACTGCGTCGGGGCGCCACCCGCGGGCCGCGTACTCGTCGGTCGGGCGGTCGAAGGCGAGATCGCGCCACGCCGCCAACAGCCGCGCGAGGTCGATCTTCACCGCGGAGACGAGGTCCCGTGACGTTCCCATGATGCGGACGTATCGGCGGGGACGGCATTACTCTCCCGACTCGACTCGAGACGCGTGTCGTCCCGGCGGTCGTTATCCGAGGATGGCGCGAAGTGAGAAGACGACGGCGAGCAGCGCGGTCGTGAGCAGGCCGACGAGCAGCGCGCTCGCGTTGGCGACGCGGGAGTCGCTCCGGTAGAAGCCGGCCGCGACCGACCGATCGGACACCGGTGCGAACGGGCGGAGGACGAAGCGGTCTCGTCCGTGCGTCCCGCCATCGACGGCGATGTGGACGAGCCACGACCCGCCGATGGTCCCCGCGATGCCGAGCGCGATCGCCCCCCACGTCACCGGATCGACGGCCGTCCCGAGCATCGCCCGCACCTGCGTTCCGGCGCCGAGCACGAGCAGGTAGCACACCGGCGCGAACGCCACCGGCGCGAGGACGCTGTGCGGATATCCCCGTCGTCGCGCCCCCGTGAGCGATTCGAGCGCGTTCGGCAGCGGCGCGCAGCACGCGCCGAGCACGAGACAGCCGAGAAGCGCCGCTCCGGTCGCGAGAGTCGGCGCCAGCAGGTCCGCGCCGAGGAGAACGATCCCCCCGCTCGAAACGACCGTCAACACGACACCCAGATGTCCGCGAGTCTCCATTCACCCCGCTTTCGACGTTGCCGACCTTAAATTCTCGCGACGGCGTCCGACGCCCGTCAGTCGCCGAGGTTCGCGAGCGGATTGACGCGGGCGACCTGCCAGCCGGCGACGCCCGCGCTGAGGCCGCCGATGACGACGGCGATGATCGCTCCGACTGCGAACACCCACGACGGCGTGCAGGTCCACTCGCAGGCGGGATCAAAGAAGTCTCGAAAGTGACACCTCCCCGCGCCGCGGGACCGGTCACTCTCGGGCGTCGGGATGGAGGTGCGCGAGCCAGTGCGGGACGCGTCCGGGCGGAACGGTGCCGGTGACGTCCGCGTCGGCGCGCGCGCCGAGGAAGGTGAGCGCGGTCGTGACCCGCGAGGGATCGAGCTTCTCCTGTCGGCAGAGCGCCCACGCGTAGACGCCGAGCTGGAGACGAGAGCGCTGGTCGGCCTCGTCGGTGCCGTCCGCGAACGCCAATTTGAAGTCGTGGACGTACCAGCGGTCGCCGATCCGGAGGACGACGTCGGCCTGCGCGCCGACCTCGATGTCGAGGTCCGCGACGCTCGCGACCGTGTCGAGCGGCTCCTCGACGTAGACGGCGTCCGCGTCGTCGAGCAGTTCGTACAGGTCGGTCTCGGTGACCTGCGGGAGGACGGTATCGCGGAGGTAGTCGGCGATCGCCTCGCGTTCGGCCCGCGGAACGGCACGATCCATCTCCCGCCGTCGCCGAGCGATCGCGCGCGTGACGGCGTCGGTGGCGATCCCGTTCGCGTCCGCGCGGATCGCGGCGGCGTTCGCCCCGCCCTCGATGAGCGACGCGATCGCGTCGTGGGCGATCCGACCGACGTCACCGGGCGCGAGCGCGTCGAACGGCAGGGGATGACTCGGCGGGACGCGGCCGTACTCCGTCTCCAGTTGGTTGTCGAGGAGGGAGTCGAGGAGGTGGGCGTCGCGGTCGGTCGCGAGCGGGTGGAGCGCGCTCGCGGAGACGAATCGCAACGGGAACGCGTCGCGATCCTCGACCGGCGAGTCACGCGTGAGCGTCGGTGTCGACGTGGGACTCGGCCAGTCGGGACGGGGACTGACGGGGCCGCGACCGGGGACGTCGTTGACGGAGACGGCGACCTCCGTCGCGGTGCCGTCCGGTCTCGGGAGGGCGAGAGTGTGCGTCGCCCTGCTGGTGAGCGAGATCCCGTCGAGCGCGTCGGCGATGGCCGCGCTCCACGAGGTCGTCACCGTGGTCTCCGCGGCCGTGGCTTCGAGGGGGACGACGAGGTCGTCTCGCGCTCTGGTCATCGCGACGTAGAGGAGGCGCCACTCCTCGGCGCGCTTCGCGGCGGGGACGGCGGCGAGCGCCGGGGGACCGGCGTACCGCCGTGGGTCGTCGGCGCGAGCGGCGTTCGAGAACCAGCGCAGGCCGGCGTCCGACGCGTCGCGCGGCGAGACGGCGAACAGGCCGCTGTCGTAGCCCCCGACGGCGACGTCGCGCGTGTTCGCGTCGATCGACGGCGGGCGGAGCGCGAGCGCGTCCCCGTGGGCGACGAGCGTGTCGCGGAAGAGGGCGGGCGTGCGGATACGGTGAGCGGGATCGCCGAGCGCGACGGTGGACGCCTGATCCCCCTTCGTGGAGTGGATCGTGTCGAGGACGACGTCGGCGTCGGCCTCGTCGACCGGGAGGTAGACGGGAGCGAACCCGCTCTCGCTCTCGTCGTCGATCCGGGCGTCGAGGCGGTTGAGCGCCTCCGCTCGCGCGCCGTCGGTTCGTCGAGCGAGCCGGTCGAGGTGATCGACGATCGCGTCGCGAACGGCGAGCCGCCGGCGAGCCGTCGAGTCGGGGACGAGCGAGAGCGGATCCGGGCGTCGCGTCGCGGCACCGCTCGATCCCGTCGCTCCCTCGTCGACGCCCGGAACGAGGACGTCGAGGAGCGCGCGCGCGAGGTCCGGGAGCGAATCGCGGCGGCGACGTCGGAGGTCGGTCGCGAGCGACGCGAGCCGATCGAGGACGGGACTGACGGGCGCCTCGTCGGGGATCGATTCGGCGGCGGCCGCGACGTCCCAGTCGGCGGCCGCGACGGTCTCACGGAGGCGGCGACGCCGGCCGTCGTCGTCGTCGTCGGCATCCAGCGGACCGGTGGCGAACGACGCTCGGGTGCGCTCGGGATCGGTCGGGTCGTCGTCCAGCCAGCGGAGGAGGGCGACGACCACCTCCGTGAGCGACTGGTCGAACAGGGGTTCCGGGACGCCGACGGACAGCCCGCGCGCTTCGAGCGCGTCCCGGACGGCCGGCATGTGTTCGCGGTACCGGAAGAGGACGCGGATCGGTTCGTGCGCGCCCTCCCCGTCCGTGAGCGAGAGCTCGCCCGCGGCGAGCGCGCCCACGAGGTACTCGGCGAGCGCGCCCCCGGATCCGAGACCGTCGGCCGGCGGATCGTACCACGCGTCGGTCGCGGGCGACTCGTGCGGGGCGAACGTCGCGACGTGCAGGCTCGGATCGGCCGTCGCCGCACGGACCGGGCGCATCTCGGTGTACGTCCCCGCGTCCCCGCCGCCGCGATCCGGGTCGCGGAGGGCGGCGCCGGCGACGGCGTTCGTGGCGTCCGCGAGCGCGGGCCGCTGTCGATAGGTCCGATCGGCCGTCTCGACGGCGTGCGTCTCCCACTCGCGCCCGAGGTACTCGCCGTCCGCGATCGCCGCCCGGAAGAGAGCCGGCTCGGCGTTGCGCCACTGATTGATCGTCTGTTCGAGCTGGCCGTAGCAGAGGACGCGCGCGCCTCGCCCACGAGGGACGCGAGCGCCCGATGCTGGCCGGCCGAGACGTCCTGCGCCTCGTCGATGATCAGCGTGGAGAGCGCGGACTGCCATCGCTCGCGGAGGTACGCGCGTCGCTCCGCGATCGTCTCGTGGGGGACGCTCGCGCTCGCGGCCCGATGCGCGACCGCCGGATCGTCGAAGTACGCGGCGATCCAGTGGGCGCGATCGCGCTGCGCCACGATCCCCCGCTCGCGCGACTCGCTGTCGTACGCCGCCCGATACACCGCGTGGACGTCCGCGAGCGCGTCGATGCACGCGCCCCACTCGTCGTAGAGGTCCCGATCGGCCGCGAGCGCTCGCCGTCGGCGCGACCGATCCGCCGACCCCGTCCGCGCGGCCGCATCGCTCCCGGCGAACCGCTCGACGTCGCGAACGAGACCGTCGAACGACGCGGGCGCTCCGTCGGGATAGAACGCCCCGCGGGCGTCGCGGAGCGCCTCGCGGACGTCCGCGTTCGTCCACCCGCGGCCGCGGGCGTGCTCGAAGACGGAACGGAGCAGCGACGCGAGCACGTCCTCGTCGTCGTCGCGGCTCGCGTAGGCCTCGGTGAGCCGCTCGCGCGCGTCCCCGAGACGGTCGGCGCCCCGCACCGCCCGCATCGCCGCCTCGTGGAGTTCCTCGATCGCGATCCCGTCGTCGACGGTGACGTCCGTCGGGAACCCGACCTCGGGCGCGACGTCCTCGAAGACGCGGTGGAGGAGCGCGTCGATCGTCCCGACCGTCTCCGACGCGCGGAGGCGATACCTGAGTCGTTCGCACGCCGCCGACGAGACCCGCGTAGCCGCCGGCGTCCCGTCCGTCTCGACGAGCCGCGTGAGCCGCTCGTCGATGGCGTCGCGGAGGTTCGCCGCCGCGTTCCGGTTGAACGAGACGATCTGCACGCCCGCCGTCGGCCGATCGCATCCGCCCGCGACGCGTTCGAGGAGGAGGTCGCTCGCGAACCAGCTCAACGCGAACGTCTTGCCCGCGCCCGCGACCGCCGGCTGCACGAACACGCCGCTCGACGCCGCCGCCGCGGCCTCGATGAGCGCCCCCTGCTCCCTGTTCGGCGCGCGCTCCGCCTCCGCCTCCGCCGCGTCGTCGTGGTCGTCGTGATCGTCGTGGTCGTCGTGATCGTCGCCGGACATCACGGCGCCTCCGTCGAGTCCGCGGCGGCCGGCAGATCGAGCGCGTTCGCGAGCGCCGACGGGAGCGTCCGCCTCGAACGCAGGGCCGCGAGCGCATCCCCGTCGATCGGGCGCGCGTCCACCCGATCGAGGAGCGGGGAGGGCGGGCGCTCGACGCCGTCGCGATCGACGCGATGGCGGACGCAGACGAGCGCGCCGGTCGCGGCCGTCACCGCGTCGTGGAACTGATCGACGATCCGGTCCGTGTCCCACGCCGCGCGCGTCGCGAGCGGGAGCGGATCGGCCCCCCCTCCGCCCGCCCGGATCGCCGTCTGCAGGTCCCGCGGCAGCGGGCTCTCCGTTCGCGTCAGCCACTGGCCGTCGGTCAAGCCGACGACGACGACGAGCGGCCGCGAGACGCCCCAGACGTCGTTCGCCTCCAGCACGTCGATCGCGCTCGCGTCGGCGTGCTCGCGCCGCCCGGCGCGGAGTCCGGCCAGCGACTCGCAGAGCGACGCGACCGTCTCCCAATCCGGCGTCGCGTCCGCCGCCTCGGCGCGCGTCGCGTACTTCGACGCCACCTCCCCGAGCAGGTCGCGCAGCCGGACGACTGATCGCGCCGAGCGCGTCACCCCGCCGACGTCCGACGCGTCGCGCGCCCAGCGCTCCGCGACCACCGACTCCTCGGTCGCATCGACGAGCGGCCGCAGCGTCCGCGTCACCGCCTCTGGTGTCGGATTCCGGTCGCGATGCGCGCGCACCCAGCGGCGATACGCATCCACGACGGGGGCGGTCTCGATCGACGCTGCCAGCGCACACCACGTCTCGACCGGGCGTTCGCGCTCGGTCGCGTCGGTATCCCCCGACCGGTCGGCCGCCGCGTCGAGCGCGCTCCGGAGCCGCGACGCGCCCGTCGCAGGTATCGGCTCGATTCCACCGTCCGGTGCCGTCCACCCGTATTCGAGGGGGGCGACGAAGTCGCCGAGCGACACCGTCTCGGCCGCGAGGACGCGACAGCTCGCCGTGACGACGCGATACGGGA
Source organism: Halarchaeum acidiphilum MH1-52-1 (assembly GCF_000474235.1). Lineage (GTDB taxonomy): Archaea > Halobacteriota > Halobacteria > Halobacteriales > Halobacteriaceae > Halarchaeum > Halarchaeum acidiphilum. The sequence goes on from NZ_BATA01000065.1 coordinate 11,364, forward strand.
GCGTCTCGGTCAGCGGGAGCTGCGTCCACGTCGCCGTCCGCAGGCCGTATCGCTCCGCCGCAGCCGCGAGTCGCGCCTCGTCCTCGTCCGGCGCGCACGTCACGACGGCCACGTCGCGGGGCGCCCCGCCGGCGTCGAGCACCGCGCGAACGAGCGCCATCGCGTCCCGCGCCGCGTCGTGTCGCGTCCGCCCCGCCAGACCGAACGCGGGCGTCCCCGTCTCCGATCGTTCACCGTCCGTCACGACTCGAACACCTCCGCGCCGGGATCCTCGATCGACGCGTGCGCGGCCAGTCGGGACGCGATCCGCTCCCCCGTCGCGTGCCGCAAGTGGAGGTGGACGTCGACGCTCGTCTCCGCGCCGAGCGTGAGGAGGAAGTCGGCGAGCGTCGCGCTGAGCGTGCTCACGCCCGCGAGCGTCACCCGCTCGATCGAGGGATGGGACTCGCGCCACCCCCGATCCCCGTGCGCCGCGAGCGTCCGCGTCGCCGCGCGAATCACCGACGCCGTCGAGACGGCGTCGTCGCCGTCGGCCCGCTCCCGGAGCGCCGCGTGGAGTTCGACGGCCGCCGAAACGAGCGCCGCCGCGGCCCGATCGTCCGGCGCGTCGAGACCGCTCCCGCACGCCCGCATCGATTCGAGTCGCCGCGGATGCCAGCCCGTCACCGTCTCGACTTCCGCGCGCACCTGCTCCACGCGCTCGACTCGCTCAGACGGCCGCGCCCCCACGACGACCGCGAGGTCGCTCGCCCACTCCGCCCCCGACTCGCGCGCGTCCGCGAGGACCCGCTCGACGAAGTGGAGGCGATCGATCCGATCCAGCGTCTCCGTCCGCTCGTTCGCCGCGCCCGCGAGCCGCCGCGCGACGTCGATCGGCCGAGCGAAGCGGAACGCGCTCTGCGGACGCGACGCCGCGCGGAGCGCCCGCTGGAGGGTCCGACGATGCGCGCGAACCGGCGTCACGACGAGTTCGCGCGGCTCCTCGCATCGCTCTGCGCGCTGGACGAGCCGGGGAGATTCGTCGATCGCCACCGCCACCGGAAGCGCGTCACTCACTGCCGTCCCTTGCGCCGCCAGCGTTCATTTGCGTGCCGGTCGCGAACCGGACGGTTTCTCACAGCATCACGAAGGACGCAGCGCGTCTCTCGAACGACTCCGTGCGGTCGGAGGCTCCACCTCGAATCACGCTGAAGTCCTCACCACGCCAGTCCCTCGCAGATGCGAATCCACGCGCTTCAGCGCACGAGCAGTCGTCACTCCCCGACGCCCCGCCACCACATCGGTGACCGACCACCGAACCCGTATTTCCAAACACGCCTTCTCGACGCTCACGAACCCGTTTCTCTGCGAGTTAGGTCGCAACCAAACCCCATCTGGATCCCCGCAAGATACAGTGTATATCTGGATTTGGATGGTCGATCGGGGACGAGAGAACGGACGCATGGCGCGCGCTAGAGGGCGTAATCGGGTGATTCGAATGCTCGGTTCGGGGGCGCCGTCGCGCCCGCGATGCGTCCAAAATCGATCGCCGTCTCTCGGTTTTCGATGCGGGTGATCGACGTCGTCGCGGCCGATGGGGATGGGGGACGCGTCGTCGAGTCGGGATCCGCGACGCGGACCATCACTGCCGAATTCTGGCGCCGTGGGCGTCGAGTCGCCGCTCTCGGGCCGATCAGGTATGCGTCTCGTGGCGCGACGCCGTCGATCCGCGACCGCGTTCGGCCGTCCGGCCGCCGTCGCTTCTCCTCCTCACCGACCGATATCTGCCTTTGACACTCTTCCTTGCGGGGATTCGGACCGGTTTTGGTTCGCGTCGGCTCGTACTCGAGTGGGCACGTGACGGTGGAGCCGCATGGGGCGGAGCGATCGACGCCACGATCGCCGTCGTACGATACCCGGACCATGACGCTGTTCGGGGACGATACGGTGTCGCTCTCCACCACGGAGAGTCGCGTCCGATGTAGTCTTGCCCTGCCCGACGCGGACGATGGCTACCAACGGCAGTACCTTGACTCAGATACGTGGAGCGTCACGGAAAGCACGCTCACCGCCCGTGACGACGACTACTTCTTGCACATCGGCTTCCGCCGACACAAGAACGATACCGAACGGAACACCGCCGAGGACGGAACGGTTCTCGGGGTTGACCTCGGTATCGAAACTCTCGCCGTTACAAGCACCGCCTACTTCTTCAGCGGTCGGGAGCTAACTCACGGCCTCCGCGAGTTTGAGAAGGTACGCGCCGGACTCCAACAGACCGGGACGCGAAGCGCCCACCGGACGCTCGACCAGTCGAGTGGCCGGGAACTTCGCTATGTCCGCGACGTCCTCCACCGCGCGTCGAACGCCATCGTAGACGAAGCACTCCGGTACGAGTGCGACGTGATCGCTTCGTGCTTCGTCTGATTTTACATCCGGGTACATATGCCGGTGCTCCTCGAAAACCACGACGCCGAGATCGACCTCCGGCCTGGAACTACGAAGTCAGATATCGTGGCGTACCTCTATCGAAACCCCGAATGGGGATACTCCCCACAAGACCTCACAGAGGCCCTCGATATCCCACGGGGGACAGCGACAACGACCCTCAAACGCCTCTACGACGACGACTACGTCGGGAAAACCGACGACGGCTACTACCACGCTCTCCACGAACGAGACGACATCCGCCGATACGTCTCAAGTCTCGATCAAGTCCATCGGATGTTCGGACAGCACCGCGCTCCAGACGCCACACCGGACAGCCCCGAGAAACAACTCGGAGAAAACCGTACTGACGAAGACCTCGAAGAAGAACTCACAGCACTCGAAAACGACCGAAATGAGTAGGCTGTCTGCGGGGGACCATTCGCGCCACGAATGGTCCCGTCCTCGTCACCGGCGCACCGATCCCCATCAGCGCGTACGAACGCGCGAGTACGCCCTCCGCGTGGCCCGTCACTATCGACGGCCACGACGTCGACGTCGCCCGCTACCCGCTCCCTGCGTGACGTGTTCGCGGCACCGGCACGGCGCAGCCGAAGCGGGTCGCCGTTGACGA
>NZ_BATA01000064.1 GCF_000474235.1 Halarchaeum acidiphilum MH1-52-1
GCCGGGACTGGGATTTGAACCCAGAACCCCGTAAGGGGACACGCTTTCCAGGCGTGCGCTTTGCCATTCGGCCATCCCGGCCCGCATCCTCAGGTAACCCGGTCGTCCGTTTAAACCCTTCTTTTCGGAGCAGGTGTGGCGGATCAGTCGCGGACGGCGCGTGCGCCGGCCGCCCCGACGAGTCCGACGGCGATGGCGACGGCGACGAGCACGCCGACGCTCGGCGCGTTCGGTGCGAGCGCGTGATACGGGACGGCGAGGACGAGGAAGCAGAGCGCGGCGACGCCGCCCCACGCGGCCGTCCCTGCGGCGTCCATCTAGTCGCGCTGAGCGGCGACGGCCTCGATCTCGACCGCGGCGCCCTTCGGGAGGGCGGCGACGCCGAACGCGCTCCGCGCCGGGGGGTTGTCCGCGAAGTACTCCCCGTACGCGTCGTTCATCTCGTCGAAATCATCGATGTCGGCGAGCAGGACGGTCGTCTTGAGGACGTCCTGCATCGTCAGCCCCTCGTCTTCGAGGATGGCCTTGACGTTCTCCAGACACTGGCGGGTCTGGGTGGCGACGTCCTCGTCGGTGAGCGCCTCACCGTCCGCGGTCAGCGGGATCTGCCCGGCGGTGAAGACGACGTCCCCGTCGGTGGTGGCCTGACTGTACGCGCCGACGGCGTCGGGTGCGTCCGGCGTCTCGATGATTCGTTTCATACTCCGTCCGTCGTCCGGGCGGAACTTAACTGTGGGCGCGTTCCGCCGCGGCCGACCCGGCACCGGCCCACGTCACGACGTCCGCGGGCGAGACGTCGTCGAGACGGCCGAGCGGGGCCGCGAGCCGCCGCCATCGTCGCGAGCCGACGATGTGGGTCTGCGGCGTGCGCTTCCTCACGATCGAGTACGACGCGACGCGCGCCGGGACCTGAGTGCCTTCACACGAGCACGTCGACGTCGTATCCTTCTTCGCGCAGGCGCTCGAGGAGTCCCTCGACGTGCTCCTCGCCCCGCGTTTCGAGGTCGAGTTCGACCTCCGCGGCGTTCAGCGCGACGTCGCGGTTCGTCCGGTCGTGCCGGATGGCGTAGATGTTCGCGCGCTCGTCGGTGAGCACGTTCAGGAGCGTGTCGAGCGCGCCGGGGCGGTCCTTCAGGACGGTCCGGATCTTGACGTACCGCCCCTGATCGACGAGACCGCGCATGATAACGGTCGTGAGGAGGTTGAGATCGACGTTGCCGCCGGAGAGCACGGGGACGATCGTCTCGCCGTCCTCGTAGACGAACGAGCCAGTGAGGAGCGCGGCGAGCGGGACCGCGCCCGCGCCCTCGACGAGCGTCTTCCCCCGCTCTAGGACGAGGACGAGCGCGTTCGCGATCTCGGCGTCGCTGACGGTGACGACCTCGTCGACGCGCTCGCGGATCACGGGAAACGTCCGCTCTCCGACGCCGCGGACGGCGATTCCGTCCGCGATGGTGTCGACCTGCTCGACCTCCGTGACGCGGCCCTTCCGGAGGCTGTCGGCGACGCTCGACGCGCCCTCCGCCTGCACGCCGACGACGCGGACGTCGGGCGCGATCCCCTTCACGGCCGTCGCGATCCCGGAGATGAGACCCCCGCCGCCGACGGGGACGACGACGGTGTCGACCGCCGGGAGGTCCTCCATGATCTCGACGCCGATCGTCCCCTGCCCGGCCATGACGGTCTCGTCGTCGAACGCGTGGACGTACGTGCGTCCCTCGTCGGTCTCGATCTCGTGGGCGCGCGCCTGCGCCTCGTCGTAATCGATACCGTGCAGGACGACCTCGGCCCCGTAGCTCCGCGTGGCCTTCACCTTCGAGATGGGCGCGGTCTCGGGCATCACGACCGCGGCGTCGACGCCGGCGCGCGTCGCGGCGAGCGCGACCCCTTGCGCGTGGTTGCCCGCGGAGGCGGTGACGACGCCCGCCTCGCGCTCGGTCTCGGTGAGTCGCCGGACGCGGTTCGCGGCGCCTCGGACCTTGAACGACCCGGTGCGCTGGGCGTTCTCCAGTTTCAGGTGGACGTCGGCGTCCGTCATCGACGAGAAGGTGTACGAGCGCTCGAGCGGCGTGTGCCGCGCGACCTCGGAGACGGGGGCGACGGCCTCGCGGACGTCGGCGAGTTCGAGCATACTCCGGGTAGAACGAGGCGTCGCCTAAGGAGTTCGGTGCGGCGGAGAACGGGAGCGTGTGACGACTAGGTCGATGTACCGGGACGTAATAAGTGCCCGGAAAGCGGAGTGAAAGTGAAACTATTTCGTTCGACGGCGGGACCGCACGTCTTACCCCGTCCCCGGCCGGAGTGTCGACGTGGATAGCCGACTGATCGCCACGTGGCGACGCGTCTTCGCGCTCGCGTGGCCCGTGATGGGATCGCAGGTCCTCCGAACGCTGATGCGGACCGTCGACGTCCTCGTCACCGCGACGTTCTCGCCCGCCGCCGTCGTCGCCGTCGGTCTCGCCGACCTCTACGGGCGCGTCCCGCTGCGCATCGGCATGGGGTTCGGCAGCGCCGCCATCGCGCTCGCCAGTCAGGACACCGGCGCCGGGGCCGACGCGAACCGCGCCGAAGCCGTCTCCGGCGCCGTCCTCATGGGTCTCGTCGCCGGCGTCCCCATCGCCCTCTGCGGACTGTTCCTCGGCCGCCCGCTCATCCGACTCTTCGGCGCGACCGGCGACACCGTCACGCTCGGCGCCGCCTATCTCGCCCTCGTCCTCGCGACCGCGCCCGCGCGGCACGTCTCGCTCGTCGCCGCCCGCGCCCTCCAAGGTACCGGCGACACCCGAACCCCGATGTACGTCACCGGTCTCGTCAACGTCACCAACATCTCGGGATCGCTCGTCTTCGGTCTCGGACTCTTCGGCGTCGCCTCCTACGGCGTCGTCGGCGTCGGCGCCTCAACCGCCGTCTCGAACGTCCTCTCCGCCGCCTTCCTGCTCGCCGCCGTCCACCATCACTCGGACGATCTCGCGCTCGTCCGCCCCCGCGACGTCACCGTCGCCCGCCAACTCCTCGTCGTCGCCGCCCCGAAGATCGTCGAGGGGTTCGCCACCACGCTCGCCGAGTTCCCCTTCAACGCCCTCCTTCTCGGCTTCGGGACGCCGGTCAACGCCGGCTTCCAGATCGGTCGGCGGGCCTACCAACAGGTCACCGGCCCGCTCTCCCGCGGCTACCGCACCGCCGTCGGCGTCCTCGTCGGGCAGGCGCTCGGCGACGGCGACGCCGAGGAGGCGCGCTATCGCGGATGGGCGACGCTCGCGCTCGCCGTCTGCTCCGTCGGCGCCGTCGGTCTCGCCCTCGTCGCCCTCGCCCCCGAGGCCGTCCGCCTGCTCGCCACCGGCTCGCCCGACGCGATCCCTTACGCTCTCGACTTCGCGCGCGTCTACGGCTACACGGCCGCGCTCGTCGCCGCAGCCATCGTCCTCGCGGGCGCGCTCGGCGGCGCGAGCGAGACCCGGATCCCCCTCGTCGCCCGCCTCACCGGCGTTTTCGGCGGGATGGTCGGCGTCACCTACGTCCTCGGCGTTCTCGCCGGATGGGGCGCGACCGGTGCCTACGTCGCCGTCGGCTGTCAGTACGCCGCGATGGCGCTCATCGCGCTCGTCGGCTTCCACTACTCGGACTGGGCGACGCGCGCCGCCGACATGATGGCGGAACGAGGGAGCGTCGCCGGTGACGACTGACGGCCGGGCGGAACGCGTTTCCGCCGGGCGGCGTTGCTAGTCCGTGTGGGTCACTGTATCGCCTGCGGTGAGGAACTCGTCGAAGTCATCGAGAGCGACACGGCCGCGAAGTTCAGCGACGCTACCGTCTGGGAGTGCTCCGAGTGCGGGGCGATCCTCGGCGTGACCGAATACGGCGTGTAGGAGGAGAGCGCGACCCCGTCCGGCGGTCGTCCCCTACTCGCGTTCGTCGATGAGTGTGAACGTCTGGTCCTTCGGGCCGACGTAGCGGGCGCGCGGGCGGATGAGACGATTGTCTTCGTACTGTTCGAGGACGTGCGCGATCCAGCCCCCCACGCGACTCATCGCGAAGATGGGCGTGTAGATGTCGGTCGGAATGCCCATCTGGTAGTACGTCGTCGCGGAGTAGAAGTCGACGTTCGGGGCGAGACCCTTCTCCTCTTGCATGTACTCCTCGATGGCGACGCTCATCTCGTACCACTTCGTGTCGCCCGCGGCCTCGCCGAGTTCCTCCGATTGCTCGCTGAGGATCTTCGCGCGCGGGTCCTTCACGTTGTAGACGCGGTGGCCGAAGCCGGCGACGCGATCGCCGTTGTCGAGGGCGTCTTCGACCCACTGAACGGGATCCTTGCCGGACTCGTCGACCTCCTTCAGCATCTCCATGACGTTCTGGTTCGCGCCGCCGTGGAGGCTCCCGGAGAGCGTGCCGATGGCGGACGTGACCGCGGAGTGGAGATCGGCGAGCGTCGAGGACGTCACCATCGCGGAGAAGGTCGAGGCGTTCAGGCCGTGGTCGGCGTGGAGGACGAGCGCCTGATCGAAGACCTCCTCCATCACGTCGTCGGGCACCTCGCCGTTCAGCATGTAGAGGAAGTTCCCGGCGTGGCTGAGGTCCTCGCGCGGCTCGACCGGCTCCTCGCCGTCGCGCAGGCGCGTGAACGCGGCGATGACCGTCGGGAGCTTCGCGGTGAGGCGCTTGCCCTTCGCGAGATTCGCCTCGCGATCTGTCGGCTCCTCGCCGTCGGCGTCCGCGTCGAACGCGGAGAGCTCCGAGACCGCGGTCCGGACGGCGGCCATCGGCACTTCGTCGGCGGCCGCGAGGTCGCGGACGGTGTCGATGACGTCGTCATCGACGGCGCGCTCGGCCGCCATGTCGCCGGCGAACTCGTCGAGTTCGGTCTCGGTCGGGAGTTCGCCGTGCCAGAGGAGATAGAGGACTTCTTCGTACGACGCCCCACGCGCGAGGTCCTCGATGGTGTAGCCGCGATAGACGAGCCGGCCCTCGTCGCCGTCGATATAGCTGAGCCCGGACTCAGCCACGAGCACACCTTCGAGCCCCTTCTTGAGTTCGTCGGACATACGAAACGGTTCTTCATCAGGTTTCAAAAGGGTTGCCTATTGTCCATCGTTCGCCGGTGTCGGCCCGCCACTCCCCGGACGACCGCCGCGAAACCTTGAGAGTTCATCGCTCGGCTCGCGGACGTCCCCTCTCCGAACCCGGAGCGCGTGCGTGGCTTTTTACGCGCTCCCGGCGTTGCCGCCAGTATGCCCGGTCGCGTCGAGTACGAGCCCGCGAGCGTGAAGGACCTCCTCGCGGAGATGAAGGACACCGCCGAACTCCTCATCGACCTCTCCTACTCGGCGGTGCTCCACGGAAGCCCGGACGTCGCCGAGGAGGTCCTCGAACTCGAAGAGCGCATGGACGTCCTCCAGTTGCGCGCCCGGATGAGCCTCCTGCTGGCCGCGCGTAACCCGGAGGACGCGGAGACGCTCGCGCCCGTCCTCGGGATCATCGGCGCGGCCGAGAAGGTCTCGGACGCCAGCGGCGACATCGCGAAAGTGGTGTTGGAGGAGGTCGGCGTCCCCGACGCCATCCGCGGCGCGCTCCCCGAGGCCGTCGAACGCCTCGTCCGCGCCGAACTCGCCGCTGACTCCGCCTACGCGGGCCGGACGCTCGGCGACGTCAACCTCGAAACCGAGACCGGCGTGCGCGTCATCGCCGTCCGCCGCGGCGGTGACTGGATCCCGAACCCCGGCGCGGAGACGGCCCTCGAGGCAGGCGACGTCCTCCTCCTCCGCGGTCCCGAGGAGTCCATCGGCGACGTCTTCGAGACCACGAGCGGCGAGGCGTACGCGCCCGACGATTCCGTCGAACCCGACATCGTCGACTTGGAGCGCGCCGTCGACTCGCTCGTCCTGATGAAGAACATGAGCGAGCTAGCCGTCGATCTCGCGTACGGGAGCGTCCTCTTCGACAGCGACGACATCGCGGAGGAGGTCGTCGAACTCGAAGCCGAGGTGGACGCCCTGAAAGCGCGCTTCGAGGCGTGGACGCTCCGCGCCGCCGCGGACGTCGAGGACCCCGTCTCCCTCCGTGGTCTCGTCCAAATCGCGAACGCCACCGAGGTCATCAGCGACGCCGCCGTCGAGATCTCCGAGGGCGTCCTCCGGGGGTTGGACACCCACGTCGTCGTCCGCGAGGCCGTTGAAGAGTCCGACGAGGTCATCGTGCGCGTGACCGTCGCACCGGACGGTCCCCTCGACGGCACGACGCTCGGCGAGGCCGAAGTGAAGACGGAGACGGGGATGCGCGTCATCGCCGTTCGGCGCCCCGACGGCGAGACCGACGCGACCGACGACGGTCTCGACACCGGAAGCGACGACCTGTGGGCCATCCAGCCCGGTCCCGACACCGCGCTCCACGCCGGCGACGTCATGCTCGCGAAGGGGACGCGCGCCGGTGCGGATCGACTGCGGGCGCTCGCGGGCGCGGACGGGGACTGACATCCTCCCACGACTGGAGTCGCGGGGGGCCACGGTCACAGACCGCGAGCGGGCCGAGGACCTCTGAGGCGTCGCGAAGCCACGATGAGGGGGTGTCGACGACTTTTGTCGTCAGAAAGCGACGCTTTCTGACTGAACGGTAGGGGGCTTCGCTTCCCACCGTGTCGTCTGATCTCCTCGGAATCCGACTGGACGACGGGAAATCCCCGATCTCCCGCACCGATCGAGCTTTTCCCAGCGAGTCGACGGCGAGCGCGACAAAAGGTCGGACCGAACCGCTCAATACGCGCCGCCCACCCCCACTAGACAATGACGAGCCTCGGTACGGCGAGCGCGGCCCCCGGCGAGATGGACACGGGACGGCTCACGGTCGGTGAGACGCGCGACGGTGCGACGGTCGGCCTTCCGGTCGCCGTGATCAACGGCGCTAGCGACGGCGACACGCTCTACGTTCAGGCGGGGAGCGACGGCGACGAGCTGAACGGCATCGGTGTCGTCTCGCGGTTCGTCCCGCAGCTCGATCCCGCGGCGCTCTCGGGGACGGTGCTCGTGACCGGTATCGCGAACTACCACGCCTTTCAGGTGGCCGAACACCGCAATCCGATCGACGACATGAAGCTGAACCGCGCGTATCCGGGCGACGCGCGCGGGTCGTCCTCGGAGCGCATCGCGCACGCGACCTTCGAGGCCGCGACGCGCGCGGATCTCGTGATCGACCTCCATCAAGGATCGACGAGTCGGATGATCAACGAGGTCCGCGTGCGCTGCGGGCGCCACCACCGCCGGCACCGCAAGTGCCTCGAACTCGCGAAGGTCTTCGACTGCGGGCACATCCTCGACCAGAAGGGACCGGAGGGCCAGCTCGCGCGCGCCGCGCCCGACGAGGGCATCCCGACGATCGACCCCGAACTCGGCGGCTGCGTCGGCTGGGACGAGGAGTCGATCGAGTACGGCGTTCGCGGGATCTTCAACGTCCTGCGCCACTACGGCTACCTCAACGGCGACCACCAGCCCGAGCCTCAGACGCGCGCGCACGCCTTCGATCGCTACGGCGCGCCCGCCGGCGGACTCGTGGACTACCGGGTCGATCTCGGCGAGGAGGTCTCGCGCGGCGACGCGCTCTTCCGCATCACGGACCCGTTCGGACAGGTGAAAGCCGAGATAACGGCGGACAACGACGGGATCTTCTGGCGCTCGCGGCGGCTGCCGCAGGTCGCGACGGGAGAGTACGTCTGCTCCGTCGGCACGACGATCGACACGTACTGATGCTCGCGCTCGCCTGTCGCGCCTGCGGGCGGACCTACGAGGCGGGCGCGAGCGAGCCGTGGCGCTGTGAGTGCGGGATGGCGCTCGACTTCGCGGAGACGCCGCGCCCGTCCGGCGGTCCCGACATCGACGCGACCGATGGACTCTGGGCGTTCGCTGATCTCCTCCCGACGGACGCGGCGGTGACGCTCGGCGAGGGGTTCACGCCGCTCGCCGTCGCGGACGGCTGGGACGCGCAGTTCAAACTCGACTACGTCTTCCCGTCGGGGAGCTACAAGGATCGGGGTGCGACGGTGATGCTCTCCCGAGCCGCGGAACTCGGCGTCGAGCGCGTCGTCGAGGACTCCTCGGGGAACGCGGGCGCGGCCGTCGCGCAGTACGCGGCCCGCGCCGGGATCGACGCCGAAATCTACGTGCCGGCGTCGGCGAAGTCCTCGAAGCTTCGCGCCATCGAGCGCGCCGGGGCGACGGCCGTCCGGATCTCGGGATCGCGCGCTGACGTCACCGAGGCGTGCGTCGCGGCCGTCGAGTCGGGCGACGCGTGGTACGCCTCGCACGCGTGGAACCCCGCGTTCTACGAGGGGACGGCGACGTTCGCGTACGAACTCGCGGCACAGTGCGACTGGGACGTTCCCGACGCGATCGTCCTACCGCTCGGCCACGGCACGCTCTTCCTCGGCGCCTATCGCGGGTTCCGCCGACTCCGCGAGATCGGATGGACGGACGAGATGCCGCGTCTGCTGGGCGTGCAGGCGGCGGGCGTCGCGCCGGTCGCGACCGCGGTCAGCGACGGCGCGACGGGCGAGTGCGGCGCGCAGGGTGAGAGACCAGACGGGGACGACGTCAACACCGTCGCGGACGGCATCCAGATCAGCCAGCCCGCGCGCATGGCACAGCTCGTCGACGCCATCGACGACTGCGATGGCGACGCGATCGCGGTCGGGGAGGAGGCGACGGACGCGGCGCTCGATCGGCTCCATCGCGCCGGCTTCTACTGCGAGCCAACGAGTGCCGCGGCGGTCGCGGGACTCGCGGCGTATCGAGAACGCGGCACGCTCGCGGCGACGGACGACGTCGTCGTCCCCCTGACCGGGAGCGGTCTCAAAGCATGACCGTCCCCCCCCGCGCTCAGCGTGCCGATTCCAGATCGACGAACGCGTCGTCCTCGGCGGTGAGCCACGTCGTGACGAGCGTGTCGTCGTCGGCCCCGTCGGGGTAGATCGTACACTGGACACCGTCGTCGTACTCCTCGACGCGGCAGGCGAGATCGAACTCCGGCCACGTCTCGGTCTCCCGCGGGAGGCGCAGGTCGCCGCCCGATGCGGCGTCTGCGACGCACCCGGGAGTCATTCGACCACCTCTCGCATCGCCGATCGTGCGGCGGTGTCGGATCGCATCGCTCACTCGCAACGAGTCGCGCCGGACATATATAGGCGTCCATCTATGGAGAAATTAAATCGAAACCATTCAAATACGGCAGCGCGAGCGGCCAACAAGCCTATATGTGGTAATCGGCGTCGCGACCGGATCGCCGACCGACGCTACCGCTCGGGGTGGGTCGGCGCGTCCCACTCGCCGCGGACGAGCGGGCGCGCGACGTGGCGGCGCGCGCAAGGCGGCACCTCGTACCAGCCGGGTTCGAGGTCGCGCTCGACCGGCGCCGCGACCTTCCCCGGAGCGCGCGTCCCGCAGTCCCGACACCGATAGCCTGATCCGCGCCCGCGGATTCCATGGTGCGCCCGCACTCGGGGCAGGTCGGCGTCACCCGCTCCGTCGTCACCCGCTCGCGGAGCGCGAACTTCTCCAATTTGAGCGTCCCCTCGCTCACCTCGCCGCAGACCGTTAGCTCGTCACCCGTGCGGAGGTCGCGAACCCGATCGCGGAAGCGCTTCGTCGGCTCGAACGCCGCGCAGCGGATCCGATCGGTGTCGTCCGCGATCTCGACGAAGACGTGGCCGCCCCGTCGCGTCTCCGGTGGGGAGACGACCGTTCCGTCCACCCGGTACGCCCGGCCGTCGTCGAGTGTGGCGAGCGATCCGGCGTCGCGAAGATGGACGTCCGTCCCCTGATTCGTCACGAACAGTCGCGCGGCATCGATCGGCTCGCCGTCGATGGCTGTCGCGACGGCGCGACAGGCGTCGGGATCGTCGCCGCGGATCCCGTGCAGGATGGGACCCGGCGTGTGGGGAACGCAGACGGTCTCGCCCTCCCCGCGATCGATCGTGTCCCACGCCGCCGGGTACCGTTCGTCCGCCGCCGCGAACACCGATTCGGGATCGACGTCGCGTTCGGATCCCCAGCGCTCGCGCTCCCGGTAGGCGATGTGTTCGTACGACCAGTCGGCGAACGCCCGCCACGCGCCGACGGCGGCCAGCGCACCGATGCGCCCGCGGCCGTTCTTCCATCCCTCGCGACGGTAGTCGAGGGCGTCGCAGAGCGCCGTCGCGTCCGCGATCGCGTGGTGGTCGCGCACCGCGTCCCGCGCGAAATCGGCGACCGCGTCCGGAACGGCGTCGGGGTCGTCCGGCGCGCCCGGCGCGACCACCAGCCCCGGATTCGTCCGGTCGTCGTCGACCGCCGCGGCCGCGGAGACGGTCTCGCGCGCCACCTCGAACGCCTCGTCGGCCGGGGCGTCCGTGTGAATCGCGAGCGCCGCGTTCCCGCGCGTCTTGTGCTCGACCGCGGGATTCAATCGGACGAGGAGGACGCGCGCGACGCTCGCACCGCGCGCTTCGAGGCCGCCCGCCACCCGGTGGGCGACGTACGTCGTGCACATCCCGCGCGTCCGCGAGTCCGTGTCGTCGATGCCGACCGTCGTCACGTCCGCACGTATCCGCCGCGTCCACCTACGGCTTTCGGGGTTCGATTTCCCACGGCACAATACATATATGTGCATACCGGCTTAGGGACCGGTATGTCCCGGTCGGCACTCATCGAGAACGTTACCGCGATGCTGGAGGACGCGGGGTTCGCGGTGAGCGATCGGTGCGTCATCCGCCCGAAGAGCTTCGACGTCGCCGCCAGACGGGGCGACGACCTGCTCTTCGTGAAGATCCTCGGGAACGTCGACGCCTTCGACGGCCCGACGGGCGCGGAGATGCGTCGGCTCGGCCACTACCTCCACGGCACCCCGGTGGTCATCGGGCTACGCACCCGCGACGAGGACTTAGAGCGCGGCGTCGTCTACTTCCGCCACGGCGTCCCCGTCATCAGTCCCGACACCGCCCTCGACTTCTTCGTGGAGGGCGTGCCGCCGCTCGTCTACGCCGCGCCCGGCGGTCTCTACGTCAACATCGACGGCGACGTCCTCGCCGACGAACGCGAGGAGCGCGGTTGGAGTCTCGGGCGCCTCGCCACCGAACTCGGCGTCTCCCGGCGCACCGTCTCCAAGTACGAGGACGGCATGAACGCCAGCATCGACGTCGCGGTCAAGCTCGAGGACGTCTTCGACGACGCCCTCACCAGCCCCGTCGACGTCCTCGACGGCGCCGACGAGGTCCGCGACGCCGATCCGACCCCGGAGGACCCCGAAGCCGACCCCGAGGACGAGCCCATCGTCGCCGTCCTCACCCGCGCCGGCTTCGACGTCCACCCGACCGTCCGCGCGCCGTTCAACGCCGTCGGCGAGGACACGAACCGCCACCGCCCCGAGGGCCTCCTCACCGGCCACTCCACGCTCACCGACGCCGCCGTCAAACGCGCGCGCATCATGGCCAGCGTCGGCCGCATCACCCGCACTCGGGCCGTGTACTTCGTCGACGAATCCAAACAGGAGTCCATCGGCGGCACCGCCATCATCGAGCGCGAGGAACTCGAACGGATCGACGACCCCGACGCCTTCCGCGACCTCCTCAAGGAGCGCGGCGACGACGCCGAAACGGAGGCCTGAGGCCCTCGTCCACATCGTTCTTCCCCCTCCGACTCCTACATAGCCGTATGAGCGACCTCGAACTGTACGTCCTCCCCGGCTGTCCCTACTGCGCGAAAGTCCAATCCAAACTCGACGAACTCGGCCTCGACTACGACGAACACGAGGTCCCGCGTTCCCACAGCCGGCGCGAGAAAGTGAAACAGGTCAGCGGCCAGACCGGCGTCCCCGTCCTCGTCGACCCCGCGAACGACGTCGAGGGGATGCCCGAGAGCGACGATATCGTCGACTACCTCGACGAGCACTACGCCTGACGACCTTTTCCAGCGCTCGGCGCGCTACGCGCACCGTCGCTTGCAAAAGCTCGGCCAAAAGCCCCGTCAGCCCCCTTCGGGGGCTTCGGGGCCTCGCGCTGCGCGCGAGTGAACCGCGCGACTACCGGGCTCTTCGAGCCGCTCGTCGCGCGGACGCTGACTGCGTTGATCGTTCGGTTCAGACGTAATTCGTAACAAGTAGACCCCGTAGTAATGAACCGCCATTCACATAGCGGTGAGAGAAACCCGAGTGATTGGAGCTAAGAGAGCTTCCGAACCTGCGGCACAAGTCGATTATCGATGGCTTCTGCTCTCCGACCCGTTTCGATAGGTTCGCTCCAATCCGTTTCACTCCACGCAACGACGTATACTCCCGATTGAAGGATGTTTGTTGTCAACTCATTTTCACGGGAACCGTGGAGTTTCTGGATAAACATCTTCTCAGCGGCTCCTTCCACGATTTCTGTTCCTTTGAGGTCTTTGCCAGAATTACCTCCGCTAAATTGCTGACTTTCAACAGTATCTGTCAGCTCATTCAGGGCCCTCGCTAATGGTGTGTCCAGCTCGAAGTCCTCGCCCTCCTCGGGTGTGGTGAATTTGAAGACTGTAATCTTATCTCTCGTATCGTAGAATCTCTTCATCATCTCCTGAGTGAACGAGAAGATTTTGGAGTTGTTCGCGGCGTCTATACCTGTGAGTTTACCTATGAAGTTTGGGATCCACGTGTTCACTAAGTCCTGTCTGGACTCGAAGGCGAACATCCCATTTTCGAAGTAGAACGTGGTCGGACTAATTCACGCTGGTTCTGTTCTTCTTCTTCACCGTCGTCGTTTCTGACTACAACGCTATTCTCCGTGTCTGTGACGTAATAGAAGTGACAGAACGAGAACTCACCGTGACTGTCTCCGAGGTAGGTCGTTCTCCCTTTCTCAAGGTATTCTAACTCTCCTCCGCTAACAGGGTCGTTCTCCGTACGACGAACCATCTCAAATTCGTCGCCCATATCATCTATTGCGCCCTTCACTTCTTTCGGCGTAGGGAGATCGGCTTTAGGGAGGTCAATCTTCCCGACTTGATATCACTCGGATTCTGACATATGCGTGGATTAGAATAGACGAGACGTAGGATTATAAATATTTTTCAACCAATGTGAAAGTGGAAACGCAAGACTTCGACGGGGGGTTGATTTATACTTAGGCTGAACAGCCGCTTCCCGACGAACAGATACGAACCGAACAACGGGGGCTAGCGTTCGCCGAGCGAGCGGTTCGGAGAACCCGAGCGAGGCGATTCACTCGCGGCGAAGCCGCGAGGCCCAAGACCCACCGGAGCCCGCGTGAGCGATAGCGAACGCGGGCGGTCGGAGCGTGCTCCGACCGAAGTGGGTCACCGGGCTTTTGGCCGAGCTTTTGCAAGCGCAGAGCGTGCCTTTGGCGCGCTCAAGCGCAGTAAAAGGTCGCTAGACACCCGTGGAGTACCGCAGCAGGCCGGCGATACCGCCGAAGGCGTTGAGCAGTTGTTCGCCCTTCTCGAAGTCCGTCGAGATGAACGTCGTTTCGGTCCCGCGCTGATCGGCGATGTTCATGAGGTGGTCGATGACGTCCTCGCGCTCGCCCGTGTCCACCGTCTCGTCGCACTCCGAGCACTCGTGCTCCGGAACCTCGTCTTTCCGGCGCTCGACGAGTTCGCGCTCTTCGTGGCCGTTCTCGCACTCGTAGGTGACGACGTCCTGCCGGAGGTCCTCGCTGAGGAGGAGTTCCTCGACGGACCCCATGATGAGGTTGCGACGGGTCGCCTCGAAGCCGTAGGTGGCGAGGTTGCCGTCGTGAAGCTCCTTGAAGAACTGCTCCATCGCGTTCTTGTCCTCCATGAGCGCGGCCTCGGCGAGCGCGTCGGCACCGGCGTCGACGAGATCGTAGAGGCCGGACTCGTCGGTGTACGAGACGTCGAACTTCCCGAGGACCTTGTCCTGTATCTCGTGGTGGAGGTAGTCGCCGTCGAGGAACTCGTCCTTCGTCGGCGACGGTCCCCCCACGAGGACGCCGTCGAGTTCGTGGCGGCGGTCGACGAAGAGGTCGTTCGCCATCTCCGCGACCTCCTGATAGAAGTTGTCGATCGCCTCGAGGCGCAGGCGGGCGAACCGCTGGGCTGACTGTCCCCCCTTGCGCTGCTTGCCCGGAACGAGCGAGGAGGCGGATTTCACCGGCTCGACGCGCTTGCCCTTCAGCCACCCGACGTTCGCCTCGCGACGGTCGAGGACGACGAGACCGTAGAGACCCTTGTCCGCGAACATGTTCTCGAGCGGCTCCGTGAGGAAGGCGCTGTCGCAGTGATAGCGGAACGACTGGACGGGTTCGGGCGGCGACTCCAACACTTCGGTCACCATATCCGTCTGGCCCCCACCGACGTTGATGGACCCCGAGAAGAGGACCATCCCGTTCTCCGGTGGGAAGGTGTCGTAGTAGCGCAGGCGGTCCTTGATGGACGTCAGGGCGTCCTGCACCGCCGTCCGGGTCTGCTTCGACTTGATGTTTGACGCCTCCGAGTGCTCCTGCGTGACGTGCGCGACCACGTCCGAGACCTGCTTGTCCTCTGGGACGTAGATTGAGACGAGTTGCGTCCCGCTCCCGGAGTAGTCCTGGAGCTTCTCGATGACCTTCCGGAACTCGTACTTCCGGCGGTCCGCGGACGCCTGATCGCCCTGCTGCTCGCTCATTACGCGGTACTAGAGGTACGTATCGGTAAGTACCCTGCGACCCACGACCTTTTGTCGCGCGACGCTCCGCCGTCGCTGACGAAAGCTCGACCAAAAGCGGCGTCGACCAC
>NZ_BATA01000063.1 GCF_000474235.1 Halarchaeum acidiphilum MH1-52-1
GTTGTCGATCCTCCGAGTGCGTTGGCGATCCTCCGAGTGCATTGTCGATCCTCCGAACGCGTTGGTGATCCGATATCGGGTGGACCGGGATCAGACGACGCGAGGTGTGTCTCACGATACAGACTATCGGAGGTCTTATGTGGTGTGGAGAGGAACACATTCTGTATGTCCGAGAGTCCGTTCGAGGAGTTCGAGTCCGTCTTTCGGAACCGCGACGTTCTGAAGGAGGACTACGAACCGGACGAGATTCTCGAACGCGACGACGAAATTCAGGACTACGCGAGCGCGCTCAATCCCGCGCGCCACGGCGCACACCCCGACAACGTCTTCATCTACGGGAAGACCGGCGTCGGGAAGACCGCGGTCACGAAGTACCTCCTCGAAGTCCTCGAAACCGAGGTCCACGAAGATCCCAGCGTCGATTCCGAAATCACGACACTCCTCGTCAACTGCCAGTATTCGACGACCTCCTATCAGGCGCTCATCGCCCTGCTGAATGCGATCCGCGGCCCGCACGATCAGGTCTCCGCGACCGGGCACGCGCCACAGGACCTCTACAACATGTTGTGGCGCGAACTGGACGACATCGGCGGTACCATTCTCATCGCTCTCGACGAAATCGACTCCATCGGTAGCGACGACGGACTCCTCTATCAGCTCCCGCGAGCGCGGGCGAACGGGAACCTCGACCACGCCCGGCTCGGCATCATCGGCATTAGTAACGACTACCAGTTCCGGCAGAACCTCTCCCCAAAGGTCAAGGACACGCTCTGCGAGCGCGAGATCAATTTCAGTCAGTACGACGCCGAGCAGCTCTTCGCCATCCTCGAACAGCGCGCGACGAAGGCGCTCCGTCCGGACACCTACGATGCGGCCGCGCTCCGGAAGACCGCAGCGATCGCCGCGCGCGACCGCGGGAGCGCGCGACAGGCTCTCGAACTGCTGATGGTCGCGGGCGATCTCGCCGAGGAGCGCGACGGCGTCCTCACCGAATCGCTCGTTGACGAAGCCGAGGACGACCTCGAACGCGGTCGCATCGAGGACCGCATCCGCGACCAGACCGTCCACGCCCAGTACAGCCTCCTCGCGCTCGTTCACCTCTCCGAGCGCACCGACGCGGCGTCGCGAACGAAGGACGTCTACCGGCAGTACGAGCGCGTCGTCACGCACAACGGCTCCGATCCGCTCTCGCTCGATCGGTTTCGCGACCAACTCGACGAACTCGCGATGCTCGGCTTCGCCGCGAAGACGCAGGCGAACGAGGGTCGACAGGGCGGTCGATACAACGAGTATCGTGCGACCGTGGCGACGGATCCGGTCGTGGACATCCTCACGTCCGAGACGGATCTCTCGCTTCACTCCGACGCCGCTCGGTGACTGCCGATCCGTTTCTCTTTGACACCGCTCGGTGATTGCCGTCCAGCCCGGCGGTTTTCCCTCCGAGATGACGAGGCCGGTCGTCCGATGGCTCTCCGTACCGTGGCCCGAGACCGAGACGGACAACTCGCGACATCTGGTGTGGGGGTGTCCTCTCGCGCGCGTTTCCAGCGCCGCCGTTCACGGCGATCCTCCAGTCCGTGCATCGCTCGCGACGCGAGAACTCACGACATCTGGTGTGTGGGGGTCCGTTCGGCGATCCCGGTCCGACGCCGAGAACGCCGGAAACCCGAACCCTTTCACGCGTGCGGCCGTATCTCGTCCCATGAGCGAGGCCAGCGAGGCGAACGGCGAGGACTTCCACGGGCGCGTCGAGCGGTGGCTCACGGCCCAGATGCCGATCATTCGGATGCACGGCGGCGAATCCGCCGTTCGGAAGGCCGATCGCGACACCGGCGAAGTCGTCATCGAACTCGGCGGCGCGTGCTCCGGGTGCGGAATCAGTCCTCGCACCGCCCACCGCATCAAGACGTCGCTCGCCGACGACTTCGAGGCCGTCACCGACGTCACCGTCCGATTCTCCGACGACTCCGGCTCCGACTGGACGACCGGACAGGCGGAGAGCTACATGGGCGTCGACCGGAACGAGGGCGGGCGCGGCGGCCGCGGCGAGGGCAGCCCGAACTCCGACGGAATGCACTTCTAACGGACCTTTTGCAGCGCGCGCTCTGCGCGCTTGCAAAAGCTCCATCATCGGAAGAAGCAGCGCTTCTTCCTATGCAGCGAGACGGCTCGTCGTCTCGCACGCAAAAGCCCAGCGACCCACCTCAGTCGGAGCGTAGCTCCTCCTTGGTCACACTCGCTCCGCTCGCGTGACCTCCGGTGGGTCTTGGGACTCGCCCGTAGGGCGAGTGAACCCCGACCCTTCCGGGTCCTCGGATCGCTCGGGTCGCGGACGCGTGTCTCGTGGTTCTCGCCCTGTCACCACACTTCAAGTCCGATCACGCGACCAACCGCGGGTATGCGTTGACTACTCGCCGCGGCGCGGCCGAAGCGAAACCGTCGATGGGCCGCCCGCGGGACACACCTCCCGTCGTCTGTTCGCCATTCCTCCGTCCGCTACTTCCGTAGCCCACTCGCCAGTCGCTCGGCGACGTCGAGCGCGCGGTCCGCGAGCGCGCGTGGGACGTGTCCGTCGGTGACGTCCGCCTCCAGTTCGTCCTCGTCGACGACCTCGACCGTCCCGTCCGGATACTTCACGACGTCCACCTGCAAGTCGACGTACCGGATCGCGTCCGGGAACAGCTCGACGGGTGTCGAGACGTTCACGTAGGTCCCCTTGTTCGTGCCGTCTTCGGCCTCGTAGCCGGTCGCGTACCACTCGCGCCCCTCGGTGAAGCGCGTGATCGCGACGTCGCCGGTCTCGCGCTCGGTCCCGAGGCGTCGTAGGTCCCCCCGGGGTGCATCTCGCGTTCGAGCGTCAGCTTCCCCTCGGCCGGCTCGCAGCTCGTGACCGTCCCGGTGCCGAGCGTGACGAGCCGCCCGCTCGGCTTTCCGTGCTCGATGGCGAGCGAATCGCCCTCGTGCGGTCCGAACGCGGACGCTACCGCGGCGAAGGGAAAGCCCTCAGTATCGACGCCGACGGCCTCCGCGAAGTCCACGGCGGTGCTCGCGGCCGGCGTCGCGGCCTTCGTTCGGTGGTGGCCCGGCATCGTCGCCGTCACCTCGCTCCGAACGTCGTCGAGCGCGAAGCGCGCGCCGCGGCCGAACCAGATCCACGCCGTCTCGATCGGTCGATACACCGCACGCGGGGCGTCGACGTCGCCCGCGTCGTCGATGGCGGCTTCCAGCGTCTCGACGCGCTCGACGGCGTCGTCGAGGGCTTCGCGGAGCGTCGCGAACGAGGCGCCGTCCGCGGCGCGTCCCCATCGAACCGCCCAGCCGTCGGGAAGCTCGACGTTCAGCATCTCCGTCGTCTGGACGAGTTCGTGTTCGGCGGTGCCGTCCGGCGTCGCCGCAACGAGCGTGTCTCCCTCCTCGAGTTCGGCGAGCGCACCGACGCCGGGCGTCCGAAGCGCCGTTCCGACGGTCGCGCGGCCGTCGAGCCACGGCGGCGCCGGGTCGCGAACCTGCACGCGGAGCGTGTCACCCGTCTCGACGTAGCCGTCCGCGGCGTCGAACGGAAGGTACGCTTCTCCGTCCGCGCCGAGGTCGAGGACGGCACCGCCGCCCGTTGTTTCCGTCACGCGGGCGTCGAACACGGCACCCGCCGGGACGGGATCGTCCCAGTCGAGCGCGTCGTCGCCGACGTCGAGACAGCGATCGCGGATCGCCGCGACGGCGGCCGACGACCCGGAGAGTCCGACGCCCTGTCGGTCGGCCGTCGTCTCGACGGCGACGTCCGCGGGTTCGTCGGGAAAGCCCGCGTCGAAGCGCTCGCGGATCGGCTCGGAGGCCTGCACGACCGCGTGGTCGGCGTCGAGGCACACGGCGGTGAGCGCGGTGGCGTAGATGCCGCGGATGCGTGCGCGCGTCATTCGAGCGCGTCCCGCGTCGTCGCGAACCGCACGCGGTCGTGGACGGTCGGCCCGAGTTCGAGTTCGACGATATCGTCGTCGAGGACGCGCGCGCCCTCGACGTAGACGCCCCACGAGTCGAAGCGGAGGAACCCGCGGACGTCCTGACTGTGCGTGAAGAGATCGCAGTAGTCGACGTCGTGTGCGGGATACGTCTCGTTCGAGTGCGTCTGGTCCATATCGGAGTAGACCGACTCGCGTTCGTCGAAGAAGGACGATACTTCGTCGGCGGTGGCGCGCGCTTCGCGCGTGACTTCACGCTCGACGTCGCGGAGTTCCGCTGCCGACAGCCCGGCGTCGCGGAGTGCGTGCCGGGTCCGCTGGTCGAAGAGCATATTCGATGCCTACGCGCGTGCGAATGAAAAAACGTCGCTCTCCTCGCCCGAAGACCTTAGCCTGACGCATCTGTACTCGCTCTCATGCCGCAGAAACGAGATCCGATCCAGCGAGTCACCGATGGGCGCGACCTCTACGACGTGGCGTCGTGGGAGGAGCGCACCCCCCTCGATCGCTTCGCGACTCGGGTACACGGCTGGCTCGCGGCCGGGAGCCGGTGGACGGTCGTCGCGCTCGCCGTCCTCATCCTCGCCGCGCAGTTTCTGATCGTCGGCGTGGCGGCGTTCCACAACCCGCTCCTCGGCGTCTACGTCTTCTTCTCCATCGTACCGGCCGCGGTGCTCGTCTTCTCCGTCTGGCGGATGGACGTGACGATGCGCGAACCGCTGACGATGCTCGTCGGGACGTTCGTGCTCGGCTTCCTCTTCGCCGGCTTCGCGTCCGTGCTCAACACCGTCCTGAAGAACGTCGTCACGGTGATCCCGGTGGTCGGCATGGTCCTCTTCTTCTTCGTCGTCGTCGGTCCCATCGAGGAGACGGTGAAGTGGCTCGCGGTGCGCCTCTACGCCTACCGCACCGAGAGGTTCGACGCCGTCGTCGACGGTGCGGTGTACGGCGCGGCCGCCGGTCTCGGCTTCGCCACCATCGAGAACACGATTTACATCACGAGCCAGTTCCTGAGCGCGACGGACAGCGCGACCCTGCAGGCCGCCCTCGGGCAGGCCCTCCAGACGGCGACGCTCCGCACGTTCGCGGCCCGGGCCACGTCATCTACACGGCGTTCTCCGGCTACTACCTCGGTCTCGCGAAGTTCAATCCGGAGAACCGCGGTCCCATCGTCGTCAAGGGTCTCCTCATCGCCGCGGCCATCCACGCCACCTACGACACCGTCGTGACCTACATGGATCCCGTCCTCTCGCTCGTCTTCGGGCCGAGCCTCGTCGCGAACTGGGGGACGCTGCTCTTCATCGGCTTCGTCTTCGTCTACGACGGCTTCTTCCTCTGGATCCTCTATCGGAAGCTCGCGCGCTATCGAGACACGTACCGCGATCTCGATGCCAGCGGCGTAGGTGACGCGGCCGAGACGGACACGGAGGACGACGCGGCCGAGACGGACACGGAGGCCGACGCGGCCGAGACGAACGAGTCAGACGACCCGATCGACGCGAACGAGTCAGACGACCCGTTCGCCGATCCGGAGTCCGCGGACGAGTCCGTCGCCGACGACTCCTAGTACGTCTCGAGACGCTCGACGTACTTCGCGACGACGTCCACCTCGACGTTGACGGCGTCGCCCGGTTCGCGTTCGTCGAGTGTCGTCTCCGCGCGCGTCGTCGGAATGATGGCGATGTCGAACGTCCCGGCGTCGTCGTCGACGCTCGCCACTGTGAGGCTCACGCCGTCGAGTGCGATCGAACCCTTCTCCGCGACGTAGCGCTCGTATCCGCCGGGGAGCGCGAACGTGTAGCGATAGTCCTCACCGATCCGTTCGACGCCGACGACCTCGGTCGTGGTGTCGACGTGGCCCTGTACGACGTGACCGTCGAAGCGCCCGTCCGCCGGGAGCGCGCGTTCGAGGCTCACGCCGTCGCCGACCGCGCGCTCGTCGAGGCTCGTCCGCGCGACGGTCTCCGCGGCGAGGAAGGCGTCGAACCACTCGCCATCTTCCGTTTCCCCGCGCTCCTCGACGGTCAAGCACACGCCATCGACGGCGATACTCTGTCCGCGACTGAAGCCGCCGATCCCTTCCGTCTCGATGCGGAGCCGCCGCCCCTCGTCGTTTCGCGTGACGTCGGCGACGCGTCCCGTCGTCTCGACGATCCCCGTGAACATACTCCCGAATCCGGTATGCGTAACGAAAATGGCATCGATGTCGGCGCAACGCCTACCCCGTTCGGAGTCGTTCGTCCCGCCGATGGGGATCCTCTCGCAGCTCTCCTTCGTCGTCACGCTCGCCTTCTGCGCGCCGCTGCTCACCCTCGGCGCGCGGTACGCGCTCGCGGGTGAACCGATCGCGCTCCTCTTCCTCGCGCTCGCGGCGCTCGTCCTCGGCGTCGAGCGATACGTCCTGACGCCGGACGACCTCGCCGTCACGGCGGCCGAGCGGGTCGTCGGCACCATCGCGCGCGACCCTGACGAGAAGTAGTTTCGGCTACTGCGGCTCCGCCGTCGGCGACAGCGTCGTCGAGTAGTCGGCCAACAGTTCGTATCCGTCGGTGGTGACGACCGCGGTGTCGGCGATGCGGACCCCGCCGCCCTCCGCCGCGTCGAACACCGTCGGCGCGAGCGCGACGACGTGGCCGGCGGCGAGGTCACTCGTGGCCGTCAGCGACGGCCCTTCGCGGCGTTCGAGACCGACGCCGTGGCCGAGCGCCCGCGATCCCCGCGATCCGTTCGTTCGGGTGTCGCCCGCGGCGTCGAAGCCGTACGCGACGATCTCCGCCGCCGTCTCCTCGTGGACCCGACTCGCGGGCGTCCCGGCTTCGAGTTCGGCGAGTCCGGCTTCGCGCGCCCGCGTCGCCGCGAGGTGCG
Organism: Halarchaeum acidiphilum MH1-52-1; assembly: GCF_000474235.1. Lineage (GTDB taxonomy): Archaea > Halobacteriota > Halobacteria > Halobacteriales > Halobacteriaceae > Halarchaeum > Halarchaeum acidiphilum. The sequence continues at coordinate 6,822 of NZ_BATA01000063.1, forward strand.
CGCGCCGATCCCATCCGCCCTCGGTGTCGACGACGAACGTCCGCGCCAGCCGACCGTGATAGCCGGTCGCGTCGCGCGGCGCGAGATCGACGAGGACGGGATCGCCGGCCGCGATGGGGACGGGATCGCCCTCCCGCGCGGGATCGCGCCACGTCGCGCCCGCCGCGACGAGCGTGTTCCCCGCGGGCTCGACGCCCGCTCCCGCCAGCGCGGCGTTCACCGCTCGCCGCAGTCTGCCGGTCGTCAACGGCTCCCCCCCGTGTACGAGCGTTCGGCCGTCGCCGTCTCGCGACGCGTCCGCGAGTAGCGTCTCGGCGCGACGCACGCCCGTCGTCGCGGCGGTCTGAACGGCGCGCAGGCGCTCGATCTCCGCCTCCGTCTTCAGCGCGCGCGCCGCCGCGAGCGCGTCCGTCGAGGCCACGTCGTACCCGGCGCGTTCGAGGTAGAGCGCGGCCGCGTGTGGGATCGCCGCCGTCGTCAGCACCGCCTTCGCCGTCTCGTCTCCGTCCGCTCCGCGCGCGTCGAGAACCGCCGCGGCGCGCTCGCCGGGGGCGCTCGCGCCGAGTGAGTCCGCGCTCGCGATTTCGCCGTCGAACGCTTCGCGCGCGGCGTTCGCCGCGCCGGGTGGCGGACAGAGCACGCGCTCGCCGGTGGCGGTCCGCACGTAGGCGCTCGGACGATCGGGGAGCGCGGGCCCGGCCAGATAGCGCAGCGTCGCGTCGTTTCGGTCGCCGACGTGGACGAACGCGGTCGCTCCGCGCTCCGCGATGGCGTCCGCGAGGTGCGTCGCGGCCCGCCCGCCCATCTAGTTGATCGAGATGGGTGCGGCCGCCTTCGACAGCGCGTCCGCGAGCGTCTCCCCGGTCGGCTCGCCGTAGAGCAGCACGTCGAGCGGGAGCGTCGGCGCGCCCGTCACGAGGTTCTGCATGAGGACGAGGCGTTCGCGGGCCCGCGACATCCCGACGTAGAAGACGCGGCGCTCGTTGTCCGTCAGGACGGGGACGGGATCGCTCTGCCGGGTGAACTCGTCGACGCCCTCGGGGAGGTCGTCGGGGTCGGCGGTGGCCGCCATCTGCTCGACGACCTTCTCCGTGAGGTCGGTCGCGAGGAAGACGTGATCGGCCTCGCGGCCCTTCGCGGAGTGGATGGTGCCGACGCGGACGCGATCGGCGTCCATGCCCCGATAGTCGCCTTGGAAGTAGGCGTCGATGGAGCGGCGCTGATAGCGCGTCACCTTCCGCAGCATGTCCGCGGCGGCGCCGGGTGCGGGGACGAAGGGCACCCAGTTGCGGATGAACTCGGGGCTGAACTCGAGCTCGTCGAGCGGGGCGTCATCCTCGCCCTCGCCTTCCGCCGCGCGTCGCGCGTCGATCTCGTCGCGGAAGTCGCTCCGGTCGTTCGTCCCGAACGCAGAGTCCTGCAGCATGTCCATCAGCCGGCGGGCCTGCAGTCCGGTGACGGGCTCGCCCGCGTCGATGGCCTCGACCGCATTGACGTACTGCTGGAGGCGGTCCGTCCAGAGGCGCTGATCGGTGAGCGCCTTGAAGGGGATCCCTTCGGTGATGAACTCGTCCACGAAGTCGAAGAGCTGATAGCGCGCGCGGAAGAGGATCATCACCGTCTCGTCGGTGGTCTGGATCGTCCGGCGGACGTTGCGCACGAGGTCGAGCATCGACGGCGAGTCGACGGCCTCGACGGAGCCGCCCTCCTTGCGCGGGTTCAGATCCTTCTCCTGTCGGTTCTTGATGTGCCCGACCTCCTGCTGGACGATCTTCAGCACCTCCGAGGGGAGCCGATAGGAGTTCGGGAGGACGACGTTCTCCGTCACCTCGGTGTCGAGGAGGAGGTCGGGATCGGCGCCCTGCCACGCGTAGACGACCTGATCGTCGTCGCCCGCGATGAGCACGGTGTCCATGTGTGGCTTCCACTCCTGATAGACCTGATACTGGAGGCTCGTGATGTCCTGAAACTCGTCGATGACGAGGTGGTCGACGTTCGGGACGAGCGAGCGCTGCTCGACGCGTTCGAGCATGTCCGCGAAGCCGACCAGTTCGTGCTCGCCCTTGTAGGCCCGCCACGCGCGGATGGATTCGGGGACGTCGTAGCGGTCGTCGCTCGACGGCCACGTCGGGGTGTACTTGTTGCCGACCTGCGCGTTGTCGTCGATCTCCGGCGGCAGACGGATCTCCTCCTCGTCCCAGCGGAACGGCACGTCGTACCAGTCGGCGACGTCCCGCCCGGTGCGCTGGAGCCACTGGCTCGTCGCGATGACCTTGTTGCCGAGCGTCGTCGAGCGCGCCGTGCGCCGCGACCCCGACGCGTACTCGTCCTCGTAGGGGATGCCGTAGTCATCGCAGAAGGCCTCCTTGTCGTCCTCACCGACGACGTCGCCGCGCGAGAGGTTCAGGAGCTCGTAGGCCTTCGCGTGCATCGTCGAGACGTTCCCGCGAAGCGAGCGGGGGCTCACGTCGAGGCGCTCGGCCAGCCGCTCGCGAACCTCCGCGGCGGCTGCGCGCGTGTATGAGACCACGAGGACGTCCCGTATCTCGACGTCGTCGTCCTCGAGGATCCCCTCGACGCGGTCGAGGAGCGCGGTCGTCTTCCCACTGCCGGGCCCGCCGAACAGGCGCGTGACCTGTGGCTCCGACTGACTCATTACACACGTACAGGACCTACGAGCCTATAAGCGACGTGACTTTCGACGGCGGAGGAACGGCAGGGACGCGACCGGTCGGTCGGCGGTTCAGTAGAGTTCCCCGCCGAGCGGCACGTCCCGATCGGGACCGACGAGCATCGGGTGGTCGTCCGCGTCCGGGACGCCGAGCGTGAGCGCCTCCGACTCGAAGCCCGCGATGTTCACGGTGCCGAGGTCCGTCGCACAGAGCACCTGCCGGCCGACGATCCCGTCGGGATCGTGGTTGTAGCCGAGCTGTGCCGCAGAGCGCACGACCGCGTCGCCGAGGTCGATTTCGAGCTTCAGGAGTTCGGGCTTGCGCGCCTCCTCGAACGGTTCGGCGGCGCGGATCTCGCCGACGCGGATCGTGGTGTCGAGCGGACTGCTCATGCGACGTGGGCGTCCGGACGACGCTTGAATGTTGGCGTCCGCGCGTTCCGAACGAGGCTTGAGCGTCGAGCGCCGAAGGCGCGTATGGCCTTCGACTCGCTGCCGGCGCGTCCGCTCTCGCACGACGAGGTGCTGGCGCTCTCGGCCTCCGACCGTTTCGTCGACGTCCGGCCCGTCAACGCCTTCCACTACCCCGAGCGCGAGACGCAACTGATCACCGCGATCGTGTTCGTCACGGGGAGCGGCCTGCGCGCCGTCGACTACGACCCGACGGTCCGCGAGTGGCGCGTCGTCCGCGAGGAGTCGCTCGACGATCCCGAGGACATCGCGGACGTCCCGGACGCGCTGTTGAGCGACGTCCAAGCGGAGATCGAGCGTCGCGTCAGCGAGATGGAGGACGCGGGCGTCGTCGGCGGGACCGCGGCGCGCGACGACACGACGGAGGTCCGCGACGCCACCGGTCTCGGGAGCCTGCTCTACGAGCAGTACGCGGACGGGTAGGGGATCGATCCGGCGCGGGCGTCCGTTTCGGCGGACCGAAATATTAGACCTCTGATAGTACGGAATAATAAGGGTGGTTTTCGTAGTCGTATCGAGAAGGGGGAGGATATGGGTGACATCGCGGGGCTGGCCATCGGATTGGCGCTCGTCGTCTCGTCGGCGGGCGTGATCGCGGGGGGGTTCGCGCTCCGGGCGGTCAGGCGGACGCCCCTCGAGCGGCCGATCGCCGCGCTCACACTGCTCTTCGTCGGACTCGCGCTCTATCATCTCCTGTTGCTCGTGTATTCGACACGCTCCGTCGACATCGAGTTCGTCGAGGCCGCGACGTACACGACGATGACCGGCTTCGTGCTCGTGATGGTGTACTTCCAAGTGCACGTCGATGACGGGCTCGTCGGGGTGTGGTCTCGGTGACCCCGTTCGGCGCGTTCCACGCGTACAAGGTCGCGATGTGTCTCGCGAGCGCGATCGGGCTCGCGTACCTCCTGATCGCGGAACTCGATCATCCCGACTACCGGTGGCCGATCCTCGTCACGACGTTCGGGGTCTTCGCGTTCGCGATCGGCGAGCCGGTCTCCGAGTACCTCATCGGCTCGCCGGTCGCGCACGCGCTCCACGCGGTCATCCTCTCGATCATCGTGGTCGGGCTGGCGGGCTTCGTGGACGCGAGCAGGCACTCGACGGACTGGGCCGCGCTCGTCGCGAGCGACCCGGTCGACGTCCGACGCCACGAGCCGTGGATGACCGCCCTCGACGACCGCATCCTCAGCCTCTTCCACTCGTCCGAACTCGTCCTCACGCCCGCGATCATCGCGCTCAACCTCGACTACTCGCGCTCGGAGGTGAACCGCCGTCTCTCGAAGCTCGCCGACGCCGGCTACGTCGAGCGCGTCGACCGGGGGAAGTATCAGCTGACCGGACAGGGTTCGGCGTATCTGCGGGAGAGCAGCGAGACAGCCGGAGGGGGACCGGAAAACGCCGTCTAGGCCCACCACATCGGTCCGTGTGGCGTCGGAATCGGCCACCTCACGCATTACACATCAGTAAACTATCCTGTCGGATTAAGTCGATACCGGTCGTACACTCGCGGTGGTGATGCACCGATGGCACCGCACCTGACGGGTCGGCGTCGCTTCCTCAAGCGGGTGGGAGCGGCGGTGGGTCTCGGGTCGACGGCACTGGCGGGTTGTACGGGCACGGCGAACGTCGCACCGGGGCAGGATTCCATCGCGCGGATGTCCGAGCAGGTCGACATCCCGCGGGTGGTCGGCGGTCCCGACGACCTCAAGTCGGAGCACACGGTTCGCATGGTCGCCATCGACGGCGACGAGGGCAACGGCTTCGGCTACATGCCGTCCGTGCTCTGGGTCGAGCCGGGCGCGACGGTGACGTGGAAGCACACGGCGAACGGCTCGTCGAAGCGCGTCTCGCACACGATCACGTCGATGAACAAGGGCAACGAGAAGCCGCAGTTCACACCGAAAGGCTCCGCGCCGTTCGACTCCGGCGTCATCGCGGGCGTCGGCCCGTGGAAGGACGAGAACGCGCTCCGGGGAGACCTCCAGACGCACCTGAACGGCGAACGGCCGAACGGCGGGTTTCAGGGCCCCTACAAGCTCACCTTCGAGGCGCCGAAATTCCCGAGCGGGGTCTACCTGTACATGTGTGAGGACCACATGTTCTTCGGGATGGTCGGCGCCGTCGTCGTCGGCGACGTCGGCCCGAACGACCCCGGGTGGAGTCCGGCCATGACGAAGGCGCCGAAGCCGATGTTCAGCGATTCCTTCGACGCACACCTCCGAACGATTCGGAAGACGATCAAAAATCAGGTGAGCGGCCAGTGAGCGCCGGGCACGCGGACGACGGGGCCGCGCACGACGACGGCGGTCACGAGCCGTCCGGCTGGCGGCGCTGGCTGTGCACGACGAGCCACGAGGACGTGGGCATCATCTACCTCTGGCTCGCCGTCTTCTGGTTCCTCATGGGCGGGGCGCTCGCGATGCTCTTTCGCACCGAGTTGCTCACTCCGGCGTACGGACCGCTGTTCAACCTGAACGGGTACAACGCGCTCGTCTCGCTGCACGGGCTGACGATGATCTTCCTCGTCGCCGTGCCCGCGGGCGGCGTGTTCTCGAACTACCTCCTCCCGCACTACCTCGGGCTGGACGAGATGGCGTTCCCGCGGCTGAACGCCCTCTCCGGCTGGCTCGTCTTCTGGGGCGGCGTCATGCTCTGGTTCCCCGTCGTCGGGAACGCGCTCGGGCTGACCCCGCTCCCGTTCAACGGCGGCTGGTTCGCCTACCCGCCGCTCGTCTCGCGATTCGCGCGCGTCACCGTCAGCAGCTACGTCTTCTCGATGCTCATCCTCGGCATCTCGACGACGATCGCCGGGATCAACTTCATGGTGACCCTGCTGAACGAGCGCGATCCCAGCCTCGGGCTATTCGACCTCCCCCTCGGCGCGTGGGGACTCGGGATCTTCACTCCGCTCTTGGGTCTCTACGAGCTCCCGTGGCTGATGGTCGGCGTCGCCTTCGACTACCTCCAGCACGTCATCGGGATGGGCCTCTTCGACGCCCGGACGGGCGGCGCGCCCCTCCTCTGGCAGTGGCTCTTCTGGCTGTTCGGCCACCCGGAGGTCTACTTCGTCGCGATGCCGTTCCTCGCGATCGCCGGCGAGATCGTCCCGCGATTCAGCGAACGCCCGATCTACGGCTATCGCTCCATCGTCTACGCGATCACCGGCATCACGCTCATGTCCGGGATGGTGTGGGCCCACCACATGTACATCACCGGTCTCGGGCAGATCCGGTACCTGTACATGTTCTTCTCGATGGCGATCCCGATCGCGTTCGCCGTCTACATCTTCGCGATGCTGGCGATGATGTGGGGCGGACGCATCCACCTCAAGGCCCCCATGCTGTTCAGCATCGGGATGCTGTTCATGCTCCTCTACTCGGGGATGGACGGCATCATCATGAGTCAGACGCCCGTGGACGTCCTCATCCACTCGACGTGGTTCATCGTCGGGCACTTCCACTTCACCCTGTTCGGCGTCGCCATCATGGGCTTCTTCGCCGCGCTCTACTACTACTACCCGCTCATGACTGGGCGGATGTACTCGGAGCGCCTCGCGAAGGTCCACGCCGCGCTCACCATCGTCTGCGCGCCCGTCGTCTTCACGCTCATGGACACGATGGGGACGCGGGCCGTCCCGATGATGCGCCGGTACGCGACGTACACGTACGCGTCCGGCCTGCAGAACCTCCAGATCTGGACGACCGCCTTCGCGTACGTGCTCGGCATCGCGCAGGTCGTGCTAGCCGCGAACCTCCTCTGGAGCCTGAAGTACGGCGCCGAAGTCGAGAACCCGTGGAGCGACCTCCTCGAGGGGCAGGGGATGCCCTCGCCCGAGTGGAACGGACTCCCCTACGAGGTGCCAACGCCCGACAACGTCCCGTACGAGCAGGGCGGCGATGGGCGGAGCGGAGTGGACGACGGCGTCGCGGCCGCGGACGGCGGCGACGAACCGCTTCCGGACGGCGGCGACGCGGACTCGGAGGTGAGCGACGGTGAGTGAGCGCGATCCGTCGGACGGACCGATCGAACTCGACGGGAACGACAGGGGGTGGCTCTGGTTCCTCGTGCTCGCGGTGCCGGTCGCCGCGTTCCTCCTCAGCTACGCGTGGGACATGCGCGAGCAGTTCGAGCGCGCCGCCGACCCGCCGGGCGTGCGGATCGGCCTCGTCTCCCAGCTCTACGGGACGGACACCCTCATCGCGCTCGTCTTCGGCGGACTCACGATGTGCGTCCTGCTCTACCTCTCCTATCGGTACTTCGCGGGCCGCGTCGAGGCGGCGCGCGAACTCGAACCCCGGTGGGGAGCGAACACCTTCCGCCTGCTGTTGATCGGCGTCGCCGTCATCATGGTCGTGACGTTCATGTACGCCGGGACGGCGCTCTCGCACACCGACCAGATGGGCGCGCAGGACGCCATGCAGCGCTACAACACCCACGACCAGCTCGACATGAGCGTCGTCGGCTCGCAGTGGGTCTGGCGGACGCACGTCGAGGGCGTGAACACCACCGAAACCGGGAAGGTCCGCGTCCCCGCGAACACGATGCTGTCCGTCCGCGTCACGTCGGCGGACGTCGATCACTCGTGGGCGGTCGAGGAACTCGGCGTCAAGAAGGACGCCGTCCCCGGCTCGGTGACGACGACGTGGCTCGACGTGCAGGAACCCGGCCGGTACCAGATCAACTGCGCGGAGCTCTGCGGCGCCGGCCACTCGAAGATGACGGCGACACTGATCGTCATGCCGAAGGACAAATACGTCTCGTGGGCGCACAGCCACGGCTACACCGTCCCGTTCGCGGACGGCGGGAGCCGAAAGACGCAGGACGTGAGCAGCGTCGCGCCGAGCGAAGCGAGGGGCGGCGGAGAA
>NZ_BATA01000062.1 GCF_000474235.1 Halarchaeum acidiphilum MH1-52-1
CCGCGGCGAACCCGATGCTGCCGAAGAACAGGCCGGTGAGGAGGATCAGCGACGGCACCTTGATCGCGTTGAGGAACGCGAGCAGGGCGTCGTTCGCGATGTGGAGGCCGATGATCGTCTCGGTGTCGATCACCGTCACGAACAGCACCCAGCCGAGCAGCGTGCCGATGACCCAGAGGAGGACGCCGACGATGGCGCCGACGCCGAGCGCCCGCGAGAGGAACAGCTCCACGGTCTCGTCGCGACGCGCCTCCGCGAGTTTCGTCTCGACGTCCGCGACGAAGTCGCTCGAATCGCTGAACAACCATTGGAAGAGCGGGAAGAAGGCGTCACCGAGGGCGTCCGTCGACGTGTAGCCCGCGTCGCCGTCGCTGAGGCTCATTCGCCCGACGCCCCGGTGTCACTCGTCGTGTTTCCGTCCGCCGCCGGATCGCCACCGTCCGCCTCCGCGTCGCGTGAGCCATCGGATTCCTCACCGGCCGCCTCGATGGTCGGCGTCTCACCGCTGTCGTCGACGACGACGTCGGCGTCCGCGGCGCTCGCGGCCGCCTCGGAGAGCGCGAAGCTGATGTCCGGCGCCTCCTCGCCGCGGTATTCGTGCAGGAGCTCGTCCTCCGCGCGTTCGAGCAGCGCGCCCGCCTCCTCGTAGACGTCCTCGGTCGGGTCGGGGCGGGGTACCATCTCCTCTTTCTCCGGGTCGACGTCGATGAGGACGGACTCCATTCCGCGGAGGTCCGCGAGGCTCTCGGTCAGCGCGTCGTTCGCCAGCAGCGTCAGAATCGTGTCGGGATCGGCGATGTACGCCTGCAGGGTCGCCGCGACCTCCGTGTACTCGCTGAGACCGTTGCGGATGAGGTACGCGAGGACGACCTGTCGCTCGAAGAGCTCGCGTTCGAGGCGCTCGCGCGACCACCCGCGGTCGAACTGGATCTCGTCGAGCGTGTTCGACTCGGTGAGCTGTCGGAACTCGTCGCCCTCCGGCTCCCACTGGAAGACGTCGCTGACGTTGATCTCGTCGTTCTCCGCGTCGTAGCGGTTGATCTCCGTGATGCTGCGGTTCCGGCGCACCTTCCGGCCGCTCACCCGCGTCTGCGCCTGAATGGAGACGAGATCGAGCGCGGTGAACAGCGTCTTCGAGACGTTGATCGGCTCGGTCGTGAAGCGCTTGAGCACCTCGCCGACGTTGTCCGCGTGGAACGTCGTGTACGTCGTGTGCCCGGTGCTCATCACCTGAAAGAGCGTCCGGCCCTCCTCCCCGCGCACCTCGCCCATCACGATGTAGTCGGGGCGCTGGCGGAGCGCGGCCTCCAGTAGGTCGAACTCGTCGATATCGCCCTTCTCGTCCTCGCCGAACGACGGGCGCGTGACGGACGCCACCCAGTTGCGCTGTGGGAGTTCGACCTCGCGGGTGTCCTCGATGGAGACGATTTTCGCGTTCGACGGGATGAACAGCGAGACGGCGTTCAGGCTCGTCGTCTTCCCGGACGCCGTCCCGCCCGCGAAGATGAGGCTCTTGTTGTTCTCGATGCAGAGCCAGAGGAACGCCATCTCCTCCAAGGAGAAGGTCTTCCAGTTGATGAGGTCGACCGGCGTGAACGGGACGTCCTTGAACTGCCGGATGGTGTAGTTCGTCCCGTGATCACTGACCTCCTGTCCGAGCGTGAGCTGGGCGCGCGAGCCGTCCGGCAACGTGGCGTCCACCTGCGGTTGGCGCTTCGAGATCCCCTTCCCGGAGCGCTGGGCGAGCTTCACCACGAAGTCGTCGAGGCTCTCCTTGCCGTGATAGACGTTCGTGATCAGCTGTTCGTAGTCGGAGTGGTACGCGAACACCGGCGAGTTGTAGCCGTCACAGGAGATGTCCTCGACGTTCACGTCGTGTTTGATCCCGTCGATGCGCTCGTAGCCGATGAAGTCCCGCTTGAGATAGTAGAGGAGCTTCTCGACCTGATACTGCGTGAGCGTGTCCGTGTCCTCCTCGAGCACCGCCGGCTCCGGGCGCGCGGCGATACCGTCGAGGTCCGTCGGCGCCGCGCGCTCGTCGCCCGGTGCGCTCACCGCCTCACCGTCCGCGACCTCGTCGCCCGTGACGCCCTCGACGAACGCCGTCAACCGCTCGACGACCGACGCGCTGTCGCCGGCGTCGTCGGTGTCGTCGTCCGCCTCGGCGTCGCCGGTGCCGTCGTCCGCTCCATTCCCGTCGGCGTCGCCGTCCGCCCCCGTCGCGTCCGCGTCGTCGCCGCCCGTGAGTCCCTCGACGAACGCCGTCAACCGCTCGACGATCGACGCGCCCCCCGCCTCGGCGTAGATGTCGTAGCGTTCGAGCAGGTCGCGCGTCTCGCGCTCGATGACGTCGCGGCGCTCGTCCATCGTCCCCTCGGCGGCCACGTCGCCGCTCGAGTACTTGATCGCGGTGCGGAGCTTCCCCGTGAGGAACTCCCGGAGGTCGTCCTCGATCGGGTTCCGGTACGGCTCGACGAGGTAGTACTTCATCTCGTTCTCCCGCTCGGAGTGGAAGAGGACGACGAACGCGTAGGGCTTGTTGACCCAGTAGCGCTCGACCTCCGAGAAGTGCGTCTTCTTCTCCGCGGCGACGACCTTCTCGAGGTCGTAGCGGTTCACCATCGTCGTGTTCCCGTGGACGTCGGAGAAGAAGGCGTCCTCGTCGACCTCCGAGGCGACGTTCACCGTCCGCTGGTCGACGACCGACTCGATCCCCGCGGCGGCGTCGTCGCCGAACGCGAGGACGTTCTCGATCGCCTCGCGCTCGAACCCGAGGTGGTCGGCGGGATCGATCGAGTCGTCGTCCCCGTATTCGGCCTCGAAGTCGGCCCACGCGTACTCGCCCTTCGTCACTGGCGGACCGCTGGACTCGTCGCGCTCGCCCTCGCCCTCGTCCGCGGCCGTCGAATCCGGCTCGGCGGCCGCGCCGTCGACGTCGTCGGTCGGGTCTTCCGCCGGCGTCGACCCCCCGACCGCCGCGTCGTCGGCTTCGTCCGTGGACATCATACAACGTTCGGCCATCTACTTGAAAAACGTTTGCGGCCGAGTCGAGACGCGATCCTCGGGAGACCGTCGATCCGCTTCGGTAGCACTTAACTGGCGGGCGCGCTAGCGTGGAGTGTGGAAGACGTCTTCATTGCACGAGTGATGTCGTCCGGTGTGACGACCGTCACGCCGGATACCTCCGTGGAGGACGCGGCGCAGCTCATGCTCGATCGCGGGATCGGGTCGGTCGTCGTCGTCGACGAGAACGGCCAGCTCGCGGGCATCCTGACGACGACGGACTTCGTCCACATCGTCGCCGAGCGCCAGCCGAAGGACGAATCGACGGTCGCCGACTTCATGACGACGGCCGTCGAGACGGCGGGCGCGCAGGACGTCGTCACCGACGTCGCGAAGCGACTCCTCGAACACGAGATCCACCACATCCCGGTCGTGGACGACGACGACCACGTCATCGGGATGGTGACGACGACCGACCTCACGTCGTACGTCACGACCCTCGAGGATCACGACTAGCGCTCGCGCGTCCGTTCCGCTCCGCTCCGGCGTCGATTCCCGCGGACGGCGTCGGGAGCCGACGCCGCGGGGACGGACGGTCGATGCGAGCGTATGCGAGGGCGGTCTCCCCGTGCACTCCCGTGGCCCGCCACCGTCGCGACGACGCGCACACAGGGCAAGAGCCAAACCACCCACGGGCGTATTTGGACGTATGGCAGACTGGAAGGACCGCGTCGTCGGCGAGCGGATGCGCGTTGACGACGAGTTCGGCGAGCAGATCGAGGCGTCTTCGTTCTCGCGCCAACAGTGGGGACTCATCATGACCGCGGTCGAATTCCGGATCGAGAACCCGGGCGACCCCGAGAACGCGCGACTCACCGTCGACACCGGGAAGCTCCCGCAGGTGATGTCGGAGATCGATAACGTGGAAAAGCAGATGGCGTCGATGGGCGCCGGCGGCGGCGGGAGCACGTCCTCCGGAGAGGGCTTCCTCGGCGGCGTCAAGCGCGCGCTCGGCTTCGGCGGCGGTGAGGACGAGCGTTACGAGGAGGCCGAAGCGCTCGTGCGGGAGTACGCCGAACTCCTTCAGGAACGCCTCGAAGAGAACGGTCGGTGGTCGGAGGCCTGCCGGGTCGCCGCCGACGAGTAGGTCATTCGACGTCGCCGCCGTGGAAGGTCGTCAGCTCCTCGGCCTCGTAGATATCGATCAGTTCGTTGATGATCTCGTCGTACGCTTCGTCTTCGACCCGGAGACCGTCGAGGCGCTCGATGGTCGCCTCGTCGAGATGCACTTTCGGCATACGTGACCCGACGACGGCAAGCGGTATAAATAACCGGGCCGCGCCGCGAAGCTTTGATGCGGATGGCCGCGCCAGTGAGGGTATGAGTGACGGCTTCGGCCTCGACCTGCGGAACGCGGAGGAGCAGATCGACGAGTGGGACGTCGAGGGCGGGGCGGACGACGTCGTCCTCGGCGTCCTCGACGGCGAGACGCCGGACGGGGAGTGGCTCGCGGAACTCGAATCCGGCTCGGTGCTCGTCCTCGCCGTCGAGGGCGACCTGAACGACCTCGCGTCCGGGTTCGCCGGCCCCGCGAAGGATGCTGGCGCGACCCTGATGCACTTCCGGGAGTTCCTCGTCGTCACTCCGCCCGGCGTCTCGCTCGACACCGCGCGATTGTAGGCCGTATCCGCAGTCGCTTTCACGCTCGCGCCCGAGAGTTACGCGTATGAGTGACGTAGACGTCTCGCGACGGCGTGCGTGGCTGATGGCGGCGCGGCCGCACACCCTTCCGGCGGGGATTTCGCCGGTCGTGGTCGGCGTCGGCATCGCGTACGCGCTCGGCGTCTTCGCGGCGCTGCCGGCGCTCGCCGCGCTCGTCGGCGCGCTCCTCATCCAGATCGGCGCGAACTTCGCGAACGACTACTACGACGCGATCAACGGCGCGGACACCGAGGAGCGCGAGGGGTTCACGCGCGTCACGCAGTCCGGGATGATCGAGGCCGCGGAGGTGAAACGCGCGATGTACCTCACCTTCCTCGCCGCGATGGTCGTCGGCCTGTACCTCGTCTACGTCGGGGGTCTCACCATCGTCGTCGTCGGCCTCGCGAGCATCGCGGCCGGCATCGCCTACACCGGCGGCCCGTTCCCCTTCGGCTACCACGGTCTCGGCGACGTCTTCGTCTTCCTGTTCTTCGGCGTGATCGCCGTCGTCGGCACCGTCTACGTACAGGCCGCGGCGTACGCGCCCGCGCTCCCGCTCGCCCCACCGGCCGGCACGCTCCCGACCGCGGCGTTCGTCGCGAGCGTCGGCGTCGCCTGCATCTCGACCGCCATCCTCGTCGTGAACAACCTCCGCGACATCGAGACCGACCGGAGGACCGGGAAGTACACCCTCGCGGTCCGGATCGGATACACGTGGAGCCGCGTCGAGTACGTCGCGCTACTCGTCGTCGCCTACCTCGTCCCGTGCTGGTTCGTCGCGAACGGTTTCGGCGTCGCGACCCTCCTCCCGTGGCTCTCCCTCCCGCTCGCCGCCTCCGTCGCGCGGACCGTCTGCCGGCACGACGACGCCGACCACCTCGATCCGGCGCTCACCCGCACGGGCCAGACGCTCGCGCTGTACTCCGTGTTGTTCGCCGTCGGCGTCGCGCTGTGAGAATCGACCCGTTCGCCGTTCCGCTCGTCGAGCCGTTCGACACCGCGCGCGGGAGGATGACCGAGCGTCGCGGCTTCCTCGTGACGGTCGAGCGCGACGGCGAAGTCGGCGTCGGCGAGGCGACGCCGCTCCCGGGTTGGACGGAGACGTACGACGACTGCGCGGCGGCGCTCGAACGCGCCGCGCGTGCGCACGCCGCGAGTGCGGAGTGTGAGACGGCGGCGCTCGCGGCGTGCGAGGGCGCGCCCGCGGCCCGCCACGCGGTCTCGCTCGCGTACGCCGACGCGACGGCGCGCGCTCGTGGCCTTCCCCTCTACCGATCGCTCGGCGCGGGTGATCCGCTCTGCGACGTCGAGACGGACGGGTCCGTCGAAACGGTCCCCGTCAACGCCACCGTCGGCGACGCGGACGCGGAAGCGACGGCGGACCGGGTCGGCGACGCGGTCGCGGACGGCTTCGAGACGGTGAAGCTGAAGGTCGGCGCGCGTTCGCTCGACGCCGACCTCGCGCGCCTCGACGCGACGCGCGAGATGGTCCCCGACGCGACGCTGCGCGTCGACGCCAACGGTGCGTGGGACGTCGCGACGGCCGAGCGCGCGCGCTCCGCCCTCCCCGCCATCGAGTACGTCGAGCAGCCCCTCGCCGCGCCGTCGCTCGACGCGCACGCGGCGCTCCGCGGACGGACGGCCGTCGCGCTCGACGAGTCCGTCGCGGCCGCGGGTCTCGACGCGGTCTTGGAGACCGAGGCCGCGGACGTCGTCGTCCTGAAGCCAATGGCGCTCGGCGGCGTCGAGAAAGCCGTCGAGGCGGGCCGGCGGGCGCGCGCGGCGGGCGTCGAACCGGTGGTGACGACGACGTTCGATGCGGTGTACGCGCGGACAGCGGCCGTGCACGTCGCGGCGGCGCTCGCTCCGCTGCCGGCGTGCGGGCTGGCGACCGGGGACGCCCTCGCCGCAGACCTCGCGCCCGATCCGGCGCCCGTGTCGGGTGGCGGCGTCGCGGTCCCACAGGGAAAGGGCAATGGCGTCCCCGCACCTCTCGGGGAGTGAATGCGCGACTTCCTCGCCACGCGGGCGCGGGCGTCACCGGACGCCACCGCGCTCGTCGACGATCACAGCGGGCGCGAGCGGACGTACGCCGAACTCGACGCGGCCGTCGAGACGACTGCGGGCCGCCTCGCGGCGACCGGCGTGACGCGCGGCGACCACGTCGGCGTCCTGATGGAGACCCGGCCGGCGTTCGTCCGCCTCGCCTTCGCCCTCCAGCGCCTCGGCGCGACGCTCGTCCCGCTCAACGCGCGTCTCGCGCCGACGGAGTTGCACGCGCAGCGCGAGCGCGCCGATCTCGTGTTGCTCGTCTGCGACGCCGAGACGGAGTCGGACGCCCGCGCCGCGGCCGACGAAGTGCCGGTCGCCTCCGTCGACGACCCCCACGAGGCCGACGTGCTCGCGTTCGGCGATCGCGAACCGGGCGAAGTCACGCCCGCCGAGTGGACCCGCGAGGACGCCCTCGCGCTCCTCTTCACGTCGGGGACGACCGGCGACCCGAAGCCGGTCACGCTGACGCTCGGGAACGTCCTCGCCGCGGCGGGCGCGAGCGCGTTCAAGCTCGGCGTCGACCCCGACGACCGCTGGCTGCTCTGCCTCTCGATGTACCACATGGGCGGGCTCTCGATCCCGCTGCGGTGCGCGCTCTACGGCACGACGTGCATCCTCCAGCGGGGCTTCGACGCCGACGAGGCCGTCCGCGCGCTCGACGAGTACGACTGCACTGGCGTCTCCGTCGTCCCGACGATGCTCGATCGGATGCTCCGCGCCGACGAACGAATCCCGGGGAGCCTGCGCTTCGCCCTCTGCGGCGGCGCGCCGACGCCCGCGGAACTCGTCGCGGCCTGCGAGGACGCCGGCGTCCCGATCCACCCGTCGTACGGGATGACGGAGGCGACCTCGCAAATCTCGACCGCCCGCCCCACCGAGGCGTTCGCGAACCGCGGCACCGTCGGTCGACCGCTCTTCGGGACGACGGTGACGATCGTCGACGACGCCGACGAACCCGTCGATGCCGGCGAGACCGGGGAACTCTGCGTCGCCGGCCCGACCGTCACGCCCGGCTACTACGACGCTCCCGAGAGCAACGCGGAATCCTTCGGCCCGCACGGTCTCTACACGGGCGACGTCGGCTACCGCGACGACGCCGGGCGCCTCTACGTCCTCAATCGCCAGTCGGATCGCATCATCACGGGCGGCGAGAACGTCGATCCCGGACGCGTCGCGGAGGCGATCCGCGCGCACTCGGCCGTCCGCGACGTCGCCGTCGTCGGCGTCGCCGACTCCGAGTGGGGCGAGCGTGTCGCCGCGCTCGTCGTCCCGACGGACGGAGCGGAGATCGATCGCGACGCCCTCGAAGCCCACTGGGACGAGCGCCTCGCGGACTTCGAGCAGCCCCGGACGGTCGTCTTCGTGAACGAACTCCCGCGGACGGCGTCGGGGACGGTCGATCGGGCCGCGGCGCGCGAGCGCGTCGTCGAGGCCGCCGGCCTTTAAGCGCACCCGCGGACTACCCCGCGGTGTGTGCACACTCGCCGTCGCGTGGAACGTCTACGACGACGCGCCGATCGTCGTCGCCGCGAACCGCGACGAGGCCACGGGACGGCCGTCGTCGCCACCGCGCGTGCGTGACGACTCAGACGGCTCGCGCGTCCTCGCCCCGCGCGACGAGGAGGCCGGCGGGACGTGGATCGGCGTCACCGAATCGGGGTTCTACGTCGGGATCACGAACCGCTGGAGCGACCTCGACGCCGGGCGTTCGCGCGGTCTGCTCGTCGGTGACGCCCTCCGCGCAGGCGGCGCCGAGGTCGCGCGCGAACTCGTCGCGCGCGAGGTCCGCGAGCGCCAGTACGCCGGATTCAATCTCGTCGTCGCGGACGCCGACTCCGCGTACCTGCTCCGATGGGACGGCGACCTCCGCGTCAGCGCGCTCGATCCCGGCGTCACGGTCGTCACGACGAGCGGTGCGCCCGACGCCGCCGAGCGCCGCGAGCGGGTCCGTGCCGCGCTCACGACGCGGCGACCGCGGACGGCCGCCGGGTTTCGCGGGCGGGCGAAGCGCGTCCTCAGCGACGGCGACATCGGTGCCTGCCTCCACGGGTACGGGTACGGGACGCGTTCCGCCTCCGCGATCACGGTCGGGGAGCGGATCCGCTACGAGTTCGCCGACGGCCCGCCCTGCCGGACGTCCTACCGGCGCGTCGGCGGGTTCGAGCGCACCCGAACCGGAGAGTGGCGATCGGACGGTCACATTTAAACCGCTCGCGGCCGGCGTATTCGAGTATGAGCGTCGACAAAGAGGACCTCTCCGAGGACGAGGAGCGCGCCCTCGAACTGGTCCGCGAGCAGGGGAAGATCTATCAGAGCGAGTTCTGGAAGGCACTCGACGTCTCCTCGCGCAAGGGGAGCCGGATCGCGAAGAAGCTCGAGGAGAAGGAATACGTCGATCGTGAGGACGCCGTCTACGGGGGGAACACGACGTACCTCATCACGCCCGTCATCAAGGACGAAGAACTCGACTTCGCGCTCCTCATGGCCGGCGACATGCTCTCGCCGTTCGTCGGCGAGGAGGAGGTGGACGCGCGCGGCGACGCCTTCTCGCAGTGGATCATGAACCTCGTGTACGAGGACCCGGTCGTCCCCGAGGAGGAGACCGAGACGCCGTCCGAGGAGGAGACCGAGACGCCGCCCGAGGAGTGATCCCTACTCCCCGGCGAGGTCACGAACGCGCGACCAGACGTTCTCGTCGACCTCGATCGCCGTCCGCTCCCGGTCGCGCGCCACCGAGCGCTCGCCGGGCAGCCTGATCTCGTCCGCGTTCGCGGCGGGGTCGCCGTTCCGGAGCGAGCGCAGGAACGCGCTCGCCTCCGCCTCGAAGTCCGTCGCGCCGAGCGCCGCGGGGTCGATGGCGAGGAAGAGGTCGCCCTTCGTACACGGGTCCTCGGTGTGATAGGTGCCCGTGACGTCGGTACCGGTCGCCGCGGTCACCAGCGTCCCCGCCAGCACCTCGACGGCGATCGCGAGCCCCGATCCCTTCGCGCCGCCGAACGGGAGGAGAACGCCGTCGAGCGCCTCCTCCGGGTCGGTCGTCGGCGCCCCGTCCGCGTCGAGCGCCACGCCTTCGGGGAGCGACTCGCCCGCCCGCGCGGCCTCCTCGACTGCGCCGCGCGACAGCGACGCGGTCGACAGGTCGAGGTTGAACGGCGGGTCCGTCGGGAGACCGACGGCGATCGGATTCGTCCCCAGCACCTTCTCCGCGCCGCCGTGGGGCGGCATCGCGGGCTCCGTGTTCGTCATCGCGATCGCGACGTACCCCGCGTCGGCCAGTACATCCGTGTAGTAGCCGAGCATCCCGAGGTGGTTGCCGCCGTACGCGCCGACGGCCCCGACGCCGTACTCGGCGGCGCGGCGGGCGGCCTCCACGGCCGCGCGCGTCGCCACCACCGGGCCGAGGCGGGAGCCGCCGTCGACGGCGGCCGCGCCGCCGCGTTCGTCCGTGACCTCGACGTCGCCCGTCGGGTCCACGTGGCCGTGCTCGATCCCGCGAACGTACCGCGGGAGACGGAGGAGACCGTGCGATCCCTTCCCTCGCGCGTCGGCGCTGACGAGAACGGTTGCGGTGAGCCGCGCGTCCGCGTCACCGACGCCGTGCGCGCGGAGGGCCGCCGCCGCGACCGATTCCGCCCGCTCCCGGTCGACGCGCGTCGTCACGGCCGTCGCCCCCGCGCCGTCGCGTTCCGTTCTGTGACCGTCATCGGCGTGCCGATAGACGCCGGGGTGTCACGGATCTTGCGCTCCGCGCCGTCTCATGGCGAGAGCCCCCAGAAGAACGCGATGCCGAGGGTCGTGACGACGGAGAGGAGCAACTGGAGCGGGCCGCCGACGCGGGCGTAGTCCGAGAACTTGTAGCCGCCGGGCCCGTAGACGAAGAGGTTCGTCTGGTAGCCGACGGGCGTCATGAACGCCGTCGAGGCCGCGAACGTGACGGCGAGGATGAACGCGAACGGGTTGCCCCCGACCTCGTGGGCCGTCTCGACGGCCACCGGGATCATCAGGACGACGCTCGCGTTGTTCGAGATGACGTTCGTGACGAGACCGGTGACGATGTAGAACACCCAGAGGACGCCGATGACGGGGAGGAACTCGCCCGTGAGACCGACGAGCGCGCCGAGGAACGTCGCGGCGCCCGTCTGTTCTAAGGCGATGCCGAGCGGGATGACGCCGGCGAGGAGGAAGATGACGCTCCAGTCGACGCCGTCGTACATCTCGCCGGGCTTGATGACGCCCGTGACGGCCATCGCGACGACGCCCGCGAGCGCGGTCTGGACGATGCTGAAGTCGAGGGCGGCGAACGCGTCGATCCCGGTGACGTTCGCGAGCGTCCCCCACGGGATGCCGACGAGGCCGACGACGGCGATGACGATGGCGACGGCCCACGGGATCTTCTCCGTCCGATAGTTCGGCGTCTCGGATTCGTGGGCGACGATGAAGTCGGAGTTCGTCGAGAGCCGGTCGATGCTGTCCGTCGGGGCCTGCACGAGGAGCGTGTCGCCCACCCGGAGTTCGACGTCGTCGAGGCGCGAGCGGATCGTCTCGCCGCCCGAGCGGAACGCGAGGACGCTCGCGTCGTAGCGCTGACGGAACGAGGAGGTGGTGAGCGTCTCCCCGAGGAGCGACGAGCCGGACTGGATGACGATCTCGACGAGCGTCTGGGTGTCCGCGTCGGCTTCGAGTTCGTCGTCGGACGGGGGCGTGCCGACGAGGTCGAGACCGTCGAGTTCGCGCAACGACGCGAGCGTCTCGCGGTCGGTGCGGATGGCGAGGATGTCCCCCGCGCGGATCCGCTTGCTCGCGATCCCCTCGAAGTACGTCTCGCCGTCGCGGACGATCTGGAGGATGTCGGCGTCGAAGCTCGACTCGTCGATGGCGTCCTGCACGGTCTTCCCGTCGATGGCGGCGTCCTCGCGAACGAGGACCTCGGTGACGTAATCCTGCAGTTCGTACTCGTCCAAGTAGTCCTCGCGGGCGGGGACGCGCTCGGGGATGAGCCGGGGACCGACCGTCATCAGGTAGGCCGTGCCG
The DNA here is from genome assembly GCF_000474235.1 of Halarchaeum acidiphilum MH1-52-1. GTDB lineage: Archaea > Halobacteriota > Halobacteria > Halobacteriales > Halobacteriaceae > Halarchaeum > Halarchaeum acidiphilum. The sequence goes on from NZ_BATA01000062.1 coordinate 11,788, forward strand.
GCGAGCAGGACGAGGACCCCGAGTCCGGTGAAGGTGAACATCGAGAACGAGCGGCCGATGAGGCGCTCGGCGACGCTGGAGGCGAGGAGGTTCGTCGACGTCCCGATGAGCGTCAGCATCCCGCCGAACATCGAGGCGTAGGAGAGCGGGAGGAGCAGTTTCGAGGGCGAGGTCTTACCGGTGTGCGCGAGGTCCGAGATGACGGGCACGAGAATGGCGACGACCGGCGTGTTGTTGATGAACCCGGAGACGGGACCGGCGATGCCGATCGTCGCCGCGAGCTGCTTCGGCTGGCTGTCGCCCGCGAACGCCGCCATCTTCCGCCCGAGGATCTGGACGACGCCCGTGCGATTGACGCCCGTGCTGAGGATGAGCATCGCGAGGACGGCCACCGTCGCGGTGCTGGAGAACCCCGAGATCCCCTCGGCCACGGAGACGTCCGTCCACGGCGAGAGCACCGTCAGGAGCACCATCACGAGGATCGCCGTGACGTCGATCGGGAGGAGTTCCGTCACGAAGAGAAAGAGCGCGAACAGGACGACGCCGAACACGACGAGCATGTCCGTCGTGACCGGCGGCACGGACCCTGCTTGCGCTAAGAGGGGCGTGATCGCCATACGGCCACGGAGGGCGGCGTCCCACAAAGCGATTCCGGGAGACCTCTGCGTACGCTATGCGGAGTTACGGCCGACGGCGTCCACGCGTTCACGGGCGGCGGAGACGCTCCGCCGTCGCCGCGACCGCAGACCGGAGGTACGCGACTTCGACGGTCCGCCCGATCTCGTACGCGAGCGCGCCGACGAACGCGATCCCGACGCCCGTCAGGAGCAACGCGACGCGCTCGGAGAAACCGAGGTGCACCCAGAAGAGGGGGTCGTCCCAGACCCACGCCGCGGCCGCGAGAGTCCGATCGGGCGCGGCGAGCGCGCCGAAGACGAACGCCGTCCCGACGAGGAGACCGAGGGCGCGGAGCGCGTGCAGTCCGATCAACTTCGCGAGCGCCGGGCGAGCGCGGATCCGCCGGCGCGCGAGCCACGCCGCCCCCGCGAGCACCGCCGCGACGCCGCCGAGTGAGAGGACGACGCCCGGATGGACGCCCGCGTACGCGACCCCGCCAGCGAGCGCGGACGCGATCCACGCGGTGGCGAACTCGAGCGGCGACGTACGCCCCGCGCCCGCGTAAGAGAGATAGGTCAACGCCGTGTCGAAGACGAGCGCACCCCCCGCCGAGAACGCCACGAATCGCCGGAATCCCATGCCGGCGAGCCCCGCGGGGATCGAGACGAACGCGCGGACGAATGGGAGCAGGCGCCCCCAGAAGACCGACGACTCCCCGTAGCGCGCGAAGACCGCCTCGCTCCGATCGAGTCGGTCCGGCGAGACGTGGATCACGCGGCCGTAGCGTTCGAGGACGCCGCGGCCGTAGCGCCCGAAGAGGAGGTACGCGACGGCGCTCCCGATCGTCGCGCCCGCCGTCGCGTCGAGCACGAAGAGGCCGAACGTGAACGGGCCGTGGACGAGTTCGGCGGCCGCGATCGGCACGACGACCTCGCTCGGGACGTAGTGGAGGATGAACGCCGTCTCGAGGGCCATGTAGACGAAGACGGCGAGAAAGCCGTACTGGGATACCAGTCCGAGCACGGTATCGACGAGGCCCCCGAACATCGAGCGGTCGTGTCTCCGACTTCCGCACGCCGCGGCATGGGTCTTTCGGAGGCTGGCTGTCGGGCGCGAAGGCGACCCGCTCGATCCAGAAACACGGTCCGCGTGAGCGGCAGCGAACGCGGGACTCGCGAGACGTACCGTCTCGCGAGGTTGAAAACCTCCCGCTCGACGCCGTCGAGCGGTCAGTACGCTAGCCCAACAGCGCCGCCGCGTCGATTATCTGTTCCTCGCCGAACTTCGGGCCGACGAGTTGGAGTCCGACGGGGAGACCCTCCGTGGACTCGCCGGCGGGGACGCTGATCGCGGGGAGGTTCGCGAGGTTCACCGGAACGGTGTTGGCGTCCATGAGGTACATCCGGAGCGGGTCGTCCACGCTCTCGCCGAGCTTCGGCGGGAGGACGGGCATCGTCGGCGTCGCGAGGACGTCGACGGACTCGAACGCCTCCTCGAAGTCCTGCCGGACCCACGCGCGGGCCTCCTGCGCCTGCTCGTAGTACTTGTCGTGGTAGCCCGCGGAGAGCGCGTACGTCCCGAGGAGGATGCGGCGTTTCACCTCGTCGCCGAGGTTCTCCGCGCGCGTCTCGGCGAACGACTCGTTCCAGTTGCCCTCGAAGCCGCCCGACTCGCCGTAGCGGACGCCGTCGAAGCGCGCGAGGTTCGAGGAGGCCTCGCTCATCGCGATGACGTAGTAGGCCGCGACGCCGTACTCGACGGAGGGGAGGCTGACCTCCTCGACTTCGGCCCCGGCGTCGCGGTAGGCGTCGAGCGCGTCCTCGAAGACGCGTCGCACCTCGTCGTCCGCGCCCTCCAGTAGCTCGGTCGGCACGCCGATGGTGAGACCGTCGACGTCGCCGTTCGCGGCGCTCGCGTAGTCGCTGTCCGCGCCCTCCTCGCGCGTCGTCGCGTCGTGGGCGTCCGGGCCGGCGATGACGTCGAGCAGTTCCGCGGCGCCCTCGACCGTCGACGCGAGCGGGCCGATCTGTTCGAGGCTGTTCGCGTACGCGACGAGTCCGTAGCGCGAGACGAGACCGTACGTGGGCTTGATGCCGACGACGCCGCAGAACGCGGCGGGACAGCGCACCGACCCGCCGGTGTCGCTGCCGAGCGCGTAGTCGGCCTGCCCGGCGGCGACGGCCGCGGCGCTCCCGCCGGACGATCCCCCGGGCACGCGCTCGTCGTCGACGGGGTTCGTCGTCGCGCCGAACGCCGACGTCTCCGTGGTGGTCCCCATCCCGAACTCGTCCATGTTCGTCTTGCCGACGACGGTCGCGCCGGCCTCCTTCAGACGTGAGACGACCGTCGCGTCGTACGGCGGCACGTAGTCCGCGAGCATGTCCGATCCGCAGGTGGTGCGGACGCCCTCAGTCGAGATGTTGTCCTTGACGGCGACAGTCGAGCCGACGAGCGGTCCCGTATCGTCGCCCTCGATCGTCTCCTCGGTGACGAAGGCGTTGTGCGCGTCCGCCATCTACGACACCTTCGGTCCCTTGAAGAAGCCGTCCTCGGTCTCCGGGGCGTTCTCCAGCGCCTCGTCCTGATCGAGGCTCTCCGTGATCTCGTCGGGGCGCATGACGTTCACGAGGTCCGGTTCCGCCTCGACGTCCGGGACCCCCTCCAAGGTCTCGAAGTGATCGAGGATGTCCCCGAACTGGTCGGCGTACCGTCCGACGTCCGCCTCGTCGAGGTCCACGCGGGCGAGGTCCGCGACGTGCCGAACCTCCTCGGCGTCGACGGTCGAATCGCTCATGGTCGCCCTCGGTCCCGCGCTCGTCTAAGCGTTTCGGAAGACGCGACCCCCGGGACCGTCGCGGCGAGACGGGCCGATAACGGTCATCAGGCTTATGCCGCCGCCGGACCACTCCCTAGTGAATTAGTGCCCGTTCGGCGGCGGGATGCGATCCCGACACGCGACTCGACACCACCATGAGTGACTCACGCACACGACGACGAGAGCGACGGCCGACGCAATCGGAGGAGGAACAGGAGCAGGAACGCTCGAACGACGAGGAACTCGTCTGTCCGGAGTGCGGCGGCAACCTCGTCGTCGACGAGGCGCGTGGCGAGACCGTCTGCGAGGACTGCGGGCTCGTCGTCGACGAGGACGAGATCGATCGCGGGCCGGAGTGGCGGGC
>NZ_BATA01000061.1 GCF_000474235.1 Halarchaeum acidiphilum MH1-52-1
CGCGTTGCTCGCGGTTTCACCGCTCGCTCGTTCCGCGGACGCTAGGCGTCCGCGTTCGGCGCGTGTGCGTTCCGATCGATCGCATCGAGGAGCCGCGATCCCTGCGCGAGCAGGAGGACCGCGCCGACGAAGACGACGGCTGCGGCGACGTAGAACGGGACGTGGATCCCGAACTCGTCCTTCAGGTGGCCGGCGAGCACCGGCGCGATCGCCGCGCCCGCCCACCGCAGGCAGTTGTACGCGCCCGACGACACCGAGCGCGTGAACGGCGACACCTGAATCGCGAACGTCGTGAACAGCGCGTTCGCGATCCCGCAGAAGACCCCGGAGACGACGATGACCGAGAGGAGCTGGAGCTGGCCGTGCGCGAGGCCGGCCGCGACGAGCACGAGACCCATTCCGACGACGTCGAAGAAGAGCACGCGCGCCGCGTCGAAGCGCGCCGTCAGCCAGTTCACGACGAAGACCGAGGAGATCGCGACGAGCGCGCCCCACGCGCAGAAGGTCAGCCCGAGCCCGAGCGCGGAGAGATCCGGGAGCGTCAGCGGCGAGTACGCGAGGATCGTGAAGAAGCCGAAGCTGTAACAGAGACCGATCGCGGCGTTCGTGAAGACCGGGCGGTTCGTCAGCGCCGCGAGCATGTCGCGCGGCGACGCCTCCTCCTTCGTCTCGGGTTCGCGCAGGAAGAGCACGGAGACGATGAACGCGATCACCATCAACGCGGCCGTCCCGAAGAAGGGATAGCGCCAGCTCATCCCGCCGAGGTAGCCACCGAGGAGCGGGCCGCCCGCGATACCGAGACCGAGCGCGGCCTCGTAGAGCATGATCGCCTCCTCGGTGCCGCCGGCCGCGAGACCGACGATGACCGCGAGCGCCGTCGACGTGAAGAGGGCGTTCCCGAATCCCCAGCCGGCGCGCGCGGCCACGATCTCCGGAATGGAGTTCGAGAGCCCGGCCAGCGTCGCCATCACCGCGACGAGCGCGAGACCGACGAGAATGACGCGTTTGTTCCCGAAGCGCGCGCCCAGCACGCCCGAGACGAGCATCGCCACGGCCATCACGACGAGGTAGGCCGTGAACAGGAGTTCGACTTCCGCGCTCGTCGCCCCCATCTGCTGTCCGATGATCGGGAGGATGGGATCGACGACACCGATACCGAGGAAGGCCACGAACGTCGCGAACGCCGTCGCCAACACCGCCGGAGAGAACCTCTCAGTTATCGACTCGCTCACGACGGCGATACGCCCGGTCGTGCTTTCATGGCGTCGATCCCGGAAGACGTCTTCCGCTATCGCCGACGACGTCGCGGTGCCCCCTCGATGTCGCGCTGCTCGCGGCTCTCGCCGCTCGCCGTTCCGCGGCGCCTCCCGACGGTCGGAGCCACGTCGTTCGAAGCCACGTTCACCACAACCCCTAAGCGGTGCCCGGCCCGCCTTCGGGACATGCTGGATCGACTCCTCGGACGGTCCTCCCTGAAGGAGCGCATCGGCGAACTGGAGGGCGAAGTCGAGAGCCTCCGGGAACAGTTGGAGGCGGAGGGAGAGCGCCGTCGCGAGGCCGTCGCCGCGCGTAACGAGGCCGAGGAGACGATCAACCGTCTGGAGGACCGCATCGCCGAACTGGAGGACCGCGTCGAGCGCGCCGAGTCGCACGAGAGCGTATCTCGTGGCTTCCGCGCGAGCGAGACTCTCCGCGGCGACCGTCTCGATCGCGTGCTCCGGCTCGTCGAGAGCGTCGAGGCCGGACCGGAGGGAGCGCTTACCGCGATGGTATCGGACGAACACGACATCCCCGGTCCCGTCGCCGACGCCCTCGGCGAGCGCGTCCCGCTCGTCGAGCGCGCCGCACCCTGCCTCGTCTACGCGGACGACGCGGGTGTCGTCGCCTGCACGCTCGCCCCGCCGCTCGCCCCCGACGCGTTCTGCGAGTGGAACGACTCGTTTCGGGTGCGACGGGAGTGGTTCGAACCCGCGGGCACCTACGCCCTCGCGCTCGTCCGCTCCGACCTGTTCGCCGTCGGCGTCTACGACGCGACCGGCGAATCGGTCGAGCGCGTCGCCTCCCGCGGCTTCGAGAGCGACGTGAAGGGCAAACACTCGAAGGGCGGCTTCTCCCAGTCGCGCTTCGAGCGCCGCCGCGAGAGCCAGATCGACGAGCACCTCGACGACGCTCGCGCCGCGCTCGCCGATCTCGCGGACGGGCACGCGTACGACGCGCTCTACGTCACGGGCGAGACGACCCTCCTCGGGGAGTTCGACGCCGACGCGCGCGCGCCTTCGGACGCGAGCGGCGCCCCGATCAACGCGCTCGAGCGCGCCGCTGCGGACTTCTGGACCGTCCCCTTCCGAGGGGTGTGACCCGGAATCTAGAAGGCCCCGCGCCGCGTTCGCCGTGACCGACGCCGACGACGACTCGACGAACGAGTGGGACAGCGAGAGCCACGACGACGGGTACGCCTTCGTCTTCGAGTGCGGCGAGGGCGTGGTCGACCTCCTCGATCCCGAACCCGGTGAGCGGGTCCTCGATCTCGGCTGCGGCACCGGCCATCTCACGGCACGGATCGCCGACGCCGACGAGTGACGGCGCACCCGACTCCCGCCTCCGCCCTTTAACACGATCCGCGACGATCGCCTCACTATGCGTATCGCTATCCTCGCACACGAGCAGTTCCCGGACGGCGCGAAGACGGCCGTCGGCGTCCTCCGCTACTCGGATCACGACGTCGTCGCCGTCCTCGACCGCGAGCGCGACGGCGAGCGCGTCGCCGACCACGACGAGACCCTCCCCGACGCTCCGATCGTCGCGTCGCTGAGCGAGGTCGACGCCCCGATCGACGCCCTCCTCGTCGGGATCTCGCCGATCGGCGGCGGCTTCGACGAGTCGTGGCGTCCGGACGTCCGCGCGGCGCTCGAACGCGGCTGCGACGTCATCTCCGGGCTCCACTACTTCCTCACGGAGGACGGGGAGTTCCGCGATCTCGCCGAGGAGAACGGGTGCGAACTGTGGGACGTCCGCCGGCCGCCGGACGATCTCGGCGTCGCCGAGGGCGTCGCGGACGAAGTCGAGGCCACCGTCGTCGCGACGGTCGGCACCGACTGCGGGGTCGGGAAGATGACGACGACGCTCGAACTCGTCGCGGGCGCCCGCGAGCGCGGGATCGACGCCGCGTTCGTCCCGACCGGCCAGACGGGCATCGTGATCGAGGGCTGGGGGTACCCGATCGACCGCACCGTCTCCGACTTCGCCGCGGGCGCCGTCGAGGAGATGATCTTGGCGCGCGGGAACGACCACGACTACCTCTTCGTGGAGGGCCAAGCGAGCGTCGCCCACCCCGCGTACTCACCGGTGTCAACTGCGATTCTCCACGGATCGATGGCCGACGAACTCGTCCTCTGTCACGCCGCCGGACGCGAACGCTTCCACGGCTTCAGTCAGGAACTGCCCCCGATCCCCGAGTTCGTCGACCTTCACGAGTCGCTCGCCGCGTCGGTCGGCGGAAGCGAGGTCGTCGCGGGCGCGCTGAACACGCGCACGATCCCGGACGACGCCGAGGCGCACGCCGCCGTCGAGGCGTACGCCGACGAACTCGGTCTGCCCGCCGCCGACCCCATCCGACAGGGGACGGGCGTCATCCTCGACGCGGTGCTGTGAGCCTCCGAACCGACTTCGAGCGACTCGAACTCCCGCTCGAAAACGAGTTCGCCATCTCGCGCGGGTCGTCCGCGACCGCCGAGAACGTCCTCGTCCGCGTCGCGGACGGCGAGGATCGCGTCGGTCTCGGGGCGGCCGCACCCGCCGCGCACTACGGCGAGACGGTCGCGACCGTCGAGGCCGTCCTCCCCGATCTCCTCGACGCTGTCGAGACCGTCGGCGATCCGACGAACCTCCAACGGATCGGTGCGGAGATGGCTCGCGTGGTCCGCGGCAATCCGGCCGCGCGCGCCGCCGTCGACGTCGCTTGCCACGACCTCGCGGCGAAGCGCGCCGGGCTATCGCTCTATCGCTACTGGGGACTCGATCCCGCGTGCGCCCCCGAAACGTCGTTCACGATCGGTCTCGACACGACCGAGCGGATGCGCGAGAAGACATGCGACGCCGTCGCGGCGGGATACGGCATCCTGAAGGTGAAGCTCGGGACGGAGCGCGACCGGGGGATCGTCGAGGCGGTGCGCGAGGCCGCGCCGGACGCGACGCTCCGCGTGGACGCCAACGAGGCGTGGTCGCCGCGCGAGGCCGTCGCGAACACGGAGTGGCTCGCCGACCTCGGCGTGGAGTTCGTCGAACAGCCCGTCCCCGCCGAGAACCCCGACGGGATGCGTTTCGTCCGCGAGCACGGGGCGCTCCCGGTCGCCGCCGACGAGTCGTGCGTGACGCTCGCGGACGTCCCTGACGTCGCCGAAATCGCGGACATCGCGAACGTGAAGCTGATGAAGTGCGGCGGCCCGCGCGAGGCTCGGCGACTGATCCACGCCGCCCGCGCGCACGGGCTTGACGTGATGCTCGGCTGCATGGTCGAGACGAACGCCGCCATCGCGGCCGCCCACCATCTCGCGCCGCTCGTCGACTACGCGGACCTCGACGGCTCGCTCCTCCTCGCGGACGACCCGTACGCGGGCGTGCCGATGCCCGGCGGCGAGATCGACCTCGATGCCGTTGAGCGATCGGGGACGGGCGCGCGGCTGGCCGAGTAGCATCGCTGTGGCGAACGGGTGGCGCGCGTCGATCCCGTCGGCGGCCGCGCCACCGTTTCGCGGTGGCCGCCGGCGGGCGTCGGGTCAGGTCATGTGCCCGAGTGGGCGCATCATCACCCTTCAACTCGGAGCCATCCCGCGACGCGTTTCGCACCTCTCGATCGACGCCGCGTTGTCGTCGGACGGACACGCTTATGTGGGGCGTTGGCCGTATCACGGCCCATGAGCGATATCACGGTCACGCTCCCCGACGGCTCCGAACTCGACGCGGAGGCGGGGGAGACGGTCGAGGACGTCGCGTACCGAATCGGCGAGGGTCTCGGCCGGGACACGGTCGCGGGCGTCGTCGACGGGGAGCTCGTCTCGAAGGATGAGCCCCTGAGCGAGGACTGCCGGATCGAGATCGTGACGGACTCCTCCGAGGAGTACCTCGACGTCCTGCGCCACACCGCCGCGCACGTCTTCGCGCAGGCCCTCCAGCGACTCCATCCCGACGCGAGACTCACCATCGGCCCGTCCACCGACGAGGGGTTCTACTACGACGTCTACGGCGTCGATTTGGACGAGGACGACCTCGCGGAGATTCAGGCCGAGGCCGAGGACATCATCGCGGAGGACCTCGACGTCGAGCGCGTCACGCTGGATCGCGAGGGCGCCCTCGAGTTCTACGAGGACAACCCCTTCAAGCGCGAGATCCTCGAGGAGGAGGCCGCGGGCGAGGACCCCGTCTCCTTCTACCGGCAGGGCGAGTTTCAGGACCTCTGCAAGGGACCGCACGTCGAGTCGACGGGCGAAATCGGCGGCTTCGAACTCCTCGAGATCTCCGCCTCCTACTGGCGGGGCGACGAGGAGAACGAGACGCTCACCCGCGTCTACGGCACGGCGTTCGAGACGCAGGACGAACTCGACGACCACCTCGCGATGCTCGCGGCGGCCGAGGAGCGCGACCACCGCAAGCTCGCGCGCGAACTCGACCTGTTCAGCATCCCCGACCACTCGCCGGGCTGCGTCCACTACCACCCGAACGGCATGGCGATCCGCCGCGAACTGGAGGACTACGTCCGCGAGATGAACGAGGAGCTCGGCTACGAGGAGGTCCGCACGCCCGAACTGAACAAGGCCGAGCTGTGGAAGAAGTCCGGGCACTACGAGAACTTCCGGGAGAACGGCGAGATGTTCGCGTGGGAGCAGGACGACACCGAGTACGGCCTGAAGCCGATGAACTGCGCGAACCACAGCCACGTCTACGACACCTCGACGCGCTCCTATCGCGACCTCCCCGAGCGCTTCAGCGAGTTCGGTAACGTCTATCGCAACGAGCAGTCCGGCGAGCTCTCCGGGCTGCTGCGCGTCCGCGGGATGACGCAGGACGACGGGCACGCCTACGTCCGCCCCGACCAGATCCAATCGGAGATCCTCAACATCCTGCAGGTCATCGAGGAGATGTACGGCCATTTCGGTCTCGAGGTCATCTACAAGCTGGAGACGCGCGGCGAGAACGCCATCGGGAGCGAGGAACTCTGGTCGCAGGCGACGGACGCGCTGCGCGACGCCCTGCGCGGGGAGGACCTCGACTTCGACGTCGAGGAGGGCGAAGCCGCCTTCTACGGTCCGAAGATCGGCGTGAACGCTCGCGACGCGCTCGGCCGCGAGTGGACGATCGGCACCGTGCAGGCCGACTTCAACATCCCGCGACGCCTCGATCTGACGTACGTCGGCGAGGACAACGAGGAGCACCACCCGGTGATGATCCACCGCGCGCTCCTCGGGACGTTCGAGCGTTTCATGGGCGTCATCATCGAGCACTTCAACGGGAAGTTCCCGACGTGGCTCGCGCCCGAGCAGGTGCGCGTCCTCCCGATCAGCGACGACAACCTCGACTACGCCCGCGAGGTCGCCGACGAACTCGGCGAGTATCGCGTCGAGATCGAGGACCGCTCGTGGACGATCGGGAAGAAGATCCAGCAGGCCCACGAGGATCGCGTCCCGTACATGGTCATCGTCGGCGGCGACGAGGAGGCCGAGAACGTCATCAGCGTCCGCGACCGCATGGAGCGGGAGGCGAACGACGTCTCGCGCCCCGAGTTCCGCGAGCACCTCGACCGCGAGGTCGACCAGAAACACCTCGAACCGACGTTCCTCGCCGGTAGATGAACGCAGCCAACCGCCTCGAACCGCTCGTGAAGGCACCGGCAGGGAAGTTTCTCGGCGGTCGGTAACGTCGAGACGGGGACGCACGTCCTCGCGGGCCGCCGCGGCCCGCGCGACTAGTCGTCGAGGTGGAAGTTCGGCTGTTCGTGGCGGGTCGCAGCCGTCTCTAGGAACTCGACGTAGGGACTGGCGACGAATCCGGCGATGGAGGCGAGGAAGACGGGGACGATGGCGGCGCCGTCCGTGAGTGAGATGGCGATGAGCGCCGAGGAGAGCGGCGTGCCGGTGACGACGGCGTTGAACGCGGCCATCGCGGCGAGCATCGCGACGACGGGGCCGACGCCGGGGACGAGGAGAGCGGCGATCTTCCCGACGATGGCGCCCATGAACATGTGGGGGACGATGAGGCCGCCGAGCCACCCGCCCTTGATGGTGAGGCCGGCGGCGATCATGCACGCGAGGAGGGTGGCGACGAGGACGAGCGGCGTCCGGTCGCCCGCGAGGAGCGTCGGCATCTTGCTCGCGCCGTAGAAGTACGAGAGCGGGAGGACCCATCCGAGGAGACCGATGCCGAGGCCGGCGAGCGTCGTCCGCGCGGGGAGCGGCGGGTCGGCCCGATCGAGGAGGGCGCGACGACGTCGAACGTCTCGACGTAGAAGGCGGCGACGGGAACGACGAGGACGCCGAGACCGACGGCGACGGCGAGGTGGTGGAGGGTGAGCGGCCCGACGGCGGTGACGTGCCACGACGGGAAGAGACCGAACGGGCCGGTCCGAAGCTCGGGCCGCCAGCGGACGACGAGACGTCCGAGCCCGGCCTCGGTGAGGTAGCCGGCGAACGAGGCGACGAACGTCGGGACGAGCGCCTCGTAGTACTCGAGACCGCGCTGGTGGGGGAGTTCGAGCCAGAGGAGCGCGCCGCCGATCGGAGCGCCGAGGATCGTGCCGAACCCCGCGCCCATCCCGGCGAGCGTGAGGAGCTTTCGGGAGCCGACGACGCCGAAACGGTCGGCGACCCACGTGCCGAACGATCCGCCGACGACGCTCATGACGCCCTCCGGGCCCGCCTGCTGCCCGGCGACCAGACCGAGCAGCCCGACGGGGAGCGTCGGGACGTTGTCCTCGATCGGGACGGCGCCCTCGTCGTGGAACTGAGCGATGAGTGCGGAGAGAGCGCCCGGGTAGAACGTCCGCGAGAGTATCAGCCCGATGAGGCCGCCAGCGACGACCGAGACGACGACGCGCCAGTAGGTCTCCGTGAGCGTCCCCCAGAGTTCGTGCTTCACGAGGAGCCAGACGACGCGGAAACCGGTGGCAGTGAGACCGACGAGCACCCCTAGCACGACGGCGACAGCGAGGAATTCGTGGAAGCGGCGGCGGTCCATCCGTACACTATTACCCGAGTCGCGACCATACCGATTACGACTCCCGGAGGACCTCAATCGGGCCGCTTTCCGGGGTTACGCTCCCCCCGCACACCGCCGCCGGTCTCCGGCAGGCCGGGGCGGTCGTCGTCGTCGCCGTCGTCCTCGCGACGCTGGGATGAATCGCTCTCGACGATCGTCACCCCCGGCGTACGCGACGGTGCTCACCTTCACGCTCGACATCCCCGCCCGTGCCGTGGACGTCCTCGTCCTCTGCGGCGGCGTCGCGGCTCTCCTCGTGCTCGACGCGCTCCGCGTCCGTGTGCGTGTCCGCGTAGGCGTCGACGCGCTCCGCGTCCGTGTCAGTCCTGCGCGCGGACGGCGATGACGGGGACGTCGGCGTGGCGGATCACGCGTTCGGTGACGCTCCCGGTGAGGGCGCGTGTGATCCCCGTTCGCCCGTGCGTTCCCATCACGACCACGTCGGCGTCGTGTCGCCGGACGTGCGAGAGGATGACCCGATGCGGCAGCCCGCTCTCCACCGAGCGGGTGGCCTCGATCCCGCGCTCCTCCGCCGCCGCGACCACCTCGTCGGCGGTCCGCTCGCTCGCCGCCTGATTCGCCGCCGCCATCGACCCGACGCTGCCGCCGCCGATCGCGACGGTCTCCATTCCGGGTGCCGCGACGCTGAGGACGTGCACGCTCGCGTCGTGCGCCGCCGCGAGGTCGAACGCGTGTTCGACGCCGTCCGCCGCGGCGTCGCCCCCGTCCGTCGGCACGAGCACGGTATCGTACATGGTTGTTGATCATATATGGCTCGATGGTTGTTAATCTTTCGCACGACTAGTCGTCGTCCTCGATACCGGGGCTCTCGCCGCTCGTCGCCTCCGTCTCCCCCCAATCGAGGTCGCGCGACCGATCGGTCTCCCGGAGGATGAACGGGCCGATGGAGAGCGTCCGCTTCGTCACCGTGACGATGCGCAGGATGTACGCGAGGAGGATGGCGAACGGCGCGAGCGTCACCGTCACGGTCAGCGCGGCGACGACGAGCGCGACCCACCCGCGGGCGACGTCGCGCGGATCGAAGAAGAGCAGCGACCCCGTCGCCACCGCGATCGCCGGGACGGACGCGTAGAGCACCGTCCGCGAGAGGTCCGCCAGCTCCCACTGGAAGTAGAGCGTCTTGAAGTGCTCGCGGGCCGGGCCGAACAGTTCGAGCGCCTCGATGAGTTCGTCGAACGCGTCCGCCGCGCGTTCCGTGAGCGCGTCCGCGTGTTCGGCGCGGATGCGCCGGGCCGCGTAGAGCTTCCACGAGTAGTTGTAGTTGAGCGCGGAGAACACGACGTCGAACTCCCCGAACTGCGACCCCTCGAGGTTCGACGCAACCGTCTCCGCGTTCCCTTCGAGGTTCTCGACGAACGCGTCCACCTGCTCTGCGAGATCGCCGTCGGTCTCGTCGATCGCGTCCTCCGCCACCGCGTCCCGCACCGCCTGTGCGCGCCGCTTCGTGAGCTTCACGAGCGAGCGGAGGAACGCCGATGGCTGGGCGGGACTCACCGGCTCGCGGATGACGTCCTCGACGTCCTCGCGGAACGCCATCGCCCCCTCCATGCGCTCGCGCTGGTCGCCCACCGGTCCCTGCTCCTGTGAGAGCACGAGCTGGCTCAGCGTCAACACGAGCGTCACGCCCGTGATCGTCGAGCCGACGAGCGCCTGATACAGCGTTTCGAGGGGGTCGCCGCGGGTCAACAGCGTCTTCACCGGCGTCGGGTGGAGGAGTCCCGCGGCGACGAGCGCGAGGAACACCGAGCCGAGGATGCAGCCCGCGACGAGCCACCGGTCGGCCTCGAGGAGCACCCAGAACGTCCGGCTGTTCTCCGGCACCCGCTCGCGCATCGTATCGCTCGGTCGGTCGTCTCCGCTCGACATGGGTGATCCACGCCCGCCGAGGGAAAAGGACCGGCGGCCGGCCTACGCCTTCGACTCGCTCCCCCCCTCTTCCTCGCGGAGTTCTTCGAGCTCGGCCTCGACCGCCGACTCGTCGACCGCCGATTCGTCCACGTCGCTCGCGTCGGCGCTCGCCTCGCGGTCCGCGTCGGCGCTCGCCTCGCTCGTCTCCCCGCTCTCGCTCTTGCTCTCGCTCTCCGCGCGCAGCGTCTCCAACTCGGCCTCCACCTCGCGGTCCGCGCGCCCCTGCGAGAGCTCGCGGTCGATGGCGTCCTCGTCGCTCAGCTTGTCCTCGAAGACGCCGCGCTCCGTGAGTTCGTCCATCGCCGCCGCGCGCGACTCCATCTCGTCCGTCTTCTCCTCCGCGCGCTCGACCGCGCGCCCCACGTCCGCCATCTCGTCGCCGACCCCCGTCATCGCCTCCGAGACGCGGTTCTGCGCTTCCGCGGCCTCGTAGCGCGCCTTCATCGTCTCCTTCTTCGTGCGGAAGCGCTCGATGCGCTCTTGGAGCTGGCTCTTCTTCTCCTCCAAGTCCGATTGCGTGGATTCGAGCGAGGAGATCTGTTCTTCCATCTCCTCGATGCTCGCGAGCTTGCTCTGCTTCTTCTCGAGGGCGCGTCGCGCGAGGTCCTCCCTGTCTTGGCGCATCGCCTCGCGCGCCTGCTCGTTGTGCTTCTCGACGTTCTTCTGCAGGCGCTCGCGTTGCACTTCCAGTCGTTTCTTCTGCGCGACGAGGTCGGCCAGCCCGCGCTCGACGTCCTTCAGCTCGTCGCGCATCTGTTCGTACGAGTAGTCCAGCGACTCCGTCGGGTCCTCCGCCCGGTTGAGGAGCGAATTGACCTTCGAGCGGACGACGTAGGAGGCGCGCGAGAGCAGACCCATGGATCGGTCTAGCGGGTCGAAGGTTAATAGTCCTCACCCGTTTTGTGGACGCGTGAGCGGTGAGACCGTCCTCGTTCCGGGCGCGCGACGCGTCGAGACGGCGCTGGACGTCCCGGACGACGCGACCGACACCGACGCCTGCGCCGTCGCGTGCCCCCCGCATCCGCGACGCGGCGGCCACCGCGGCGACGCGCGCCTGCTCGCCGTCAGCGACGCTCTCACGGCCCGCGGGATCGCCTGTCTCCGCATCGACTACGGCGACTGGGACGGCGGATACGGCGAGCGCGAGGACGCCAGAAACGCCCTCCGGTGGGCGACCGAACGCTACGAGCGCGTCGGCTGTATCGGGTACAGCTTCGGGGCGGCGATCGCCGCGCTCGCCGCCGCGAGCGTCGAGGTGTCGCTCCGCGCCGTCGCGCTCCTCGCGCCGACGCGCCTCGCCGCCGACGGTCTCGACGTCGTCACGGCCGTCCGCGATATCGACGTCCCGCTGTACGTCGTCTACGGCGAGCGCGATACGACGGCGGACTGGCGCCCGGCCGTCGCTGCCGCCCGAGACGCGGGCGCGACGGTGACCGCGCTCGCCACCGGCCACGCCGTCGCGGGGTCGACGGACGTCGCCGCTGCATCGATCGGCTCGTTCCTCGCCGCCGAACTCAGGGGGTGAGGACGGCGCGGAAGCGCACGTCGCTGTTCAGCATCCGCTGGTAGGCGTCCTCCGCGTCGCCGAGGTCGAAGACCTCCACCTCGGGGGTGATCTCGCGAAGCCCGCTGAAGTCCAGCGTCTCCTCGGCGTCGAGCGCGGTGCCGGAGGCCCATCCCTCGACCGCGCCGCGGGTGCCGACGAGCTGCCCGACGTGGACGCCGACCGGTTCCTCGGGGACGCCGACGGCGACGACCTGTCCGTCCGTCGTGAGACCGCCGACGACGGACTCGATGGCGGGCGCGGCGGGCGCGGTGGCGAGGACGACGCTCGCGCCGCCGAGCTTTTGGAGGGCTTCGGCGGGGTCCTCGCGCTCGGCGTCGACGTAGTGGTCGGCGCCGAGTTCGAGGGCGTGCTCTCTCTTCTCGGTGCCGCGGGAGAGCGCGACCGTCTCGAAGCCGGCCTCGTGGGCGTACTGGAGACCGAGGTGGCCGAGGCCGCCGACGCCCTGCACGGCCACGAGGTCGCCGGGGCGCGCGTCGCTGTTCCGCAGCGCGTTGAACGTCGTCAGGCCGGCACAGAGGAGCGGTGCGGCCTCGACGGCGTCAAAGGACTCGGGAACGCTCGCGACGGCCTCGCGACTCGCGAGCGCGTACTCCGCCCATCCGCCGTCGCGGTGCACGCCCGTCACCTCGGCGTTCTCGCAGGAGTGGAAGTCGCCGCGGCGACAGGCCTCGCAGGTGAAACAGTGCCCGGCGTGCCAGCCGACGCCGACGCGCTCCCCCGCCTCCCACTCGGTGACGTCCGCGCCGACCGCGTCGACGTAGCCGACGATCTCGTGACCGGGCACGCGGGGGTACTCCAGTCCGCCGCCGTACTCGTGGCCCCTTCGTGCGGCGTCGTCGCCGCCGCAGACGCCGCAGGCCTCGACCTCGATCCGGATCTCGTCGGCGTCGGGTTCGGGAATGGGCAGTTCTCGCGTCTCGAACGCCGCGCCTTCCTCGGGGGCGACGACCGCGCGCATCGTCTCGTCGGTTACCATGTTCGGCTCTCGGGGCGCCGCGAGAAAAACCGTCGGGGAAGGGGCGCGTCGTGCCTACGGTTCGAGGACCGCGCGGAAGCGGACCTCGCTCGCCATCATGCGGTCGTAGGCCTCGGCGGCGTCCGCGAGATCGAACGTCTCGATCTCCGGGGTGACGTCGCGGAGCGCGCTGAACTCGAGGGTGTCCTGCGAGTCCTTCGCGGTGCCGGAGGCCCACCCGGAGACGGAGCCGCGGGTGCCGACGAGCATGCCCGCGTGGACGCCCACGGGGGACTCGGGGATGCCGACCGCGAGCACCTCGCCGTCGGTGCCGAGACCGCCGACGACGGACTCGATGGCGGGCGCCGAGGGCGCGGTGGCGAGGACGACGCTCGCGCCGCCGAGCTTTTGGAGGGCTTCGGCGGGGTCTTCGGCCTCGGTATCGACGTAGTGGTCGGCGCCGAGTTCGCGGGCGTGTGTCTCCTTCTCGGTGCCGCGGGAGAGCGCGACGACCTCGAAGCCGGCCTCGTGGGCGTACTGGATGCCGAGGTGGCCGAGGCCGCCGACGCCCTGCACGGCCACGAGGTCGCCGGGGCGCGCGTCGCTGTTCCGCAGCGCGTTGAACGTCGTGATGCCCGCACAGAGGAGCGGCGCGGCGTCCACCGCGTCGAGTCCGTCCGGGACGGCCGCGAGCGCCTCGCGGGGCGCGACGGTGTACTCGGCGTAGCCGCCGTCGAAGTCGAGACCCGTCACGTCGGCGTTCTCGCAGTTGATGAAGTCGCCGCGGCGGCAGGCCTCGCAGGTGAAACAGTGGCCGCCGTGCCAGCCGACGCCGACGCGCTCGCCCGCCTCCCACTCGGTGACGTCCGCGCCGACCGCGTCGACGTAGCCGACGACCTCGTGGCCGGGCACGCGGGGGAACTCGATGCGGGGGTAGAGACCCTCCTTCGTGATCTCGTCGCTGTGGCAGACGCCGCAGGCCTCGATGGCGACGCGGACCTCGTCCGCGGCGGGTTCGGGGACCGGCTTCTCCGTGACTTCGAAGTCGGCGCCCGCCTCGGGGACTTCGACCGCGCGCATGGTCTCGGACATATGCGGGGGATCGAGCGGCGCGCTGTTAGTTCTGCGGTTCCGGGCACTACGAACCGGCTCTCGCTGGACGCGCGTCCGACGAAACGCGTCCGGAGCGCGTGCCAGCCGGTCACATCACCGGGGCGCCTCCGAAACCGTTTTCATCGCTTCGTCCGGAGACGCAGTATGCCGCAGGAGACCGGATACGACCCCGATTTGGGGAACAAGTTCGTCTTCGTCACCGGCGGCGTGATGTCCGGCCTCGGGAAGGGCATCACCGCCGCGAGCCTCGGTCGCCTCCTCACGAACGCGGGCTTCGACGTCACCGCCGTGAAGGTCGACCCGTACCTCAACGTGGACGCGGGCACCATGAACCCCTATCAGCACGGCGAGGTGTACGTGCTGAAGGACGGTGGGGAGGTCGACCTCGATTTAGGCAACTACGAGCGCTTCCTCGACGTCGACATGACCTCCGACCACAACGTCACGACCGGCAAGGTCTATCAGGAGGTCATCGAGCGCGAGCGCGCCGGCGACTACCTCGGGAAGACCGTGCAGGTGATCCCGCACGTCACGGACGACATCAAGCGCCGCATCCGCGAGGCCGCCGAGGGGACGGACGTCTGCATCGTCGAGATCGGCGGGACCGTCGGCGACATCGAGGGGATGCCCTACCTCGAGGCCCTCCGTCAGTTCAGTCACGAGCAGGACGAGGAGGACCTCCTCTTCACGCACGTCACGCTCGTCCCGAACTCGAAGAACGGCGAGCAGAAGACCAAGCCCACCCAGCACTCCGTGAAGGAGTTACGGAGTATCGGTCTCCAGCCGGACATCCTCGTCGGGCGCAACCCCGAGCGCCTCGATCCGGACGTCAAGGAGAAGATCGCGCTCTTCTGCGACGTCGACACCGAGGCCGTCTTCAGCAATCCGGACGTCGATGACATCTACCACGTCCCGCTCGTCCTCGAAGAGGAGGGACTCGACGAGTACGTCATGGAGCGCCTCGCCATCGCGGACGACGCGCTCGTGCCCGACGAACGCTCGACGGAGTGGCGCGACATCGTGACGCGCGACGCCGCGGGCGAGGTCGACGTCGCGCTCGTGGGGAAGTACGCCCTCGAGGACGCCTACATCAGCATCCACGAGGCGCTCAAGCACGCCGGTCTCCAGAAGCAGGTCGACGTGAACGTCGAGTGGGTCGACGCCGACGAGATGGCCGACGAGCACGAGGAGCGCCTGCGGAACGCCGATGGCGTCGTCGTCCCCGGCGGCTTCGGCGCGCGCGGCACCCGCGGAAAGATCGACGCCGTCCGCTACGCCCGCGAACACGACGTCCCCTTCCTCGGGCTCTGTCTCGGCTTCCAACTCGCCGTCGTCGAGCACGCCCGGAACGTCGTCGGACTGGAGGGCGCCCACTCCGCCGAGATCGAGCAGGGCACGCCCCATCCCGTCATCGACCTCCTGCCCGAGCAGTACGACCTCGAAGACCTCGGCGGGACGATGCGCCTCGGCGCGCACGTCACCGAGATCGACGAGGGGACGCTCGCCGCGGACGTCTACGGTGACACCGAGTGCACGGAGCGTCACCGCCACCGCTACGAGGTGAACCCCGAGTACATCGAGCGCCTCACCGCGGACGGTCTCACGTTCTCCGGGCACGCCGGCAACCGCATGGAGATCGTCGAGCGCGAGGACCACCCGTTCTTCCTCGGGACGCAGTTCCACCCCGAGTTCCGCTCGCGGCCCTCGCGCGCCAGCCCGCCGTTCGTCGGGTTCCTCGACGCCGTCATGGAGCGCGCCGACGTCGACGCCGGGTCGGAGGTGACGAAGTAGATGGTCGACGTCGAGGCGTTCGTCGACGAGGCCAAAGCGGAGATCCGCGAGGAACTCGGCGACAGTACAGCGATAATCGCGCTCTCCGGCGGCGTCGACTCCTCGACGGCCGCCGCGCTCGCCTACGAGGCCGTCGGCGAGCAACTCGTCCCCGTCTACGTCGACACCGGCCTGATGCGCGAGGGCGAAACGGAGGAGATCGAGGAGGTCTTCGGCTACATGGAGCGCTTGCGCGTCGTCGACGCCTCTGATCGGTACTTCGAGGAACTCGACGGCGT